>NZ_DATKFR010000001.1:0-2626 GCF_035511255.1 Parvibaculum sp.
TCGAACAGGCGACGGAAAAGCGTGAGCTTGGCGCGGCCCGCCTCCGGCCAGTCGATCTGCGGCAGGGCCTCGAGCACCGAGAGCGCGGCGGCGAGGTCGCCATCCGATGCGCGTGCAATGGTTGCGGTGTCGAGAGCCGCCGCCGGATCGGCATAGAGCGGATTGAGGAAAGCGCGGCTCGACGGCGCATAGGGGCTGTAGCGGTCGGGCGCAGCGGAGAAGAGCGCATGCACGGGATTGATCGCGAAGGCGGAAGCGCCCCGTGCGGCGACGGCACGCGCGGCTTGCGCGAGCGCGCCGCCATCGCCGATGCCGCCATCGCCCTTGCGGCGCAGACTATAGACCGGCGCCTGCACGCCCCAGAGGCGCGGCTGCCCGTCGATACCGGTATGAATATCGGCAATCGTGAAGCAGCGTGCCGGCGCGACGGCGAGCGTGACGTCCTCCGAACCGATCTGGAGCCTGTGATAGCCGATATCGCCGACCGCGGGCAGATGGAAGCCGTCGGCGTCGCGCTGGACGGCGCCATCGACGAAGACGCCGTCTTCGAGGACGATCCGGTAATGCGCGATCTCGCCGAAGCGCGCGAGCGGCGGCAACCGGATGGGTTCGCCCGCCGTGACGATCAGAAGCGGCGGCAGGGGCGCGTCGGAGGCGATGCCGCGCAGCGCGACGCGGCTCGACGCGATCTGCGAGGCCGTGGTCGCCGGAAGGCCGAAGGCGGTGAGGATCGTTCGCAGCACGTCGAGCGAAACCTCGTGCGGCTGGCCGGCGGCGTCGACCCATGACGGCGCGATGCCGGCGAAGTGCGCGAGCTCGCGCAGGCTGTCGTCGCTCATGGGCGATCCTCCAGAAAGGCGACGAGAGAGGCGACGGGGAGGCTTCCGTTCCGCAGGCTTTCCGCGTCGCCCTTATGCGACTCGAAAAGGAGGCGGCCTACCCGGTCGCCCGATAGCTCGACGGGCTCGCCGCCGAGGTTGAGATAGAGCGAGAGCCGCGCACCATCGCCGAGACGCCAGCGCGCGGCGACGGCGGCGGCACCGATGGCGTCGGCGCCTTCCGATCGCGTCCCGTCGAGTCGCGGCGCGATCTCCTTGTGGCGAAGGGCGAGGAGATCGCGCGTCAGCGCCAGCCGCGCCGCGCCTTCCGGCCTTTGCACCTCGCTGAAATCGGGACGCGAGGAGGCGAAGGTCTCCGGATCGTTGGGATCGGGAATGAGGGCGCGCCGCGCTGGATCCTTGAAGGCCTTGAAGGCGGCGAATTCGCGCTGCCTGCCTTCACGCACGGCTTGCGCGAGTTCGTGATCGTGATCGGTGAAATAGAGGAAGGGTGTTCGCGCGCCCCATTCCTCGCCCATGAAGAGCATCGGAATTTGCGGGCTGAGCAGGATGAGCGCCAGCGCGGCCTCGAGCGGTTGGGGCTCGGCCAGCGTCGTCAGCCTCTCGCCGAAGGCGCGATTGCCGATCTGGTCGTGGTTCTGGAGGAAATGCACGAAGCGCGTCGGCGGCAGATGCCCGCTCTGCTGGCCGCGCGTTTCGCCGCCGCGATGCGGCGACGGTTCGCCCTGATAGACGAAGCCGGAAGAGAGCGCGCGCGCGAGCTTGGCCACCGGCGCTTCTGCATAATCCTCGTAATAGCCTTCGGTTTCGCCGGTGAGCAGGACGTGGAGCACATGATGCACGTCGTCGTTCCACTGGGCATCGAAATGGCGTTCGAGATAGCGCGCCTGATTGGCGTCGTTTTCGAGCACGAGATGGATATGGCGGTCGGGGTCGACCGCTGCGCGCACGCGCTCGGACAGTTCCGTCAGGATGTCCTGATCGGCAATCGCGTGGACCGCGTCGAAGCGCAGGCCGTCGAAGCGGAATTCCGTCAGCCAGTAGATGGCGTTCTCGACGAAGAAATCGCGGACCTCCGTCTGGCGGAAATCGATGGCGGCGCCCCATGGCGTCGAGACGTCTTCGCGGAAGAAGGGCGAGGCATAGGCGTGAAGATAATTTCCGACGGGGCCGAAGTGGTTGTAGACGACGTCGAGGAACATCATCAGGCCGCGCTCATGGGCGGCATCGACGAGCGCTTTGAGATCGTCGGGCGAACCATAGGCGCCGTCGGGCGCGTAGGGCAGAACGCCGTCATAGCCCCAGTTCCGCGCACCCGGAAAATCCGCGATGGGCATCAGCTCGACGGCGGTGACGCCGAGCGCAGCCAGATGATCGAGCTTGTCGATGACGCCGCGAAAGCCGCCGAGCAACCCGGCATGGCATTCATAGAGCACGGTTTCGCGCCACGGCCGCCCGCGCCAGTCCGGGACGCGCCATTGATAGCTGTCGGGATCGGCGAGACGGCTCGCGCCGGTCGGCACATCGCCATCAAGAGCGTGGGCCGCAGGGTCCGGCACGGCGAGATCGTCGGGGCCGAGGCGGAAGCGATAGGCCGTGTCCGGGGCGATGGCGGCTTCGGCTTCGAACCAGCCTCCGTCGCGCCTCGTCATCGGCAGGTCGGCCCGGCCTTCGATGGCGACGCTCACGGCATCGCGGCTCGGCGCCCAGAGACGGAAGCGCGCGATATCGCCGGCGCGCTCCGCGCCGAAGGACCATTTATATGGTTCGCGCGCGCTCATGCCGCA
>NZ_DATKFR010000002.1:0-2320 GCF_035511255.1 Parvibaculum sp.
AGCACGGTCAACCGCAGGGGCAGTCGCACAGCCCGCAACCGCAGGGAAGGCCGCAGGCTCAGCAATCTCATCGCAATGAGCCGGCCGGCCATCCCGAATTCATGCACGACGAATCCCGCTATGTGCGCGACTACTATCGCAATCACAAATGGGATGCGCCGCGCCCGAAGCATCGCGTCTATGTCGGCTACAAGCTGCCGCGCGATTACCGCCATCCGCTGCCGCCGGAGCTGCGCGTCCGGTTCCATCCGCGTCCGGGCTATGAATACTACATGGTCGGCGACGACGTCGTGTTGGCCGCGATCGCGACCGGCCTCATCGTGGACATTCTCGTCAACGTCCATTGAGGGCAAGGCGAGCTTTGCGCCGTTTCGGAAGGCCCGGGCCGGAAGCCCGAGCCTTTCCCGCTTTTGCAGCGCAGCAAAGCCTGTGATAATGGCGTTTCGGCAAAGGACCGCAGCGTAAAGGCAAGAGAGATGGCGAAGGACGAGACCGGCAAACCGCGCGTGAAGCAGGACCAACCCTGGATCTTCCGCACCTATGCGGGTCATTCGACGGCCAAGGCCTCGAACGAGCTCTACCGGACCAATCTCGCCCGCGGCCAGACCGGCCTTTCCGTCGCCTTCGACCTCCCCACCCAGACGGGCTACGACAGCGACCATGTGCTCGCCAGGGGCGAGGTGGGCAAGGTCGGCGTGCCGATCAGCCATATCGGCGACATGCGGGACCTCTTTCACGATATCCCGCTCGAAAAGATGAACACCTCGATGACGATCAACGCGACGGCTGCTTGGCTGCTGGCGCTCTATATCGCGGTCGCGGACGAGCAGGGGGCGGACCGGGCCAAGCTCCAGGGCACGGTGCAGAACGACATCATCAAGGAATATCTCTCGCGCGGCACTTATGTCTTTCCGCCCGAGCCCTCGATGCGGCTCATCACCGACATCGTCTCCTATACCTATACGCAGGTGCCGAAGTGGAACCCCACCAATGTCTGCTCCTACCATCTGCAGGAAGCGGGCGCGACGCCGGTGCAGGAGCTGGCCTTTGCGCTGGCGAACGCCATCGCGGTCCTCGACCATGTGAAGGCGGGCGGCCAGGTGCCCGAGCATGAATTCGATCAGGACGTCGGGCGTATTTCCTTCTTCGTCAATGCGGGCGTCCGCTTCGTCACTGAAATTGCCAAGATGCGCGCCTTCGTCGATCTCTGGGACGAGATCACGCGCGACCGTTACGGCGTCGCCGACGAGAAGCATCGCCGTTTCCGCTACGGCGTGCAGGTGAACTCGCTCGGCCTCACCGAGCAGCAGCCCGAAAACAACGTCTATCGGATTCTCATCGAGATGCTGGCGGTGACGCTCTCGAAAAAGGCGCGCGCCCGCGCGGTGCAGTTGCCCGCCTGGAACGAGGCGCTCGGCCTGCCGCGCCCCTGGGACCAGCAATGGTCGCTTCGCGCGCAGCAGATTCTCGCCTTCGAAACCGATCTTCTTCAGTATGAGGATATTTTCGACGGCAGCCATGTGATGGACGCCAAGGTCGAGGCGCTGAAGGCGGAAGCGCGCGAGGAATTGAAGAAGATCGAGGAGATGGGCGGCGCCATCGCAGCCATCGAAAGCGCCTATATGAAGGAGCAGCTCGTCTCGTCCAATTCCGAACGCCTCGCCGCCATCGAGGCGGGCGAGCAGAAGGTCATCGGCGTCAACGCTTATGTCGAGACGGCGCCGTCGCCGCTCACCACCGGCGAAGGCTCGATCATGGTCGCCGAGGCCGGTGTCGAGGATCACCAGATCGCGCGGCTGAAGGAATGGCGCCGCACCCGCGACAATGACGCGGTCGAGGCGGCGCTCGCCGATCTCCGCCGCGCGGCCAAGGAAGGCCACAACATCATGGAGCCGTCGATTGCCTGCGCGAAGGCCGGCGTCACGACCGGCGAATGGGGCACGGCGCTCCGCGCGATCTTCGGCGAATACCGCGCGCCCACGGGCGTGTCCCACGCCGCGCGCAACGACGTGCCGGGCCTCGACCATGTGCGCGAAATGGTCGACGCCGTCTCGAAGAAGCTCGGACGGCGGCTGAAGTTCCTCGTCGGCAAGCCCGGCCTCGACGGCCATTCGAACGGCGCCGAGCAGATCGCGGTCCGCGCCCGCGATTGCGGCATGGACGTCGTCTATGACGGCATCCGCCTGACGCCGGAGGAAATCGTCGCCGCCGCGCGCGAAGGCCGCGTGCATGTGCTCGGCCTCTCGATCCTGTCGGGCAGCCACGTCTCGCTGGTGACGGATGTGATGGCCCGGCTCAAGGACGAGGGGATCGACATCCC
>NZ_DATKFR010000003.1:0-18303 GCF_035511255.1 Parvibaculum sp.
CGTTCGGTGCTGATGCCATAGAAATGCTCCACCACGCCTTCCAGCTCGCCGATGTGTCTGACGCCGTATTGCGCCAGCAGTTGCTGATGGACCAACACGGGTGCGGGAAACACCCCCATGCCTCCCGCCGCGAACATCTTCCATCGCAGAAGGGTCGACGGTTCGAGCACCTGGAACAGTGGCTTGTTCTGAAGCGGACCGATGACCCGTTCGAGCTCCCGGCTCGCCAGCCGCGGGAAGACCTCGACTTCGCCTGACGCCTTCTTCTCAATTTCGAAGAGAGAAACATATGCCAGAAGGCGCCTGATTTCAGCCGGCTCTATGTCCGCGCGGTCGGGCATGGTTCGCTCGCCCTTTTTCAGATGCCAATAGTCCGCCGCCTCACGGAGAATTTCTGCCTCGAAGGTCGCATTGCAATCTACGAAGGTCGGCGGGTGGCTATTGCGAAAATAGGCGATCGCCTCCTCGACGAACATGGCGCTCTCCCGCAATGATGAGTTCTTCGACGCTACCGCCGCGAATCTTCTTTGCAAGCGAACCGGTCCATATCGCATCCAACTCCGGAACCGCAGGAGGCTTTCATGAGCCGGCCTCCTCGTGTCGGCCAAACTGATACGATTAATTGCGCGGGTCGGGCGTCAACCGGAGATAAGGTTTCAGCGCCTTCCAACCCTTGGGGAATTTCGTCTTCGCGACCTCGTCGGTCACGGAGGGGACGATGATCACGTCTTCGCCCGGTTTCCAGTTTACTGGCGTCGAAACCGAATAGCCGTCGGTCAGTTGCAGGCTGTCGATGACGCGCAATATTTCGTCGAAGTTGCGGCCCGCGGTTTGCGGGTAGGTAATGGTGAGCCGGATTTTCTTCGCCGGATCGACGACGAAGACGGTGCGCACCGTATAGACCTCGTCATGTTTGGGATGGATCATCCCGTAGAGCTTCGCGACCGCACGATCGGGATCGGCAATGATCGGGAAATTGAGCGCCGTACCCTGTGTCTCGCCTATGTCGGCTGCCCATTTCTTATGCGAATCGAGCGGATCAATCGAAAGGCCGATCGCCTTCACATTGCGCTTGTCGAATTCGGGCTTCAGCCGCGCCACATAGCCGAGTTCGGTCGTGCAGACCGGCGTGAAGTCGCGCGGATGGGAGAAGAGGATTCCCCACTTGTCGCCAAGCCACTCGTGAAACCCGATATGGCCATCCGTCGTATCTGCCTCGAAATCCGGAGCGATGTCGCCGAGTTGAACCGACATAGCCTTCTCCTTCCATTCACCACTAATCTGATCAGATTATTCAACAATACGAACACGGGAAAGAAAATATTTTGCTGCCGCGCGGGCGGCATCGATTTAACAACAAATAATCTGTGTAATTTTCTGGGAATTCGGGAATACGTGTTGGAACAAGGCCATGCGGGCGACGTTCGTCCGGTAAGCAGCGGGTTTCGCCGTTGCCCGTCAGGCCGCTGCGCTGACGGCATTTCTTTTGCGCTGCGGCCCTCACCTTCGACAGAGGGAGTTT
Source organism: Parvibaculum sp. (assembly GCF_035511255.1). Taxonomy (GTDB): domain Bacteria; phylum Pseudomonadota; class Alphaproteobacteria; order Parvibaculales; family Parvibaculaceae; genus Parvibaculum. Next base: position 1,523 of record NZ_DATKFR010000003.1, read on the forward strand.
TCATGGTCGATACACTTAAAGGTAGGCGCATCGCGATCGTCGCGGCCGACGGCTTCGAACAGGTCGAATTGATCGAGCCTCAGCGCGCGCTGGTCGATGCCGGCGCGACTGTCGAGGTCATCGCGCCCAAGGGCGGCCAGATCCAGGGCATGAACCACCAGGAGAAGGGCGACAAAATCAACGTGGACAAGACACTGGACGAAGCAAGGCCCGACGACTACGCGGCTCTTGTACTGCCGGGCGGCGTCGCCAATCCCGATTTCCTCCGAACCGACAGCCGCGCGGTCGGCTTCGTCAAAAGTTTCATGCAGGAGAAGAAACCGGTGGCCGCGATCTGCCACGGCCCGTGGACGCTGATCGAGGCCGACGCAGTCAGAGGCCGCAAGATGACCTCCTGGCCGTCGCTCAAGACCGACCTTCGCAATGCCGGCGCCAACTGGGTCGATCAGGACGTCGTGGTCGACAACGGCCTCGTCACCAGCCGCAAGCCGGGCGATCTATCGGCCTTCTGCAAAAAGATGATCGAGGAGTTTCGCGAAGGCAAACACCAGCGCGCGGCCCAGTAGCAAGGGCTAACGTCGGCGAGTGCCGGTCGGCTGCGAGCGTCTGTTGGTGACAAGATCGGTCGCTTGCCTTTTCAGCAGGGCGAGCGCGGCGCGGGGCCCGCTGGGGTCACGCTCCAAAGCGAGTTCCAGCGCCAGGCTGCGCGCGGCGGCGATGAAGAGACGTCGCCGCGCCTCGACTTCGGCGGGATCGGTGAAGCCGGCCGCGCGTGCGATCTCCCAGTGACCCTTGCGCGAGCGTGTTTCGATCTCGTCGCTGAGCGGCGCCAGCGCGGCCGCGAGCTTCGGGTCGCTGCGCGTCGCGAGTGTGATCTCCATCGCGGCGATGGCCCCCGGTTGGCAATGGAGTTCCCAGGCCTCCTCTGCAACGCAGATAAAACGTTCCATCGGATCACTGATCGGCTCGAGAACGAGCCTGTAATGGTCGAGATGTTCATCGAAGACATGGCTCATCACGGCGAGCATGAGATCGATGCGGGTCGGGAAGTGATGCAGCATCGCGCCGCGGCTCACCCCTGCGCGTTCGGCGACCAGGAGGACCGAGGTCGCCGGCAGGCCGAGCCGGCAAAGACAATCGATCGCGGCCGCTATGATTTTCCCGCGTGTGCCCGCGCTGCGCTCTTCCTGAGTGCGCCGGGGTTTCTTGCCGGGCGAAACGACGGCCACGGGGGAATCTCCATTGGCTGAAAGCAAGACGGGGCGGCGTTGCCGCCGCCCCGATCCGTTTTGCCGTCAGAAGCTGACGTCGAGGCCGACGCCAACCGTCCGGTAGGCTTCGTAAGGCGTGAACTGACTGTAACCCGTCGGCGACTGCGTTGCGATCACGCTTGGAATGAGCGTCGTGAAGATCGCGTTGAAACGTTTGTCGAGAAGGTTCCTGCCGTAGAGAGACAGTCTCCAGTTATCGGAGCCGACGCCGATCGTACCGCCAAGCAGACCGTATGACGACTGCGTGGTGGCCTGATAGATGGCCGGATCCGGATCGGCGCTGTAGTGGGTCTGGCTGCGCCAGTACCAGTTCAACCCGACAAAGCCCGTCAACTCATCAAGGACCGGACGCTCATACATGCCCGCGATCGTATAACTCCAGCGCGGCGTACCCGGCAGCATCTTGCCCGACGGGTCCTTGGACGGATCGCCGTTGCAATTGCAGTTCTCGCCGAAATTGGCGTTCACATAGGTTGCGGCGCCGGTCAGCGTCAGACCTTCGACGGGGCGCGCCATGAAGTCGAGTTCCACGCCCTGCGTTTCCAGCTTGGACGCGTTGACGATCTTGGAGCCAACCGGTGGCGTGACGCCGTCGTTGATCTGTGCCTGGAAGTCCTTGTAGGTCGCCTGGAAGACGGCGGCATTGAGGACAAGCTTGCGATTGAAAAGCGCGCTCTTCAATCCCAGTTCGTAGCTCGTCGGGATTTCCGGCTTAACGATCGCGGTGTCGTTCGCCGGATTGTAGTAGTTCAGAGCACCGATGCCGGGACCCTTGTATCCACGCGAGACCGTCGCATAGCCCATGACGTCCTTCGTGAAATCGTACTGCGCCCCAAGCTTCCAGGAGAAGTTGTTGTTGGACGTCTCCGCGGAGAAGGCATAGGGCGTCACATAGAGGATGCCGAACCCGGTCGACGGGCCGGTCACCGATCCGCCGCCCGACAGATTGTAGACGGCAGACGAATCACGGACGAAGTCGAGCTTCAATTCATCACGCGTCAGACGGCCACCGGCAATGAGCCGGAAGTCGTCGGCGACATGGACGGTACCCTGACCGAACGCGGCATAGCTGTTCGTCTTGACCTCCTGCTCGGTGGTCACCGTATCGATGATGCTCGACACACCCGGAAGGAACGTCGACGAAGGAACGCTGATGATCACGCCGGCGTCGCCGGTTTCGCTATCTCCGCCTTTCACTTCCTGGTGCCAGTAATAGAGACCGGCGACGTAGTCGATGAATTTTCCGGCAGGTGAGGTCAGACGCAGTTCCTGAGAGAACTGCTTCTGACTCTGATGTCCGCGATTGTCGTCCATCAGGGAAAGGGAGGTGCCGTCCGCGTCGAGACCGTCCTGTTCTTTCCAGAACCGGTAAGCTGAAATCGAGGTGAAAGTGAATTCGCCCGGCGTCCAGTTCATCTCGACGGAACCGCCTCCGGCGCTCACACGGGTGAACACCGGTCCATTGAGCGAGACATCGCCGTTTTTCGGGCCTGGCGTAATTCCTGCGGCGATCTGCGCGTCGTAGAGATAGTTCGTCAGGAAAGGAGCGAGAGAACTCTGGATGTTCTCCCGTTGCGTCCAGACGCAGCAATTGGCGTGACTGTGGGACCAGTCGCCAATGGCATAGAGACTGAAGTCGTTGGTCGGCTTCCAGAGATATTTTCCCTTCAGCCCGTACTCGTGCTTGTCGTTCAGATCCTCACCGTTGAACTTATTGTTCACCGTGCCGTCGTGATACGATTCATACCCCGTCAAGCGCAGAGCTGAATCGTCGGACACCGGCACATTGACCGTACCCTGAAGATGCCGCTCGTTATAAGAGCCGTACGAGACATGCGCATTGCCGCTGTATTCGCCGAGTTCCGGCTGGTTGGTGATAATCTGCACGAGGCCGGCTGAGGCGTTCTTGCCGAACAGCATACCCTGCGGCCCGCGCAGCACTTCGACGCGCGAGACGTCTGCGAAATCACCGAGGCCAGCCCCCGTGCGTCCCAACACGACGCCGTCGAGCACCGTCGCAACACTCTGTTCGATGCCCGGCGCGAAAGAAAAGGTACCGATGCCGCGCACCGCGAAACCTTCCGTACGCGAGGAGTTCGCATCGACGAACTGCACACTCGGCGCGGCATATTTGATCTGAGACGGTTCGGTGATGTGAAGGTCCTTCAACTGCTCACCGGTGACGACGGTGATCGCGACGGGAACCTTCTGCACGTTTTCCGTGCGCTTCTGCGCGGTGACGACGATTTCCTCGACGCCCTGCGACGCTTCCTTTGTCGGCGGTACGGCGGCTGGCGTCTCCACAGTCGTGGGTGTTGGCGACGCCGCCGGTTCGGCGGCCGATGCGGACATGACTCCAGCCCCGAGCGCGGCCACGGCCGCGCTCGCCCATAGAACGTACTTCATTGTTATCTCCCCCGGTCCGGCCACTACACGGCCAACCAATGACGCGCCCCTCCCGAAGGCGCATCATCAACCTAGGAGTGCAAGATACAAGCAGTCAAGACTGTTTCTTCGCCAAGAGGAAAGGTGCCGCCGCCTGACGTCGCGTCAGCGGCGAGAGGGCCGCGAAGAAAAATTTCCGAAGACGATACGATACGGCGCCGCAAACACATTTCACGGCCTTAAGAGGGAATCACCCATGCATGAAAAAGGCGGCCCCTTTCGGCGCCGCCTTTCGAGACGTGCATCTGTGTCGCTCGGCGTTACTTCGCGACTGCGATCCAGAGCTGCGCGAGCTGGGCAAGCTTGGGGTCCTTGACGGAGGAGAAAGCCTTGCGGGCCGATGCCGCGTCACCCTTGGCGCGATAGGCCTGACCGAGGTGAAGGCGCGCAAGATCGGCTTCCGGGAAGGTTGAGGCGAGCGCGTCCTTGTAGAGCGCGATCGCCTTGTCGGGCTTGCCATAGGAGGCATAGGCCTCGGCCAGGGCCGCCTTGGCCTTGGGTGTGCCGGCGGTGGCCTGGAGCGTCGGTGCGTCCTGCGCCGCCTGCTGCTTTGCCATGGTCTGGAGACGCTGCTCGCGCGATTTGTTCTTGCCGCCGAGTACGCCAGCCGCGAAGCCCTTCTCCATCACGCTCTCGGCCTCGCCCGGCAGGCCGAGCTGGATCGCGAGCTGCGCCATCTCGACATAATCGTCGGAGGATTTGAGCGTTCCGGCCGCAAGCTTCAGCCGATAGACCTCGAAGCTCATCCGGTCGGACTTGCCGAGGTCTGCTTCGACGAGATTGAGGAGGTCGCCCATATAGGTCGGCGTCGGATAATTCGCGACCAGCACCGTCAGAGCCTCGCGCTGGCCGGCCTTGTCGTTCTGATGGAAGGCCGAGGAGAGCCAGAGCTGGAGCACTGTCTCGTCCGGCTTGCGGCCGGCCGCCTTCGCCGAGGCGGCGAGCGCCTTCGCCGAAGCCTCGGCATTCGGATAGTCCTTCTGCAGGTAATAGGCCTGGGTCACGAGTTGCTGCAGCTCGGCATCCGCGCCCGCTTCCTGCTGGTACTGCTTGGCGAAGGAAATCGCCTTGCCGTAGTTCTTGACCGAGTAATTGAGCTGCACCAGCGTCTTCAGGCGCTGCGGGCGCTCCTTCGCCGGTACCTGGCCGGTCGCGAGGGCCGCTTCCGCCGACTGCGCCGCCGAGCCGTAATCCTTCAGCTTCACGCTCAGGAAAGTCGAAAATTCATTGATGACGAAGGTTTCATAGGCGGTTTTGCCGGAGATGGCATTCGCTTCCTTCACCTTCTTCATGGCGTCGGAGAACTTGTTCGCCTTGGCGAGATCCTGCGCTTCCTTGAGCGGCTTGCCGACAGCGGCGCCGACTGTCGGTTCAGCGGCCTGCGCCGCGGACGCGCCGAGGATATCCGTCAGCGCGGGCGGCGAGGCGAAAGGCAGCAGCATCAGGCCCGCCAGCGCGGCGGTGACAAACAAGCTTTTCACACGGATCTCTCGCATCGATCTCTCCTGACTCACGCTACCAGCCCGGCGACGGGCGCATTCCGCTGAATGCCTACCACGTCCGGGTCCTGCAAACTTGCCTCTTAATGTTCGGATCAAGCCGAACGAACTGCAACCATTGCCTTTCATGACGAGGCGAAATTTCCGCCTCAGTCCATATATTGTTCGTTGCCGACGAAGCCGATGCGCGTGACACCGAGGCGCTGGGCGGCGGCAAGCACCTTGGCGACGTAGTCATACTTGACCAGACGGTTGGGCTTCAGGTGGATTTCAGGCTGGGGATCCTGCGCCGCAGCGGCCTTCAGGTACTCGTCGAGAAGCGCCGTATTGGGCACGGCGACGCCGTTCCAGAACACGGTCCCGTCGAAGTCGAGTTCGAGATCGACCACCTGCGGCTCCACCTCGGGCGGCGGGGTCTGCACGTTCTGCGGCATATCGAGCTTCACCGCCTGGGTCTGGATCGGAATGGTGATGATGAGCATCACCAGCAGAACGAGCATCACGTCGATCAACGGTGTCGTGTTGATCTCCATCATCGGCTCGTCGTCCTTGCCGCCTCCGACATTCATTGCCATCGCGGATTCTCCTGTGCTGATACTTACTCGGCCGCGCCGCGATCTGGCTCGGTGATGAAGGCGACCTTCTGGATGCCGCCGCGCTGGCAGTCCACGATCACCTTGCCGATGAACTCGAAGCGGGCTTCCTTGTCGCCGCGCACATGGATTTCAGGCTGCGGCACCTTCACCGCCGCTTCCTTGATCCTGACGAGCAGCGCCGCGTTGTCCGCCATCTTCTCGCTGTTCCAGTAGACCGCCCCGTCGTGATCGACTGCCAGCACGATGTTTTCGGGCTTGGTCTGCGTCGCGACGTTGTTCGCCTTGGGCAGCGAGACCGGGACGGTCTGGATCGCGACCGGGATCGTGATCAGGAAGATGATCAGCAGCACCAGCATGACGTCGACCAGCGGCGTCGTGTTGATGGCCGACATCACTTCGTCCTCGGCATCGGACCCACCGACGTTCATCGCCATGTCGAACCTCCTCCGCCGCAATGGGAGTTCTTCATGCTCAGACCGCCTGACCCATCAGGATGCGGGTCTGTACATCCGTCGAGAAGCGGCGGGCCATCGCGAGCGCCGCCTTGTTGCGGCGGGCGAGCCAGTTGTAGCCGAGCACCGCCGGAACGGCGACGGCGAGACCGATCGCCGTCATGATGAGCGCTTCGCCGACCGGACCCGCGACCTTGTCGATCGAGGCCTGGCCCGCGACGCCGATCGCGATCAGCGCGTGATAGATGCCCCAGACCGTGCCGAAGAGGCCCACGAACGGCGCCGTCGAACCGACGGTGGCGAGGAAGGCGAGACCGCCCTGCAGACGCGACGCGAAGATATCCATCGACTGGTTGAGCGCCTGCGACGTCCACTCGATCAGATCGATGCCCTGATCGTGCAGCGCCTTGCGATGCTGCTCATAGGCGTCGAGACCGTCGACCGCGATGGCGCGGAATGTGTTGCGCGCCGGAAGCGCGGCGATGCCGAGCTTGACCGTATCGGCCGGGCCGAACTTTTCAGCGGCGGTGTTGGCCTGAGAGAATATTTTCTGAATGTCGAGGAGCTTCGTGATGAGGATATACCAGGAACCCATCGACATCAGCGCAAGGATCAACAGCGTACCGCGCGCGACGAAATCGCCCTGCCCCCACAAGGCCGAAAGGCCGTACGGGTTGGCATCCGGCGCCGCCGCGCTCTCGGCCATCGGACCTTCCGCCGCGGGTGCGCCTGCTTCCTCGCCCGGAGACGCGGGCGTCTCGCCCGCCGTCGGCGCCGGGGTTTCGGCGGCAGGAGCATCGGTCGCGGCGGGAGCCGCCGGGGCGGGATCCTCGGCACGAACAGGCGTTACGCCGCCGGCAAGGGCGGTGGCGAGGAAAAGCGCCGCGGCAGCCACGGCAATCCTGGAACTCACTCGAAAGAACGTCATAACACTCTATCCTCTGGGGTCACTTGGTTGTGCCGGCACGCGCCGGCACTCGTCTCGTTAGCGATTCAACTCGCCTCATTCAGCTTGAAGACCACGGCGAAGCGAATGGCCGACGCCACGGCCTTTCCACCGCGCATGGCCGGCTTGAAGTGCCACCGGGCCAGCGCCTGTTTGACCGCGGCATTGTCGAGCAGCGGGAAGCCGCTCGACTGCGCCACGGACGCATCCACGACATCGCCGGTTTCGGAAATCTGGAGGAGGAGCACCACGCGCCCCTCCTGCCCTGCGCGACGCGCCGAAGGCGGATAAGGCGGCCGGCTGTTGCCGCGTCCATCGGCGACCGCCGGCGTATAAGGAATGGTTTCAGTCGGCTCCGGCTTCTTCTCCGACTGGATTGCCGTGATTGCAGCGGGTGGAGGCGTCGGCGTATTGATGACGATCTCCGGCTTCGGCACGAAAGCCTGGGGCTCGATCAATTTCGGAGGCGGCGGGGGCGGAGGTGTATCCTCCGGCTGCACTTTCTGCTCATCCAGAATGGCAACCTGAAGTGGCGCCTTGACCAGCTCGACGACTTTCGTGCCGAGACCGCTCGCCAACGCCCAGATCAGAAGCGCGTGAATCAGGATGACGACACCGAGACCGAGACCGCGGCTGATTCCCGGTTGTTCATCCGAATATGTCAGCATACTGCTCATAGGACCTCCGTGATTTCCGTTACGCGTTCACACGGTTTGAAATCGTTCATACTTGGCCTTGCCCGTTAGAACGGGCTGTCTCCATAAACAGACGTGATGGGACGCGCGCCGCTCGTTGCCTCCGCACGCCCGCAAACCGCGAGCGCCGTCAGCGCATAGATCAGCGCGCTGTCGCCGAGATCCTTCTTCGTCGGTCTCCAGCGGCGCATCCCCGTCGTGACCGCCGGAATGCGATGCATGTTGAAGACGTTCTGGTCGCGCCACATGCTTGAATAAACCGGGTTGGCGCGCTCGAGCTTCGTGCCGAAAGTGAGTTCGGTCGCCGCGTCGACGGCGGCGACGAGCGGAGCGACGGCGTCCGGGCTCGCCTCGAAGCCATGCCGCACGACCAACGGCTCGATGTCGAAGCCCTCGAGATCAAGCGTGCGGAGGAGCCGCGTCAGTTCGTGCTGCACGTCGGCGGCCTTCTGCTTGGCGGTCAGGCCCGCTTCCATGTAGATCGAGCAGACTTCCGTCCCGGCGCCGAAGGAATAGGGAATGCCGGCGCGCACGGAATCGATTTGCACCTTCGGCACCGAAATGCCGCCCGGCGTCTCGTAACGGTTGCGGACCTCATAGGCGCGGCTCCACTCGTGCAGCGCCTCGATGACGCCGCCGAGCCGATAGATCGGATTGGGATGGTTCGACACCTTCTCCGGATGATCGAGAATGGGCGTGAAGATGCCCTGCCCGAAAATGCGGATGCGAAAGACGACATAGCCGCAGCCCTGCCAGGTGAGGCCGAAATCGGTTCCCTCCGCGGCGATGGCGAAGTCGGGCGCCACGCCGCCGTGATGGAAGAGGTAATGCGCGCCGATATCCTTGCCGAGATATTCGACGCCGCGGCGGTCCTCGATCGGCTCCGGCCCGATCTCGCCGGGACATGCGGTCAGATAGAGCTTGCCCGCGAGCGGAATGCCGGCCTGCTTCAAGGCTTTCGCCGCAATCAAGAAGCAGCTCATCGGTCCGCGATCGTTCGCGATCGGATAGCCGTAGAGAACGTCGTCTTCCAGCCAGCATTCGAGCCATTCGCGGTTGGCCAGCGTCTCCGGCCGGTATTTCGCCGCGTCGAGATCCGGCTCGTAGGTCGGGCTTTCAGTGTCGAGATGCGCCGTGAAGAGGAGATTGTGCCCGTCGCCTGCCCCACCATATTCGCCGATGACGTTCTGACGGGAGGGTGTCGCGCCGACGCTGCGCGGCCCGAAGCCTTCCTTCTCCATCCAGTCGAAGACGAACTTGCTCGCTGCCGCCTCGCTGCGCGACGGTGCAGGAATGTTGCCGAGCGTCAGCGCGAGATCGCACAATTCATCGACGTCGATCTTTGCCGCGATCGCCTGCCGCTCGTCGTCGCTGATCTTGAAAGGCGCCGCCGCATTGAGGTTGAAATAATCGCCCATCACGCACCCGCCCCAGCTTTGAGACCGGCCGGAACCGCTAGTTCGCCCCACGCCGCCTCGACCTCCGACGTCGTCACCGGAATGGCGCAGTTGAGGGTCAACGCCCGGAGCGAGCCCTGGTGGACCTCTTCCTCATAAGCCGCGCAAGCATCCTCGACGAGGAATACATGGAAATCGCGATGGAATGCATCGCGTACGGTGCAATCCACGCAGCACTCCGTCGTGATCCCGCAGACGACCAGCGTGTCGATGCCTCGAGCGCGCAACTGCGCCTCGAAATCCGTGCCGATGAAGGCGCTGTATTTCGGCTTGCCGACGACGAGTTCCCCTTCGCGAGGTTTGGGATCGCAGAACTCGACCCCGGGGGTGCCGATCCGGCAGATCGCCATTTCCTCGTCTGGCGTTCGCCCGCGCCGACGCATCCACTCCTTCCAGGAGGGCGAATCCGTTTCAGGCGACGTCTGAAGTGCAACAAAAATGACCGGCACGCCTGTGCGCCTTGCCTCATCGACGAGCAATTCCGCCCTGGCGAGTGCAGGCTTCAGCACGGATACATCGACCCCCGCCCGTCCCAGAAGACCCTCGGGCGCCGCGAAATCGACCTGGATGTCGATCACGACGAGAGCGGTCCGCGCCGGATCGATCCACTGCGGAAGGCCGTCGGCCGTGATGTTGTCGGCACCGGGGCTTGCGTCGAGGGTCACGCGAACACCCCCTTCAGCGCCGGCAGGATTTCCTTGCCGAACGTCGTCAAGCCTTCGACATAGTCGGGAAAAATCAGCATGACGCCGTCGAGTTCGCCCTCGACGAGCAGCTTTTCGATTTCGCGGCGGCAGGTTTCCGGCGTTCCGATCGCGGTCTGCGTCATGAAGGCATTGCGGGCCCGCACGACCATCGGATTGTCGCGCCCGTCGGGATCGATCCCGTAACTCCGCATCATGCCCTTGACCGCTCCCTCGTCCACGCCGGCGCGGTAGTAGTTCGCCAGCGCCTGCGCGTCGGAATCGGTCTCGGCCGTAATCACGGTACACATACAGAAACTCTTGATACTCGTCTCATACTCGGCTGCGATACGCTTCGCGAGCCTGCTTATCTCCCTGGTATCTGCAAGATCGCGGCCACCTATGAAGCAGGCATCGGTGTTGCGGACGGTGAACCGCAGTCCACGTTCGGAATTGCCGGCGCAGATCATGTAGGGGCGCGGCTTCGAGACCGGTTTCGGCTCCGATACGCACTCCTTGAACTGGAAGAATTTCCCATCAAAGCTCACGCTTTCCTCGCTCCAGAGCCTGCGCACGAGCGTTGTCCACTCCTCCGCATATTCGTAGCGATCGTCATGATTGAGCGTGTCGTCCCAGGCGCCCATCTGGTCGAACTCGTCCTTGAACGAGCCGGAGACGATGTTGAGCCCGGCCCGGCCGCCGCTGATCTGATCGAGCGTGGCGATCATCTTTGCGGCAACTGCCGGATTTTGCAGCAGCGTATGCACCGTCGCGATGAGCTTGGCCTTCTTCGTGACCTCGGCGATCCCCGCCATCATCGTCACGGATTCGAGCGTCGTGCCCCAATGATCGGTCTTGCCGCCGAAGCCGCGCCATTTGCCCATGGACATGATGAAATCGAGGCCGATTTCATCCGCCAGAATGGCCGCTTCGCGGTTTTGGCGATACGAGCCGTCCAGCGTCGGCGCATTCTCGGAAATGATCCACCCGCCATTGGCGATGGGAAGGAAAACGCCGAATTCTCTTTTTCCATTTTTCATATCGGTCTCCATCAAAGGACGAAACGCGCGCGCGGCTCGACGGGCGCGGCTTCCTCGGCGTCCGCCGCCTTTGCCTCGACAAATCGCGGCGGGCGCATGACGGTCACGGCAAGGAACACAACGGCCGGCACGATCGAGAAGGCGAGAAAGGCCGGCACGAAACTACCCGTGGTGTCGCGAAGATGACCGCCCAGCCATGGCCCGCAGGAGGCGAGCGTCGCGGCAAGATTCATGATCGAGAAGAGCTCAAGGTAAGGCTTGCGGCCGTAGTAATTCGTAAGCAGGACGCTGGTCGCGAGAAATGTCGCGCCATAGCCGACGCCAATGCCGATCGCGTAGATGATGAGAAACGGAAATGTCGTCGCGAAACTCAGCGCGACCATGCCCATGATGAGAAACAGAAGCGATCCGAGCAGCAGGAATTTCGGTTCCACATATTCCCCGATGAAGCCGCTGAGAACGCGCGACAGAGAATTGAGGAAAGCCTCGATGCTGAGAAGGCTTCCCGCCATCGCCATCGAAATGCCGCGCTCGGAAAGATGCGCGACCGACAGGCTGTTGACGGTGATCCCGCAGAGCAGGAAGGAAATATAGGCGGCCGAGATGATGTAGAACTGCGGCGTTCTCAACGCGAGCGGCGCCGTCCAGGCTTGCTTCGTCATATAGACGCCGGGCGCCGCCCGTGCGGCGGCCGCCGCTTCGACCTCCGCGGCGGCGCGACGCTCTTCCTCGTCTTCCCGCAACACGAGAATGATCGCAAGACCCGCGATCGCGGTCGCAACGGCAACGATCATCCAGTGCATGCGCCAGTCGCCCCATATCGCCATGGCGCTGAAATAGATGAACGGGCCGATAATGCCGCCGAGTCCGCCAATCGTGAAGTAGATGCCGAAGGCAATCGACTGCTTCTCAAAGGCGCGCGCGATGACGTAGGTGCCGGGAACGGTCGAGACGAAGGAAAAGCCTGTGCCCGCCAGCGTGGTGCCAACGAAATAGAGCCAGACGGAGTGGGTTGCGAACAGGCTGAGAAAGCCCGCGACGAGCAAGACCGTTCCGATGAGAACGGTCACGCGCACGCCGTACCGCCGGATCGTCATGGCGGGCGGATAGCTCGACAATCCACAGGAGATGCCGAGCAGCGTGAAGCCGAGGCCCGCCGACGTCCAGTCCCAGCCGAGATCCTTGACCATGCTCGGCAGAACGACTCCAAGCGACGTGAAGGTCGCCGCCGTCACCAGAAAGAACATCAAGCTGAAGACCGACAGAACGAGCCACGGGTAGTACTTACCTCGACGCGAATTCATGTTGGCCTCCAGCTTGATTACGCTACTGACGTATGGATATCGATTAGAACGTGTACTTCAGCGAGAGACGCCATTCGCGACCCTTGCCCGGAAGCACGGCGGCATCCGAGTAGAGATCGGCGAGCGGTGTGAAGTAGGTCTCGTCGAAGATGTTGTCGACATTCAGGGAGACCTGCACGTTGCCCAGGGCATAGAACGCGGAGGCCTGAACGAGCGTGTAGGCGGGATACTTGACCGAGACGCCGGTGATCTTGCCCGTGGTGCTCGTCACATGCGTCGCACCGAGCGTTCCACCCGCCTGTCCCCAATCATACTTGTCGGTCGTATAGGTGCCGAAAAGGCTGGTCGTGGATTGCGGGATCGTGCCGTCTTCGTAGTTGCCGGTCTGGCCGAGTCCTGCAACGCCGTTATAGGAAGCACAGGCGCCGCCGTAGTACTGCGTCGGATCGGTGTAGCCATAGACCGAGCAGGGCACGATGTAGTAGCTCGTGTCCGGTCCCTTGATCGTCGTCTTCTGCAAGTTGCCGGCGAAGGTGAAGCTCAGATTTTCCGTCGCGAGATAGCGCGCTTCGAGTTCGACGCCCTTGGCAACCGTCCCCACCACCGTGTTGCTGATTTGCGCGAAACGCGTGCGCTCCTGGCGATAGGCATCGAGCGTGCCGGTGACGACCGCGTCGAAAAGCGAGAACTTCACACCGACTTCGTTGAGCTTGCCGTCCGAAATCCAGGCATCGTTGATGACGAGGCTCGGCGACACTTCACCGGCCTGGCCGATTTCGACGGCGGATGTCTTGGCGTGAGTGATATAGGGATTGATCCCCATATCGGTAATGAGCATCAGGCTGGCGCTGTAGGTGAAGCGTCCGGCGCGGCCATCGAAATCCTGACCGAGCGGGTAGCTCCAGTTGAGGGAGCCATCATCGACCGTCTCGACATTGTAATGGTCGTACCGGCCGCCCAGCGTCAGATCCAGCATGCCGTATTTGATGTCGCTGATCGCGAAGATGCCGGCATCGCCCCACTTCGTGCTGATGTCGGTCTCCCAATCCTGTCCACCATCGGCCGTGAAGGGGCTGTCCATGATGTCGGTGGGCGTCGCGCCGTAGCTCAGATCGCGGCGATCCACGGCGATACGTCCGGAGTTGAAGCTCTCCTTCGCATTGGCGTCGTAATGGCGATAGCCGCCGCCGATGCTGTTGTCGATGGTGATGCCGGTGCCCTTCGGCTGCAGGGAGAAATTGTAGGTGACGCGCCCTTCGCCGACCCAGCTGTCATAAGCCCCGGGATAGCCGTAGCTCACGAAGCGTTCGTTCTCGAGGCTGTCGTAGAAGAGCTGGAACTTGAGTTCGGATCCGTCGGAAAAGGCCTTGACGAAATCGTGATAGAGCGTCGCCGTCCAGGTTTCCGAAAAATCCGCGTCGCTCACATAAACCGTATGACGGCTGAGTTGCGTCTTGCCGACGCCGGTATCGAGCGTCGCTGCGTCGCCCACGCCGCCATATCCACCATTGGTCAGCGAGCCGTTGGGCGTCGTGATTTCGCTCGGATCGAGATCGCCGTCTCCATTGGCGTCGATGAGGCTCGTATCGCGGCCCGTGATATAGGTGCCGTTGTCGATGAGATCCTGCGTGACGCGGTTCCAGCCGGGGGTCTGAACATATCCCTCAGCGTGGTAAACCATGCCGCCGGTCGCAGTCGACCAGCCGTTGGCGAAGTTGAAGTTGGTCGCGAGCTGCGCCATCTGGTGCTTGGGGTGGATGCCGTCGTAGTAGCTGTCGGAATCCTCAAGCTCCGCATAGAGATAGGCACCGCCCTTGACTTCGCCCAGCGTGATCGGAGCGCCCGCCTCGGCGGCGAGATTCTTTTTGCCGTAGGATCCCACCGTCAGGTCGAACGCGCTGGTAAGATCGCTCATATAGGTGCCGTCCTCGAGCTTCGTCGTCTTCGGCTCGAAGTTCAGCAGGCCGCCGACCTTGCCGGGCCCGAAATTCGGCGTCGGCGCGCCGCGGATGATGTCGATACGCGAGGCGGCGCCGACCGGTGTTTCATAGGTGCCGCGGTTCTCGATGCGCTTGAAGCCGCGATAATAAGTCTCCGCGAGCGTGCCGCGGACATTGACGGAGCCGGAGACGCCGTAAAAGCTCGATGTGTAAGTGCCGGGCGACGTCGCGATAAGATCGTCGACGGTCTGGATGCCATAACGCTCGAGCGTGGTATCGGAGACAAAGCTCGCAGCGCGCGGCGTTTCCTGCAGTGACTTGTTGAGCCCGAAGAGCAAGTCGTTCGGCTCGAGTTCGAGCAGGCCGGCCTTGTCGCGCTCGGAGATGACGGTCATCTCGCCCGCGTTGTAAATCGACGAAGCGGGAACAGCCGCGTCGGTCGTGCCGGACGCCGCCTTATCGGTCGTCGTCGCCTCGGCCGTCGTTGTCGTGGTCACCGTCTCGGCTGCCCTGGCGCCCGGCGCGACCGCAATGACGGCCGTCGTCAGAAGCAGGGCAGGACAAACATACTCACTCAAGCGGTTCATGCTTACGCCCCCATTCTTTATCTGCACACGGCTGACGACGACCCCCCAGAGGCCGCTATCGCCGCACTGCAGCAAAGATCGCAAGACGTGTGCCAATTAGTTAATACATTGATTCTATTAATTTTTATCCACTACTCGCGGCTTTGGAGCCACTCTTCGGCGGCCTGATCTGATGGGGTTTGTCATCGTCCTTTTGCAAATGCTCACTTCGTAATCAGGCAAGGGTGCCCAATCAGGAAATAGACAAGAACATGTGCGCCTGAGGATGCCGTCGGCACCGCCGGTCCCCGGCCGATGCGCCGCCGGTCAAACTATTGGGTCCCTCGATCCTAGTTGCCGGAACGCCCGCCTCGGCGACACGCCGCCTGCTGCTCAAAAAGGCGGACAAGGCGTCTTCGCCCGCTACAAAGGCACGAATGCTCAATTCCTGTTCAGGACGTGCGATGGAAGCCGGCAAGCCGCCCAGCCCAAAGGAACTGGCGTCTCAGTGCAAGACCTGGTCCGGGTTTCGCATCAAGAATTGAGGAAGATGCGTAACGGTGAGAGGACCACGGCGATGGACATGGATCTGAAGGTGAAAACGCGCGAGCTGAAGCCCGGCTTCGGCGCCGAGCTTCTCGACGTCGATCTCAGATCGGCGGATTCCGAAACGCTCGATCATGTCGTCCGTGCCTTTCACAAGCACGGCGCCATCCTGCTGCGCGATCAGAACATGACGCCCGATGCGCTTCTCTCCTTCATCGGTCTCTTCGGCGAGCCGGAGGATCACACGCAGAAGCAGTTCACCCTGCCCGGCTATCCGAAGATTTTCATTCTGTCGAACCGCATCGTCGATGGACGACCGATCGGCGCGCATAATGACGGCGTCGGCTGGCACACCGATTATTCTTACAAGGCCGAGCCTGTCATGAGCACGATGCTCTATGCGGTGGAGGTGCCTGAAGAAGGCAGCGACACCTTGCTCGCCGACTGCTGCGCGGCGTATGACGCCTTGCCCGAGGAAAAGAAGAAAGAGCTCGATGGTCTCGTTCTTCATCACAGCTATCAATATTTCATGGCGACCCGCGAATTCGGCCGCGCCGAATTGACCGAACAGCAGAAAGCGGAGAACCCCGACGTCTATCATCCGCTGATCCGCACACATCCGGCCGACGGACGCAAGGCGCTCTGGGTGAGCACCGGTACGGTCAAGGGCATCGAAGGCATGGACACGGACGAAGCGCTCTCCCTTATCGACGAACTCGTCGAATTCGTGACGCAGGACAAGTTCGTCTTTCGCCACAAGTGGCGCGTCGGCGACATTCTGATGTGGGACAACCGCTGCACTCTGCATACCGGGACGCTATACGACGACACGAAATACGTCCGACAGATGTACCGCATGTGGGTCAAGGGCGATCGTCCGTACTGATCCCGGCCTTTCAACTCCGACACGACAGGTAATCGAATGACGGCGCAAAAAAAGCGCGGCTGGCTGATCACGGGCGTGAGCAGCGGATTGGGACGTGCGATCGCGGAGGCGGCACTCGCCGCCGGAGACACGGTGGCGGGCACGGTTCGTAACGCCGCCGACAAGGCAGCTTTCGCGGAACTCGCCCCCGGGCGTGCATTCGGCTTCATTCTCGATGTGCGGGACGAAGCGAGCGTCGGAACGACCATCGAAGCGGTCGAGAAGGTGCTCGGCGGAATCGACATTCTCGTCAACAACGCCGGCTACGGCCTGATCGGCGCGGTCGAGGAAACGAGCCTCGCCGAAATCCGCGCGCTCTTCGACGTCAACGTCTTCGGCGCCATCGCGGTGCTCCAGGCCGCCATTCCCTTCATGCGCGCGCGGCGCGCCGGTCACATCATCAACGTGACCTCGGT
>NZ_DATKFR010000004.1:0-8904 GCF_035511255.1 Parvibaculum sp.
AGCCGCAGCGTGGAAACGCCCGCGACTCGCCCGCTCGCATGATGCAGGCTGAACTTCCGGTTTTAAAGATGATTTTGGAACGGGAGATCAGAAAGGCCGGTCGCCGTTAACCGTGACGCGCTCCATGTGCCGGCGATGGCCATGATAGTCGTTGAGCGCGAAATGCTGTGTCGCCCGATTGTCCCAGAAGGCGAGAGCATTGGGCGTCCAGCGGAAGCGGCAGGTGAAGCCTTCCTGCGTGCAATGCTCGAAGAGGAAGCGCAACAGCGGCGCGCTCTCCCGCCGCGTCATGCCGACGAATTTTTCGGTGAACGCGGGATTGACGTAGAGCGCCTTGCGGCCGGTTTCGGGATGCGTGCGCACGACGGGGTGCTCGTAGGAGGGAACGTCGTCGCCCGCCGTCGCGACTTCCATCGACTGTCGCTTTTGCGCCGAATGTCCGCGTTCGCTATATTCGCCCTTGGCGGTATGGACGGCCCGAAGACCGTCCAGCATTTTTTTCATGCCGTCCGACAGCGTTTCGTAGGCGAGATACTGGTTCGCCCACAGCGTGTCGCCGCCGAAGGGCGGAACTTCCTTGGCGTAGAGGATCGAGCCGAGCGCCGGCTCCTCGAGAAACGACATGTCGGAGTGCCAGCCGCCGCCGAAATTCACCTTGTCGTCGGGCTCCTTGACGATCTTCATGATCTCGGGGTGCCCGTCCATGCCCTTCACATAGGGATGGATGTTCAGCGTGCCGAACCGGCGGCCGAAGGCCTTGTGCTGCTCGTGCGTGAGATGCTGGTCGCGAAAGAAGATGACCTGATTGTCGAGGAAGGCCTGATGAATGTCGTCGAAGGTCTCGTTGTCGAGATCCTTTGAAAGATCGACGCCGACGATTTCCGCACCGAGCGCGCCGGAAATCCGGTTCACCTGAATCTTGTTATAGGCCATGAAGCGTTCCCGTCGGGCTTTTTACGTGTTGCCCGAGAGTTTACCCCAACCGGGCCGCTAGTCGAGAGAGCCCGTCAGCGAAGCGCGCTGCGAAATCTCGATCCAGTTGCCGTCTGGGTCCCGAATGAAGGAAATCCGCGCCACCTTGCCGAGCGTCTGCGGCTTCTGTCCCTCGCGACCGCCGCGGGCGAGGACGCCCGCATGTTCCTCGTCCGTCTTGAAGACCTGCACGGTGATGTAGCGAAAGCCCGTTCCTTCGATGGTCGCGTCAGACGGCGCATCCGCCGCCTCGTCGAAAAGGATGACGCTGTCGCCGCAGAGAAAACTGTTGCCGCCGGCTTCCGGCACATCCGGCAGGCCCATTGCGACGGCATAGAAGCGGCGATGGGCGGCGGCGTCGCGCACGCCGAGCCGGATGCCGATGCGTTCGATGTCGAAGGCGCCATGCGGCACCAGCGTCACCGCATTGCCGTCCGGATCGGTGAGATGTTTCGGCCCGAGCAATCCCTCGCGCGCAATCAGCAACTCGCGATAGCCGGATGGCGCCCGCGCCGCGATGGGCTCGCGGCTTTCGTTGATCTTCAGCACCGAGCCGAGCATCTCGTGGCGATGCTGCTGGCGTCCGCCGCCCAGCGGCAGAAGATGATCGAAGGGGAGCCCGATTTCCTTCTGATAGAAGTCGAGCATCGCCTCGATGTTATTGGTGAAGAGGCCGACATCGATCCGTGGCTTGGCGAGGTGCATGACGGTTCTCTCCAATATTCTATTGCTGTCATCCCGGGCTCGTCCCGGGATCCAGGGGCGACATGCACGGAGCAAGCGGCCCCTGGACCCCGGCCCGAAGGCCGGGGTGACACGGAATTTAGGCCAGTTGCCTCTCGTGACCTACGGCTTCTCGTTCGAGAAGACGATCGTACCCGAGGCGGCGAACATGCCGCCGACGCCATGCGCGATCGAGATTTTCGCGCCCGGCACCTGCGCCGGCGCGATGCCCCGCATCTGACGCACGCTCTCCTGCAGGGCATACATGCCGTACATGCCGGAATGCATGTAGGAAAGCCCGCCGCCATTGGTGTTGAGCGGCAGCTTGCCGCCCGGCGCCGTGTTGCGTTCGCGGATGAAGGCGGCCGCCTCGCCGCGTCCGCAGAAGCCGAGATCCTCGAGGCCGTAAAGCGGCAGATGCGCGAAGGCGTCGTAGATCATCAGATGATCGACATCGGAATGCTTGATGCCGGCTTCGTCGAACGCCTTCTTGCCGGAAACGCGGAACGCCTTCGACGTGGTGAAGTCTTCCATCTGGCTCACCATCGGCGTCTCGCAGCTCTCGCCCGTGCCGAGGATATAGACCGGCTTCTGCGGGAAGTCCTTCGCCCGGTCGGCGCTGGTGAGAATGAGTGCGCCGCCGCCATCGGTGACGAGGCAGCACATGAGGAGCCGGAACGGCCAGGCGATCATTTTCGAATTCAGAACGTCGTCGACGGTGATCGGATCGCGGAAGGAGGCGCGCGGATTCTTCGCCGCCCATTCGCGCTGGATGACGGCGACGGTGGCGAGGTCTTCCTCGGTTACGCCGACTTCCTTCATGTAGCGCAGCACCGGTATGGTGAACATGGTCGGCGGGTTCGTGACGCCGTAAGGCACTTCGAACTGCCCCATCTGGCTTGCCGGATCGCGGCCGAACTTCCGCGCGCCGACGCGCGAGCGTCCGGACTCGGCATGTGTGATGAGCACCGTCTTGCAGAGACCCTCGTTGATCGCCGCCGCCGCGTGACGGACATGCAGCATAAAGGAGCAACCTCCGACGCTTGTGCCGTCGACCCATGTCGGCGTGATGCCGAGATATTGCGCGATCTCGACCGGGCTGTCGCCCGCCGTCGCGATGCCGTCGATGTCCTTCGCGGTGAGGCCCGCATCGCGCATCGCGTTGAGCGCCGCGTCCGCATGGAGCATCAGCTGCGAGGTATTCGGAATCTTGCCCATCTCGGTCGTTTCGGCTGCGCCGACGACCGCCACTGTTTTCTGCTTCATCGTCTTACCCTTTCGCCGGTGTCTGGGCCGGCTTGAACTTCGGCAGGCTGATCTCTTCGTTCGCCTTCTCGAAGGTGACTTCGAGCGGCATGTCGAGGATCAGCGCCTCCGGCGTCTGCGGGCAGTCGATGATGTTCGTCATCATGCGCGGGCCTTCGGCGAGCGTGACCACCGCGATCGAATGCGGTTTGTCGCCGAAGTCGGGACGGGGACGGTGATTGATGACGTAGCTGTAAAGCGTCGCCTTGCCGGATGCCTTGAAGATCTCGACATTGCGCGACGAGCAGGCCGGGCAGAAGGGGCGCGGCGGAAAATAGGTGTGGTTGCACTCGCCGCAGCGCTGAAGCCTGAGCTCGCCTGCCTTGCACCCGTCCCAGAAGTGCTGGGTCTCGGGCGTCGGCAGGGGAAGCGGGCGTGGATATTCCGCCATGAATGTTCTCCCGTTCACGATTGTCGTTGATGTCTTTGGCGGCGAGGATAGACGCGCAAGCCGGCGCGGCCAAGGTGAGCGGATGAACAGGCCGGTGAACGCGAATGGCCCGCTTGATCGAAGCCGGGGACGCGCTATATCTCAGGCATGGAAAACACCAAGGCAGCGTTCCTGATCGTTGCGTCCCTCGCATTGGGCCTGGCCGCAAGCACCGCTCATGCGGCAAGCGTCCCGCCGCCTGCCGGCAGCACCACGCTGATCGACCAGAGCGGGCAGGTCGTCACGAGCAATCTCGCCGGCGGCCTCGCCGATCCGGTGCCGCTCTTTTCAAACGCCTCCGGCCCGGTCCTCTTCGTCATCGCGCCGCCTGGAGAGACAGAGGCGGCGCCCAACAAGCCTCATGCGGTGCCGAAGGCGATGACACTCACCACGAGTCATATCGGGCAGCGCTGATTATTCGAAGCCGTGGAACGTCGCGAAGCTCGACACCGGTTCGCGTTCGGAGACGAGCGTGTTGACTGGGGCCGTTTCGTCGGCGTAACCGAGCGACATGCCGCAGATGATGTACTCGTCTTCCGGCACGCCGAGCACGCGCCGCGTCGCCGTCCAGTAATTGTTCCAGGCGCCCTGCGCGCAGGTGTCGAGGCCGCGGGCCTTGGCGGCGAGCATGATCGACTGCATCAGCATGCCGATGTCGAGGAAGCTCATCGCGTCGAGATCCTTGTCGATCGTGAAGATGAGCCCGACCGGCGCGTCGAAGAACTGGTAGTTGCGGCCCCATTGCCGCCAGTTCGCGGCCTGGTCGCCCTTCGGAATCCCGAGCAGCGAATACATGTCCTTGCCGAGTTTCCGCATGCGGGACGTGTAAGGCTCCTTGCGTTTCGAGGTGCGCGGGAACTCAGCGCTGGCATCGGAAGGCTGCGTTTCGCGATGCGCGAGAACCTCCTCTTCGAGGCGGCGACGCACGTCGCCCGCGATCACATGGACTTTCCAGGGCTGGATATTGGTGCCGGAAGGCGCCAATGACGCGATTTCGAGAATTTCGGTCACGAGGGCGAGCGGGACGGGGTCGGGCTTGAAGGCGCGCACCGATTTGCGGGCGCGCAGCACGTCGTCGATATGCATGGGAACTTCCGGTTGAATGTCGTTGCCCGAGTTCTAGCAGGCAACGTGGCGTCGGGTGAAGGGCTCAGAGGCCCAGCACCGCCTTCGCCATGATGTTGCGCTGGATTTCATTGGTGCCGGCATAAATCGAACCGGCCCGGTCGTTGAGATATTTTGCCGCCACCGGCCAGCTATGCGCGGGGCCGACGGGGGTGGCGTTGCCCCTGGATGGTTCGAGACCTACGACAGGGCCGCCCGGCCGCGTCGCTTGCGGTTGATAAGGCAGCGCGTAGCCGGCGACCGCTTCGAGCGCGAGTTCGGTCAGGCGTTGCGAGAGTTCGGTGCCGCGCGTCTTCAGCAGCGAGGATTCGGCGCCGGGCGCATCGCCGTGGGAGAGCGCCGACATGATGCGATGCTCGGTGAATTCCAGCGCCGTGATCTCGACCTCCGCGGCGGCGAGCTTGTCGACGAAATCCGGATCGTCGATCAGTCGCGCGCCGTTCGAGTTGCACTCGGCTCCGGCCATCGCGCGGATGCGGCGGAGCCGCGTATGCAGACCCGGCGCATAGGCGTGGCCGCCGCGCTCGAACTGCATGAGATACTTCGCGACCGTCCAGCCCTCGCCGACCTTGCCGACGACATTCGCCTTGGGAACCTTGACGTCGGTGAAGAAGACCTGGTTCTGGATGTGCTCGCCCGACAGCATGACGAGCGGCTCGACCTTGACGCCCGGCGTTTCCATGTCGATGAGGAGGAAGGTGATGCCGCGCTGGGGAATGTCCTCTTTCGACGTGCGCACCAGATTGAAGATGCGGTTGGCGTAGTTTGCGTGGGTGGTCCAGATCTTCGAGCCATTGCAGAGAAAATGATCGCCCATGTCGACCGCGCTCATCTGCAGGCTGGCAAGGTCCGAGCCAGATCCCGGCTCGGAATAGCCCTGACACCAGAAGTCGGCGCCGTTGAGGATGCGCGGCAGATAGAAGGCTTTCTGCTCCGGTGTGCCGTAACCGATCAGCACCGGTCCGCACATGCCGAGGCCCATCGGCGAGAGCGAGGGGGCGCCGGCCGATGAAAGCTCGCTGGCGAAAATGTAATGTTGCATCACCGACCAGTCGCAGCCGCCATATTCGACCGGCCAGGCCGGCGCGACCCAGCCCTTTTCATAGAGAGCCGCCTGCCAGCGCATGGTCGTGTCGTAATCGGCATAGACGCTGGTCATGAGCTGCCCGGTCGCGCGCAGCTCCGGCGTCAGCTTCTCGTCCAGAAAACGTCGAACCTCGTCGCGGAACGCGGTATCCCGCACGCTCAACGAAAGTTCCATGGCGATCTCCCCTGTATCTCAATGGCTTTTCCGTCGAGGTTAGGGCAGCGGGGCGGGATGACAAGCGCGCGTTCCATGGGCCGAAACAAAATTTCGAATGGGCCATTGGCGACGCAGCGTTATTCACGTAAATCAGGCTGACTTTCAAAAAGGCCCGGCAGAGGCCCCCATGACGACAGAGGAAAAAACCGCCGATTCGGCAGCGCCGGTCGCGGTTCCCCCGACACCTTCGAGCTTCGGCACCGGCGTCACCACGCCGGCCGAGCGGAAGCGCGCCTTCCAGATACTCTTTCTCTGCCAGCTCTCCGGCGGCATGGGGCAGACGCTCGTCTATGCGGTGATGCCGCCGATCGCGCGCCGCCTGGGCATGAGCGAATTCGAGACGACGATGATCTACTCGCTCTCGTCGCTGCTCTGGATCGTGACCAGCCCCTTCTGGGGACGGCGCAGCGACATCGTCGGCCGCAAGCCCATCATGATGATCGGCCTTCTCGCCTTCGCGATCTCGACGACGATCTTCGCCTGTCTCGTCCTTGTCGGCCTCAAGGGATGGGTGCATCTGAGCATTCTCTTCCCGATGCTGCTGGTTGCGCGTTCGATTTTCGGCGGCCTCGGCTCCGGCAACGGTTCGGCGGCGCAAGCCTATGTCGCCGACCGCACCACGCGGTCCGAACGCGCCTCTGGCGTCGCGTCGCTCGGCGCGGCCTTCGGCATCGGCACGGCGATCGGTCCCGGCGTCGCGGCCGCTTTCGCCGTCATCCATGTCGTCGCGCCGTTTTTCGCGGTCGCCGCGCTCGCCTATGTCAGCGCCGCGCTCATCTGGTTTTTTCTCCCGGAACGTACACGGCCGTCGAACCGCGTCTCGGAGAAGCAGGGCCGCAAGGCGGGGCTCAGATGGTACGACCGGCGCGCACTGCCCTGGGTCGGCATCAGCATCATCCTCAGTTTCGCGCAGTCGATCGTGATGCAGCTCTGCGCCTTCTATTTCATCGACATGCTGGAGTTGAAACTCGACGACGCGACGCAGATGGTGAGCGTCGGTCTGATGGCCATGGCGATGGCGGCGCTCTTCGCCCAGATCGGCCTGATCCAGCGTTTCAATCTTTCGGTGCAATGGCTGCTGCGCTGGGGATCGATCATCGTGATCTTCTCCTTCGTCGGCCTCGTCGCCGGATCGTCCTACGGCATTCTCGTGACCGCGCTGACGTTGTCCGGCCTCGGCTTCGGCCTGCTGCGACCGGGCTTGCAGGCGGGCGCCTCGCTCTCGGTCTCGCATCGCGATCAGGGCGCGATGGCAGGCTTCATCGCCGGCACTTCGGCGACGGGCATGATCCTGACACCCTTCATCTTCCTGAACTCGTTCATCGGCTTCAACATCTACGAGCGGATGCATCAGGCGCCCTTCATCGTCGGCGCGCTGCTCGTCGTGCCGATCCTCGCCTTCGCGCTCTTTCATCCTTCGATGAGGGGCTTGCAGCAGGCGGCCGAAGATTTCGAGGATGAAGAGGAAGGCATCGGCCTTCAGTAGGACGGGCCGCGCGGCGATGCACCGAAGAGCGTCAGCAGATGCGCGCCCATCAGAATGATGACGACCATCACGAGGAAGAGAAGCGGCGTCGTCGGCACGAGGCGTACGCGGCCGAATTCATGCGGCCGCCGTTCGAGCCAGAGAAGATATCCGCCCGCGGCAAGACTTGCCGCCAGAATGGCGAGCGTCGCCGGCAGCGGCAGAACATCTTCCACGGGCGTCAGCCTTGCGACGGCGCGAGCGCGCCTTCGGCTTCCCACTGCGCCATCAATGCGGCGACCGCGCCGGCGAAGGCATGGGGCTGATCGAGCATGATGTGGTGCTGCGCGCCGGGAATGGCGAAGACGGGCTTTTCCGGCGCGAGGGTGCGCAGGAAGGCGACGCTCGCCGGATCGTAGTCGCGGCTTTCGAGGCCGAACATGGTCGCGCCCTTGCAGGCGAGATTCTTGTAGATGTCCGCGTGATCGTCGCCCATCCGCAGACCGTTGAACATCTCGGCGTCGAACTTCCAGGTCCAGCCCGCTTCGGTCGAAGGTCGGCGGCCCGGATTCTCGCCGATCTTCACCTCGCGCAGGCTCAAACCCCCGATATGGTCGATGATGAAGCCATTGGCGCAGGGCTGGAGCGGCGCCAGGCGGAAGCGCGCCTTCGCCGTCTCGAAATCGGGATAGATGCGCGTCGGCCGGCGCAGCGGATCCTTGAGGAACCATTCATGCGAGGGCGAGCGCACGGTGAAGTCGGCAAGGATGAGGCCGCCGAGCTTCTCGCCGTAATGCTTGCCCGCGATGAGCGTCACGAAGCCGCCGAAGGAATGGCCGACCACGACCGGCTTCGGCCCAAGCCCGGCATTGAGCGCCACCTGGCCGATCTCATGCGCAAAGCTCTCGCGCACATAGGACGTCCGCCAGTCGCTGTCGCCCATGCCGCCGAGGTCCATGGCGGCGACGTTGTAGCGATCGGTCAGCAGCGGCGCGATGAAGGAGAACCATTCGGCATGGGCGCCATTGCCATGGACGAAGAGGATGCCTGGCCGTTTCGGGTCGTCGTTCCCCCAGCGCAGATAATGGATGCTCGCGCCGTCGACGGTCAGACGGCGGCTCTCGCGCGGCGCGGCCAGAGCCTGGCGGAACCAGAGCGGCTGGTGCCGGACGATGTCCTCGTCCGGGAGCGAGCGGACGGCGGGGTCCGTCAGATAGGTGTTGGGTTTCTCATACGCCATCAGGGAACCGATTCTCGTGGCGGGCGCTAAAATGACGCCCGCGCCATTTTCATGTTGGGGCATGATCTAGCCCGATTTCCCGGGCAGGGAAAGTGGCTCGTGGGGCCGGTTTGGTTGCTTCCGGCCGGGGGCGTGCTTCCCGGTTGACAGGCACGGGCCCGCCCCTTAGGTTCCGCGCCAATCCGAGGGCAATCCGGGACACCGGATGCGGGGCCTTTATTGGCCGATCGCAAAGCCCCATACCAGACAAAGTGCCCGAAGGTTTATCATGAAGATCCGTAACTCCTTGAGATCGCTGCGCAATCGCCACCGGGACAACCGTCTGGTCCGGCGCAAGGGCC
>NZ_DATKFR010000005.1:0-6454 GCF_035511255.1 Parvibaculum sp.
AACCCAGTCTCTCTTCGCCGCACTGGATTGCTTCGCTGCGCTCGCAATGACGGGAAACCGGAATTCTACAGGAGATATACATGGCCTATAACGTCGCGGTGATCGTCGGCAGCCTCCGCAAGGACTCCTTCAACCGCAAGATGGCGCTGGCGCTCGAAAAGCTCGCGCCGGAGACGCTGAAGCTCGGCATCGTCGAGATCGGCGGGCTCGCGCTCTACAATCAGGATGAAGATGCCAACCCGCCCGCTTCGTGGGTTTCCTTCCGCGACGCGATCCGTCCCGCCGATGCGGTGCTCTTCGTCACGCCGGAATATAACCGCTCGGTGCCGGGCGTGTTGAAGAACGCGATCGACGTCGGCTCGCGTCCCTATGGGCACAGCGTCTGGGCGGGAAAGCCTGCCGCCGTGGTCAGCGTCTCGCCGGGCGCCGCCGGCGGCTTCGGCTCGAACCATCATCTGCGCCAGTCGCTCGTCTTCCTCGACATGCCGACGCTGCAGCAGCCGGAAGCCTATATCGGCCATGCGGGCGATCTGTTCGACGAGACAGGCGGCATCGCCAACGAGGGTACACGCGCCTTCCTCGCGAAGTTCATGACGGCGTTTGCCGCATGGATCGAGACGGTGAAGGGGTAGACTTCAAATAAGGATGTCATCCCGGCCTTGTGCCGGGATCCAAGGGCGTCAAATTCCGGGCGAGCGGCCCCTGGGCCCCGGGACAGGCCCGGGGTGACACCAGCGGAAGTTACACCGCGTCGGGCTTCTTCGTGCGTTCGAGCGCTGTTTCGGCGTCGCGGGCCAGCACCAGAACATCCTCGGGCAGGTTTTCCGGGTTCGCCCGCGCATAATCGACAAGCCGGTTCAGCAGCACCATGAATTTCGGGCTCGCCGCCATGATGCGGGCCTGAAGCTCCACGCGCTCCGGCGCGAAGTCATATTCCATGCCCGGCACACGCCAGCCGCCACCTTCCTCGGTGTTGGTCATGATGACCGGAAAGGTGCCGGGGAAGGGATGGCTCGCGCATTCCTCGACCGAACGCCACTTGTTCGGCTGGCGCACGACGCGCCATTCCTCCATCGCCGGGTCCATCTCGGTCAGCGCGGCGGCCTGTTCGGTCTGGAGTTCCGTCGCGGTGAAATCGCGGCCGAGACCCACGTCGTAGAAGACGCGCAAAGGCTCGTCCACGTCCTTGACCCATTGCGGCACGACCCGCTCGATCACGGCCCAGGTGCCGACGGGTCGGACATAAACGCGCTGGTTCTTGTGGAACTGTGCCTTCGCCATGGGAGTACTGCCGACAAGGGGTGGAACCGTCGGTTTCAGTATCGCGCCGGGCGATGAACGAGAGATTAAACTTTCACTCGGCGGGTGCGCCCGGCGGCTCGTCGCTCTCCGTACCGCTCCCGATCCCGTAGCGCGCCGCCCGTCCGCGCAGGCCCAGCGTCGCTCGGCCGATCCAGGCTCCCGCGCCCGCCATGAAGCTGTAGGCGACCGGCACGACGACCAGCGTCAGCAGGGTCGAGGAGACGAGTCCGCCGATCGCGACATAGCCCATCGCGTTCCTGACTTCCGCGCCCTGGCTCGTCGAGAGCGCCACCGGGATCATGCCGAAGACGGTGGCGATCTGCGTCATCAGCACGGGCCGCAGCCGAACCGGCCCCGCCTTGACGAGCGCGTCGCGCACCTTCATGCCGCCGGCGACGAGCTGGTTTGCATAATCGACCAGCAGGATGCCGTTCTTCATCACGAGGCCCATCAATGCGAGCAATCCGATCTGCGCGAACATGCTGAGATCGTGGCCCGAGAGCTTCAGCACGATGAAGGCGCCGGAAAAGGACAGCGGCGCCGAGAGCATGATGATCGCCGGCTGGGCGAAGCTGTTGAACTGGCTCGCAAGGATCATATAGAGCGCGATGAAGGCGAGCCCGAAGGCGAAGACGATCGCCTCGCCGGTGTCCTTCAGGCTTTTCGCCTTGCCCTGCACCGACCAGTTGTAGCCGGCCGGAAACTCGATCCCCTTCATGATCTCCTCGAGCTTCTCGGTCGCGGGCCCGAGCGAAACGCCCGCCGGCAGGTTCGAGAGAATGGCGACGCGGCGTGCGCGGTTTTCGCGCTCGATCTGCGCCGGCCCGGTGGCGACGTCGAAGCGCGCCACATTGGCGATGTCGACGAGTTGCCCGCTCTCGCCCCTGACCTGGATCATCGAGAGCTTGCCGATGTCGTCGCGTTCGGTGTCGGCGAGCCGCACCCGCACGTCGTAGCGCTGGCCCATGTCCTCGAAGCTGCCGGCCTTGACGCCGCCGACCATGGTGCGCACGGTCTGGGCGAGCGAGACGACGGGCACGCCGAGATCGGCGGCGCGCTTGCGGTCGATGTGAACCTGCAGTTCCGGCTTGCCGCTGTCGTAGCTCGTCTTCGGATCGGCGAAGAGCGGGCTCTGGCGCATCTTCGCCACAACCTCGTTCGACTTCGCCTCAAGGACCGAGAGGTCCGGCCCGGTGATCGTGTAGATGAGCGCATAATCGGCCCAGCCGCCGCCGCTCGCGATCCATGGCACTTCGCTCAGCGAGATGTGCTTGGCCTCCGGCAGGATGCGCGTCAGCAGCGCGCGGATCTCGTCCATGATGACGACGTCCTTCACGCTCCGCGCGTCCTTCGGCGTGATGCCGACATAGAACTCGGCCTTGTTGACTTCGGCTTGCGCGCCCGAGCCGATGGTGAAGAAGACCGTGCGCACCTGATCGACACCATGAATGGCATGGGCCGCGCGCTCGGCGATGGCGCGCGTTTCGGCGAGCCCCGTGCCGAGCGGCAGTTCGACGGTGGCGAGGAACTCGGCACGGTCGTTATGCACGTCGAAGGCCGAGGGGATCGTGCGCGCCACCATGAAGCCGAAGACGACCGTCGCCAGCGCGATGCCCATCACCGTCCAGCGCCGGTCGAGCGCGAAGTTGAGAACGCGGCCATAGAATGTGTCGAGCCGGCGATAGGCGCCGTCGATGGCGCGGGCGACACGGTTGTAATGCGCCGGGTCCGTTTCGCCGGGCTTCAGCAGCCGCGCCGAAAGCATCGGCGTCAGCGTCAGGGAGACAAGCAGCGACACCAGTACCGAGAAGGTGATCGCGAGGCCGTATTGATAGAAGAACTGCCCGACGATGCCGCTGATGAAGGCGATGGGCACGAAGACCGCGCAGACCGAGAAGGTCGCCGCCAGCACCGCGAGGCCCACTTCCTTGGTGCCTTCCGATGCGGCCTGCATCGGCGGCAATCCCTGCTCGAGCTTGCGGTAGATGCTTTCGAGCACGACGATGGCGTCGTCCACCAGAAGCCCGACCGCCATCGACAGCGCCATCAGCGTCATCAGGTTGATGGTGAAGCCGGCGAGATAGAAGGCGAAGAAGGTCGAGATCAGAGAGGTCGGCATTGCAATCGCGACGATGATCGTCGCGCGCAGCGACAGCAGGAAGACTAGCGTCACCATCACGACGAGACCGATGCCGATCTTGATGTCGGTGAAGACGTCATGCGCCGAGGCTTCCACGAAGAGCGCCATGTCGCGCGCGATCTGGAGGCGGACGCCTTCGGGCGCCCGTTTCTGGAGGTCGGGCAGCGCGGCGCGAATGGCGCGCGCCACCTCCACCGTGTTCTGGCCGGACTGTTTGCGGATGTCGAGCGAGATGCCGCGCTTGCCGTCGAGTTCGGCGTAGGAGCGCTCGTCGGCCATGCCGTCCTCGACGCGGGCGACGTCGCGGATATAGGTCGCCGCGCCGTCCGGCCGGAAGGCGACGACGATGTCGCCGAATTCGGCCACCGTGTCGACCTCGCCCTTGGTCTTCACCGCGAGTTCGGAGCGGCCCTCGCCGGTGTCGAGCCGTCCGCCGGGAATTTCGGCATGTTCGCGTTTGATCGCGTTTGTCACGTCGTCGGCGGTGACGCCATAGGCGCGCATCTTCGCCGCGTCGAGCCAGATGCGCACCTCGCGGTCGCGCCCGCCGACCAGCGTGATCGAGCCGACGCCGGCGATGCGCTGCAATTCCTCCTTCGCCACCTTGTCGGCGAAATGCGTGAGATCGCGGATCGGCAGGTCGCCCGCGATCATGATCGACATGATGGGCTGCGCGTCGGGATCGACCTTCTGCACGATCGACTGCTTGGTGTCGTCGGGGAGGTTCGGCCGCGCGGCGGCAACCTTCTCGCGCACGTCCTGAGCCTTCGCGTCGACATTCTCATTGAGCTTGTATTGCAGCACGACGCGGCTCATGCCCTCGAAACTCGTCGAGGTGAGTTCGTCGATGCCCGACGTCGTGTTCACCTGCTCCTCGATCGGGTCGGTCACGTCGCTTTCGATCGCTTCGGGCGACGCGCCGTCGAGTTGCGTCGTGACGATGACGGTCGGAAATTCGATCTTCGGAAAGAGATCGACGCCGAGCCGGCCGAGCGAAATCCAGCCGAGCACGACGAGCCCCATGATGATCATGACCGCGAAGACCGGCCGGCGGATCGAAACGTCTGAAAGCCACATGGGCGTGTTCTCTTAAGGTGGACCGAGAGGAGCAAGACTTGAATCGTCATTGCGAGCGAAGCGAAGCAACCCAGTCTGCGTGGACATCATGGGTTGCTTCGTCGCTCCGCTCCTCGCAATGACGGTTTTCTTTTCATCGAAACGTGTTCACGGCAGATTGGCGGCGACGGTCTCGACCTTGATCGGCGTGCCGTCGGCGATCAGCGGCAGGTTCGGTCCGGTCAGCGCCTGCTGGCCTTCCTTCAATCCGCTCAGCACCTCGACCGTCGAAGCGTCGATCTGGCGCAGTGTCACGGGCACGCGCCTGGCGACGCCGTTCTCCGAAATGAAGACATAGCGCGCGCTCTCCGTGCCCTGCACGGCGCTGCGGTCGAGCGCGAGGACGCTGCGGGGCGCGGGATAGAGTTCCGCGCGCACGAACATGCCGGGCTTGACCGCGTAATCGCCATTCCCGATCGGCAGGCGGAGCTGAACCGCGCGCGACGCCGCGTCGACGCTGTCGTTGACGACCGCTGCTTCCGTGTCGAAGCTGCGCCCGAGACCGTCCACCGTGACCTTTGCGCGCGTGCCGACGCCGACGCGGCGGAGATCGGTTTCGGGGATTTGCACGATCGCGTAGACCGTATCGATCTTCATCACCTGAACGACGCCCGAGCCGCTGTTCGCGCCAGACCCCATGCTGACGTCGACGCCCATGGTCGTCATGAACTTGCCCTCGTCGACGTCGCGCCGGGTAACGACGCCGTCGAAGGGCGCGCGCACGATGCTGTCGGCGAGCTGTTGCCGGATGCCGGCGAGCTGCGCCTGCGCAATGCCGAGCTGCGCCGCCGCCGTGTCCCGCGTCGCGCGCGCATTGTCGAGCCCGCCATTCGAGACGAAGCCCTTGTCGTGAAGTTCCGCCGAGCGGCCGAAGGCGCGGGCCGCATTGCGGAGGTTCGCTTCGGCGAGCTTCACCTGATTTTCGAGTTCGGCGACCTTGAGCTTCAATTCGATGTCGCGTGTCTGGAACAGCGGATCGCCTTCCTTCACGCGGTCGCCGACCTTGACGAAGACCTTGTCGATGATGCCGGTGACGCGAGGGCCGAGCACCGTCGTCTTGTCGGCGATCACGGTGCCGGTGCCGGTCACGGGCTCGACCAGCTCCTTGCGGACGACCTGCGTTTCCATCGCCCGGATGGTTTCGGGCGCCCGCGCCGCTTCCTTGTCCTTGCCATCGCCGCAGCCCGCCAGGCCGGCGCCGAGCGCCAGGACGAAAAAAGGAGTGGCGATACGCCAACTGCGTCTAGAACCTGATTGCATGTCCGGGGCCTGGCCGCGTCTCGTGTGAAACAAAGGTTTACAGGGATATAGTAACCTTGGTTATAATAGTCTGCCGGCAAAATGGAAAGCGCAATGACGGATAAGATTCCGCCCGAGACCGAGCAGGCTTTCGCCTGGGTTCTTCACGACGTCTTCCGGCTCTTCCAGCGCGCCTGGAACCGGCGGCTGCGCGACTCCGGCGTCGGCATCAGTTCGGCCCAGAGCCGGGTGCTGGCCTCTCTCTATCGCGAGGGCGGCATTACCCAGACCGAATTGGCCGAAGAGACCGAAATGGAAAAGGCCCCGCTCGGGCGCCTGCTCGACCGCATGGAAGAGCAGGGGCTGATCGAGCGCCGTCCCGATCCGGCCGACCGCCGCGTCCGCCGCGTCTATCATTCGGCCCGCGTCGAGGCGCTGGAGCCCCGCATGTGGGAACCTGCTTCCGCCATGTTCCAGACGGCACTTGCCGGCATGAACGAGAGGGAAGTTGCGGCTCTGATGGCATTGATGGGCCGGCTGAAACAGAATCTCCTGAACGACGATGCGCCGGCCCCGAACGCCGAAGATGACGGCGATGCTGGCGACGAGCATCCGCGCGAGCGTATGGCGGGCGAGTGAGCCCAAGCGGACGCGGCG
>NZ_DATKFR010000006.1:0-2092 GCF_035511255.1 Parvibaculum sp.
TGCGGCGGTCGTGACCGTGGCGATGGCCGGCGCGTTGGCCGGTTGCGCGGGCGTTGTGGCGCGTTCCGACGTCTTTTCGGCCATGTCGGCGGCCGCCTGATGGCCAAGCCCCTCGACCTTTGGCTTTACGGCAAGGCCGGAGTCCGCATCCACCTCGCCGGTGGCATCCGGTTGATCCGTCTGCGCGTCGCCCGTGACCGATTGCGCTTCTGCAGCCGCCGCAAGTGCGGCGTCGGTAGGGGAGGTGGGCGCGGTGACCGGAAGGGCGGTATCGGGTACGGCCGTGGCTCGGGTCGCGGTTTTTACGATGGCTTGCTGTTGGGGCGCGGGAGGCGCGACCAGCAGACTGACGATGGCCGCATCGTTGCTCTTGTCGGCAACCGCCTTGCCGTCGTCGTCCGGCTTCTGCACCGCTGTGGCGTTCTTGGCGGGCGCTTCGATCGCGGGCTCGACGTGAAGACCATCGTCCTCTGTCGGGTTCGTGGTTTCCTCGACGGTCGAAGCGGTCGCCTCGGTTGTGCCGGCCGTCGCGGGTGTGGCGGGCTTGGTCGCCAAATCCGTCTTGGTCTGAGTATCCGTCTTCGGCGCGGCGTCGGCTGATTCCGTCGTGGGAAGCGGCAGGTCCGTCGGCTGAAGGTCTGCGGCGCTGTTGGCCTCCGGCGCAGATGTGTCGGAAGCAGGCTGGCCGGCGGCCGTGTTCGTGGCCGCGTCGCTGCGGGTCTCTGTCCGGCCGCGCTCGCGCTGACGCTGGTCGTCGCGCCTCTCGGCGGCGCGTGTTTCAGGACTTGCCGACCGGTCCAGATGACGTTCGAAGGCGTCCGCGCCCCCCGAACTGTCGGCGGTACGCGACGGCGCGGCGATCAAGGATGTCGGATCGACCTGAGCGACGCGAAAATTAACGGAAGATGGCAGACCCATAGCGCCTCGGCTTGCTGGAACTTTTGTTCGTTCCCCTTGAACGCAAGCAGCGGGCCATCTGAGCGGGTATAAAAATGCGTTTTAAATCAATATGTTGGTTGGCGCTCGTCACTGCCGTCCAGGTTCTCTCCTGCCGGGTCGGCAAATTCTGCCGGGGCAGGGTGTCCCGGTCGGCGAGGCTTGCCCTTCCCGGCAACACTCCTATTATGCGGCCTCTTTCGAGACCCCCAGCGGGTGGAAGACGATCATGCGTGAGCCCTTCGACGAAGCGACAGGCCTGAACAGCCTCGATCTCCCGGGACGCCCCGAGGAGACGCGGGTGGTCGTCGCCATGTCGGGCGGCGTCGATTCTTCCGTCACGGCCGCGCTTCTGAAGGAGCAGGGTTACGACGTCGTGGGCATCACGTTGCAGCTCTACGATCACGGCGAGGCGGTCAAGCGCAAGGGCGCCTGCTGCGCCGGTCAGGATATTCACGATGCGCGCCGCGTCGCCGAGATGATCGGCATCCCGCATTACGTGCTCGACTATGAAGAGCGTTTTCGCCGCTCGGTGATGGACGACTTTGCCTCCTCCTATGCGGTAGGCGAAACGCCGATCCCTTGCGTCCGCTGCAACGAGCGCGTGAAGTTCCGCGATCTTCTCGACACGGCGCGCGATCTCGGCGCGGCGGCGCTCGCTACCGGGCATTATATCGCCAGCCGTCAGGGGCCGAACGGTCGCGAACTTCATCGCCCGAGCGATCTCGATCGCGACCAGAGCTATTTCCTCTTCACGACGACGCGCGAACAGCTCGACTTCCTGCGTTTTCCGCTTGGCGATCTCACCAAGCCGGAGACGCGCGCGCTCGCGGAACGCATGACGCTGCCGGTGGCGCAGAAGCCCGATAGTCAGGACATCTGCTTCGTGCCGTCGGGGCGCTACACGACCATCGTTCAGCGGCTGAAGCCGGACGCGGCGGAAGAGGGCGACATTGTCGATCTCGAAGGCCGGGTGCTCGGCCGCCACAAGGGCATCATCAACTACACGATCGGCCAGCGGCGCGGCCTCGGTCTCGGCGCGAATGAACCGGAAGCGCAGCCGCTCTTCGTCGTAAAGCTCGACGCGGCGCGCCGCGAAGTCGTGGTCGGTCCGAAGTCGGCACTCGAAACGCAGCGGTTGATCCTGCGCGAGGTG
>NZ_DATKFR010000007.1:0-5760 GCF_035511255.1 Parvibaculum sp.
GACTTTTACTTTTTCTCTTTGGGCGGAGGCTGGAAAAGTGCCTTGACACGGCCAGTTGCGCCATTTTTTACGGCGCCCGCTTCAGCGCCGCCGACGATGCGGCTTTTGCCGGTATTAAGGTCGATAACGAGCTTCGTACCCCGGATCACGTTCTTGCCTTGGCTGAGCACGACCTTGTCGCCCATGAAGATATTGCGGCTCGCCACCACATAGCGGGCCCAGTCGCCATCGGCGGACTGGTCGTCCTTCGACATGACGTGGACGTTGCCGGTGGCGAGAATCTCGCGAATCTGCGTCTTGCCGCCACCGGGCAAAGCGCCGGTCGCACCGCCGCCACCTTGCGCATAGATCGCCTTGAGACGGTCGGAGCGGAGCTTCATTCCGCCCTGGGTGGCAATCACGTTGCCGATGAAGGTCGCTTCCTGCTTCTGGTCCTGGACCTCAAGCGAATCGGATTCGATTTCGATCGGATCGTCGGGATTGCTCGCAAAACCGCTCAGCGGGTCTCTTGGCGCTGTACTCTCGGCGCTCGACGCGGGGTCCGCCGTGAAGGCGGCACCGATGCCGATAAGAAGGGCGGCACAGGCAACCCCCTGGAGCTTGCGCCGTGCCGTCGACAGCCATACTCGTGTCATCGCGTCTTCCCCTTCCCCTCTTGCCCGTAGATTCGCACTTTCACCCGTCCCTGAAAATGCAGCGTCCGGTTGGCATTGTCCGCCGTCATGCTGTCGGCGCGCAACGTGCCGAGCGGGCCATGCCCCTCGACCGGCTCGCGGCTCATGACCGTCCCCTTGCGGAAGTCGATCGTCGCCGAGGTGCCGTGAAACTCGTAGCCCGACGAAGCGTAGATGTCGATCTTCTGCTTGAGATCGAGCGTCTCGGTCTCGGTGTCGAGAAGCCCGGATGTCGAGGAGAGAGAGACCCAGTCGGTCTCGTTTTCGAGCTTGAGATCGGCCTGCACGTTATCGAGCGCGATATGGTTCGGTTTGTCCGTCGCCTGCGTCGCGGTATCGGCCGTCATGACATAAGGCCGCCCGGACGCGTCGAGGCCGGTGACGCGCGGACTCACCATTCGGAGGTCGTCATTGTTGAGCGTCGCGATTTCGCGAAAGGTGATGTCGAGCTTGTCGTGGCTGTCGAAAACGCCGGAATAGATCAGCACGGTCGCAAAGAGTGCGACGGCGCCGAGCGGCAGCGCGATTTTCATCGTCGATACGAAACGGCTATGGCGCGTGGCCGGTCGCGCCGCGGATGGCGGACGGCGTCGCGCTCCGGCGCTCGCCTCGCTCTCTCCAGGCAGCTTGCTCATTCTGTCTTGTTCCGCATGGAGAGGAATCCGGTTTCTCCCTGACGCAGCGCCCGATGTCCGGTTCGCTCAGGCGCGCCGGCCGCGGGGCTGCATTCGATAATGGCAATGGCCTGGCGTCGCCGGAGCATGGACGGGCAGTATGCGCGCAAGGGCTCCGAAGCGTCAACGAAAGGGCGCTTCTGCGGGGCGCCGCGTGAGCCGGGGCTCAATGCGCGAAGATATCCTCTTCGGGCCATCCCGCGAGATCGAGCGACGCGCGCACCGGCAGGAAGGCAAAGCAGGCCCGGGCGAGTTCCGTGCGGCCCTCGCGGGCGAGCATGCCGTCGAGAATCGCCTTGAGTTCGTGAAGATGCGTTACGTCGGAGGCCGCATAGGCGAGCTGCGCCTCGGAAATCTTCTCCGCGCCCCAGTCGGAACTTTGCTGCTGCTTGGAGAGGTCGACGTTGAGGAGCTCCTTGCAGAGGTCCTTCAGCCCGTGACGATCCGTATAGGTGCGCACGAGCTTCGAGGCGATCTTGGTGCAATAGATCGGCGTCGTCACCACGCCGAGATAACGCTGGATCACCGCGACATCGAATCGCGCGAAGTGAAAGATCTTGAGGACGCCCTGGTCGGCCATCAGCGCGCGCAGGTTGGGCGCGTGATAGGTGCCGCGATCGAGCTGCACGATATGGGCGTTGCCGTCGCCGGCCGAAAGCTGCACCAGGCAAAGCGGGTCGCGGTGCGGATTGAGGCCGAGGGTTTCACTGTCGACCGCGACGCTCGCGCCGAAGCTCAGGCCCGCGGGCAGGTCGCCCTTGTGCAGCGTGATCGCCATGTCGGCCTCGTTTGCCCTATCGGCCTCTTCGGGAGAACCCGGAAGAAACCCCGGCCTTCAGGTTGCCGGAGAGCGAGAGATTTATGGTGCCCAGGAGAAGACTCGAACTTCCACGCCCTTGCGAGCGCTAGCACCTGAAGCTAGTGCGTCTACCAATTCCGCCACCTGGGCCAACGGGGGGAGACTTAAATAGGGCGCGAAGGCTTGTCAATGGAGCCGATGGGACCCGCCTGCCCGGATTCCCTTGTTCCGGCGGAAGAGGGGGGCGAAGATGCGGTCGGGATTGCAATGTGCGGGAGTGCGGGGAGGTTCTGCGCGGCCTGTTCGGACGAGCCTGGTCCTCGGTCTCGGCGGCATTTATGCGCGCGACTGAGCCCGGTCTTTGTCCCCGGCTCTGTTTTCGGCTATCTAGGCGGCAGTGTTTTGCTCCTTGCTGAGGTGACGTCATGAGGGATGAGCGCAGGCCGCTCAGGGCCGGCAGCCTGATTACGGTTTTCGGTGGATCGGGTTTTGTCGGCCGCCATCTCGTGCAGGCGCTGGCGCGCCGCGGCTTTCGCGTCCGTGTCGCCGTCCGGCGGCCGAACGAGGCGCTTTTCGTCAAGACGACGGGCGACGTCGGCCAGGTCGAGCCCGTACAGGCCAATATCCGTGACACGCGTTCCGTCCGGGCCGCCCTGGAGGGCGCCGATGCGGTGGTCAATCTCGTCGGCATTCTTCATGAAAGCGGTCCGCAGCGCTTCGAGACGGTGCAGGCGGGTGGCGCCGACCGGATCGCCCGCGAGGCGAAGGCGGCCGGCATCGACGTTTTCGTTCAGGTCTCGGCGATCGGCGCCGATCCCGAAAGCCCGTCGGCCTATGCGCGCTCGAAGGCGCTGGGCGAAGCGGCGGTTCGCGAGCACATTCCCGGCGCGGCGATCCTGCGTGCCTCGATCGTCTTCGGGCCGGAGGACGATTTTTTCAACCGTTTCGCCGCCATGGCGCGGCTCTCGCCCGTTCTGCCGTTGATTGGCGGCGGCGAAACGCGCTACCAGCCCATCTATGTAAAGGATTTGGCCGAAGCCATCCTCCGCGCGCTCGAAACCGGCGTTGCCGACGGCAAGGTCTTTGAACTGGGCGGGCCCGAAATCCTCACCTTCCGAGAATTGATGGGCCTTGTGCTGCGCGAGATCGGCCGCAAGCGCGTCCTGCTGCCGCTGCCTGTCTGGCTGGCAAAGCCCATGGCGGCCGTCCTGCAGCTTCTGCCGAATCCGCCGCTTACCTCCGATCAGCTGCCGCTTCTTGTGCGGGACAACGTCGTGAGCGACGCCGCCGAAAAGGAAGGGCGCAGCTTGAAGACACTTGGCGTTGCCGGTACGGGACCGGAAGCAATTCTGCCCTCTTATCTTGCGCGGTTCCGCCGCCGCGGCCAGTTCGAGCAGCTCAATACGGCGGAATGAAGCGCGATGGAACAGGCTCGCCCGGCGAGCGGGGAGAAAACGCATGAATATCGGCGAGGTCGCGGCCCGCTCGGGCGTTCCGGCAAAGACGATCCGCTATTATGAGGACATCGAGCTGATCGAAAGCGCCGATCGCGCGGCCAACGGCTATCGTTCCTATACGGAAGATGCCGTTCACACGCTGCGCTTCGTCGCCCGGGCCCGCAATCTCGGCTTCACCGTCGAGCAGTGCCGCAGCCTCCTCGCGCTCTACCGCGACAAGGCCCGCAGCAGCGCCGATGTGAAGCGGATCGCCGAAGGCCATATCGCCGAGATCGAGGAAAAGATCGAGGAGTTGCGGTCCATGCAGGCGACGCTGACGGCGCTTGCGAGCCGTTGCCACGGCGACGACCGTCCCGACTGTCCCATCATCGACGAACTGGCCGCGGCCGTCGGGCGAAAAACCCATTCCTGATCGTTTCGGCGAACCGTTCCTCTAATCTTGCGAGATCATGCGTCAGCTTTATCACCTTCTCATCTCCCCCTCCTGCCGCAAGGTGCGTCTCGCGCTCGCCGAAAAGAATATCGGCTTCGAGCTGATCGAGGAGCGAGACTGGGAACGGCGGCATGAGTTTCTCGCGCTGAACCCCGCTGGCGAGGTTCCGGTGCTGATCGAGGAAGACGGCTCCGTCATCTCCGGCAGCATGCCGATCTGCGAGTATCTGGAAGAGACCGTGCCGGAGGTGAAGCTCATCCCGGGCGATGCGCTGGAGCGCGCCGAGACGCGCCGCCTGATCGACTGGTTCGATCGTAAATTCGCCGCCGAAGTCTCCGACGGGCTGATCTTTGAAAAGGTGACGCGCCGGTTTCTCGGCGCCTCCGAAGGCGGCGGCGCGCCGGACATGGCGGTGGTCCGCGCGGCGCTTCACAATCTGCGCTACCACCTCGATTACATCTCATACCTGATGGAGGAGCGGCGCTGGCTCTCCGGCGAGGAGATGACGTTGGCGGATCTGACCGCCGCCGCGCATCTTTCCTGCCTCGATTATGTTGGCGACGTGCCCTGGTCGCAGTTCCAGGGCGCCAAGGACTGGTATGTCCGAATCAAGTCGCGTCCCGGCTTCCGGCAGATTCTCGCCGATCATGTGCCGGGCATGCCGCCGCCCAAGCTCTATGCCAATCTCGACTTCTGATCGCGCCGCGACGAAAGGCGGGTTGAAACCCGCGCTCGTCGCGCGCGCGCAGGAAGCGGGCTTCGACGTCATCCGCATAACGCGCCCCGATGCGACGCCCGAGGCCGCGCAACGCCTGCGCGACTGGCTGGCGCGCGGCCGCCACGGTGAGATGACATGGATGGAGGGCACGGAAGAGCGCCGCGGCCGTCCCGACATTCTCTGGCCCGACGTCAGAAGCGTCGTCATGCTGGCGATGAATTACGGCCCCGATGAAAATCCGCTGGCGCTTCTCGACCGCCGCGACCGCGCCGCGATCTCGGTCTATGCGAAGAACCGGGATTATCACGATCTCGTCAAATCGCGACTGAAGCAGGTGGCGCGCTGGCTCGCTGAAACCTCGGGCGCCGAGGTGAAGGTCTTCGTCGACACCGCGCCCGTCATGGAAAAACCGCTGGCGCAAGCGGCCGGCATCGGCTGGCAGGGCAAGCACACCAATCTCGTCTCGCGCGATTTCGGCTCATGGCTCTTCCTCGGCTCGATCTTCACGACGTTCGACCTCGAAATGGACGAGCCGCATGAAGATCACTGCGGCGAGTGCCGCCGTTGTCTCGACATCTGCCCGACCTCGGCCTTCCCCGCGCCTTATGAACTCGATGCGCGGCGCTGCATTTCCTATCTCACCATCGAGAACAAGGGCGCGATCTCGCGCGAGTTTCGCAAAGCCATCGGCAACCGAATTTATGGTTGCGACGACTGCCTCGCCGTCTGCCCATGGAACAAATTCGCGGATGCGGCGCGCGAAGCCTCCTTCCATGCGCGCGACGAATTGCGAGCGCCTCTGCTTGCCGATCTTGCGACGTTCGACGACGCGGCGTTCCGCGCGTTCTTTTCCGGCTCGCCGATCAAGCGCATCGGCCGCGACCGCTTCATCCGCAACGTGCTGATCGCGATCGGCAATGCGGGCGATGCTTCGCTCCTGCCGCTGGTTCTTGCGCATCTCGCCGACGCCTCGCCGCTCGTCCGCGCCATGGCGGTCTGGGCGCT
>NZ_DATKFR010000008.1:0-6590 GCF_035511255.1 Parvibaculum sp.
GCGGTTTTGACGAGGGTAGCCGCGAGCGCGGCGCCCGCGCCGTCCTCGAGGGTGATGCCGAGGTCGAGGAGCGGCACCTTGCCGATGGCGGCGAGCAGGCGGTCATGCGCCGCCGTGCCCGAACGATGCGCGGCGAGGCAATGGTCGAGCGAGGCCGGGTCCTGGACGTAGAGAGCGGCGGCGGCGGCGCAGGCGACGAAGCCGTCGAGCAGAACCGGGATGCGCTGGTGCCGCGCGGCGAGGATCGCGCCGGCGATAGCGGCGAGTTCGCGCCCGCCGACGCGGCGCAGCGCCTCCAGCGGATCGCGGAGACCCGCGCCATGAAAAGCGAGCGCATCCTCGACGACGGCGATCTCGCGCGCGTCGGAGGTCCAGTCGGACGGCGCGCCGCCGAAAAGCGCGGCGGCGAGCGCGGCCGCGACCGCGCCATTGCCGACGCCCATCGCGCCGACGCAGAGAAGATCGGCGCCGCCCGCGATCGCTTCCATGCCGAAGGCCATGGTGGCCGCGCAGGCCTGTTCCGAAAGCGCCGCATCGACCGTGATGTCCGGCACCGGCAGATCGAGCGCGAGGTCGAAGACCTTGAGGCCCGCATTGGCCGTGAGCGCGAACTGGTTGACCGCCGCGCCGCCTGCCGCGAAGAGCTCGACCATGGCGCGGGTATGCGATGGCGGAAGGTCGGTGACGCGGGCGGCGACCTGATGATTGGCGGCGAAGATCGCGATCAGCGGCCGCTCGACGGCGGGCTTCGGGTTCGCCTGCCAGCGGCCAAGCCAGACCGCGATCTCGGCGAGCCGGCCGAGGCCGCCGCCGTCCACGAGGTCCTGCGCCCGCGCCGCCACGGCGACCGTCGCCGCATCGTCGCCGGCGGGCAGGCCCGCGATCAGGTCGCGGATGTCGTCGAAAGGAAGGCCGGAGGGCGGACGTGCCATCATACTGCTCTCGAACTTCGCTCGGGATTTGAGCGGCGCCTTCCTATACCCTGCCCGCAAGCACGATAGAACCCCGGAAAAAGCGTGAACGCCCACCTCCCCGTTTCCTCGCCCTGCATCGACATCTGCCTGATGGACCCGGCTTCGGACCTCTGCACCGGCTGCGCCCGTTCGCTGGACGAGATCGCGGGCTGGGGAAGCCTGAGCGAGGCCGACCGCCGCGCGATCATGGCCACGCTCCCCGCCCGGCTCGACGCGCTCGGCCCCAAAGCCGCCGCCCGCGAGGAGGCGCTGGCGAAAATCCGCGCGGTGCTCGCCCGATGACCGGCGCGACGACGCCCGCCCGCACCCCCGACCTGCTCGGCCATCCGAAAGGCCTCGTCTTCCTTTTCGGCACCGAGATGTGGGAGCGCTTCTCCTATTACGGGATGCGGGCGCTGCTGACGCTCTACATGGTCAAA
Organism: Parvibaculum sp.; assembly: GCF_035511255.1. Taxonomy (GTDB): domain Bacteria; phylum Pseudomonadota; class Alphaproteobacteria; order Parvibaculales; family Parvibaculaceae; genus Parvibaculum. The sequence goes on from NZ_DATKFR010000008.1 coordinate 1,394, forward strand.
TACCTGCTGCAACCGGGCAACCGCGAACAGGTCGCGGGCTTCGGCCTGTTGCAAGGCGCGCTCGAAGCGGTCTTCGGGCCGCTCGACGTCCAGCCGCTCGCCTCGCAGATCTACGGCCTCTATACGGCGCTCGTCTATCTGACGCCGGTTCTCGGCGGGCTGATCGCCGACCGCTGGCTCGGGCGCAGGCGCACCGTCGTCGCCGGCGCTCTGCTGATGGCGCTCGGCCATTTCATGATGGCCTTCGAGAACCTCTTCCTGCTGGCGCTGCTGACGCTCATTCTCGGCAACGGCGCCTTCAAGCCGAACATCTCGACCCAGGTGGGCATGCTCTATGCGCCGGGCGACGCGCGGCGCGACCGCGCCTATTCGATCTTCTATGTCGGCATCAATCTCGGCGCCTTTCTCGCCCCGCTCGTCTGCGGCACGCTGGGCGAGCGCGTCGGCTGGCATTGGGGCTTCGGCGCGGCGGGCGTCGGCATGCTGGTCGCAACCGCGATCTATCTCGCCGGCGCGGGCGCGCTGCCCGACGACAGGCCCGCGCGGCGCGATCCGGCGGAGGCTTCACGCGCGAAGCCGGCGCGCCACAAATTGACGCGAGACGACTGGCGTTCCATCGGCGCACTGGCGATCCTCTGCGTCTTCGTCACTTTTTTCTGGGCGACCTATGAGCAGCAGGGCAACACCATCGCTCTGTGGGCGGACGGCTACACCGACCGCGGCGTGAACCTTCTGTTCTGGCGCGGCGACGTGCCGACGACCTGGTTCCAGTCGCTGAATCCGTTCATGATCTTCGCCTTCACGCCCTTCCTCGTCGCGTACTGGGCGCAGCAGGCGCGGCGCGGCACGGAGCCCTCGACCCTCGTCAAGATGTCGCTCGGCTGCCTCGGCATCGCGCTCGGCAATCTCGTCATGATCGCCGCCGCTCTCGAGGCGGGCGCCACCGGCAAGGCGAGCCCGATGTGGCTCTTCGCCTATTTCGCGATCGTCACGCTCGGCGAACTCTACCTCTCGCCGACCGGCCTTTCCTTCGTCTCGAAAATCGCCCCGGCCTCGCTGGTCTCGATGCTGATGGGCTTCTGGTTCCTGACGAACTTCGCCGGCAACTTCCTCTCCGGCTGGCTCGGCGGCTTCTGGAGCACGATGGAGAAACCGCATTTCTTCGCCATGATCGCCGCCATCGCGGGCGCGGCAAGCGCCGCGATCTTCATCTTCGACCGCATAATGAAATCACGGCCCTCACGCAGCGGAGCGTGGTAGCGACGGGCTCACTAGCTTGTCACCCCGGGCTTCGTCCCGGGGTCCAGGGGCCCTCATATGCCGAGCAAGCGACCCCTGGATCCCGGCACAGGGCCGGGATGACAGAATATTGGGCGGCCGTCACTTCGCGAAGTCGAGCACCATGCGGCCCTGAATCTTCCCGGCCTTGAGGTCGGTGAGGATCGTGTTGATGCTTTCGAGCGGCGCGGTCCTGATCTCCGCATAGACCTTGCCCTCGCCTGCGAAGGCCAGCGCCTCGGCGAGATCCTTGCGCGTGCCGACGATGGAGCCGCGGATGGTGATCCGCTTCAGCACCACGTCGAAGATCGGCGTCGGGAAATTGCCCGGCGGCAGACCGACCATGGCCACGGTCCCCTTGCGGCGGACCATGTTGATCGCCTGCGCGAAGGCGGGCGGCGAAACCGCCGTGACGAGCACGCCATGCGCGCCGCCGCCGGTCGCCTTCACGACCTGCGCCGCCGCGTCGGCATCGCGCGCATTGACCGCGACGTCCGCGCCGGCCGCCCGCGCGAGCGCGAGCTTGTCGGGTGCGACATCGAGCGCCGCTACATGAAGCCCCATCGCCTTCGCATACTGGATGGCGACATGGCCGAGGCCGCCGACGCCGGAAATGGCGATCCACTCGCCGGGCCGCGCTTCCGTCTCCTTGATGCCTTTATAGGTGGTGACGCCCGCGCAGAGGATCGGCGCGATTTCGGCGAAGCCCACATTCGTCGGCAGGATGCCGACATAGGGCGCCGAGGCGATCACATATTCGGCGAAACCGCCATTCACGCTGTAGCCCGTATCGTGCTGGCTCTCGCACAGCGTTTCCCAGCCGGTCTCGCAATATTCGCAGCCGCCGCAGGCATCGTGCAGCCAGGCGACGCCGACCGCGTCGCCTTCCTTGAGGCCCGTGACACCCGCGCCGAGCGCGACGACGACGCCCGCCGCCTCGTGGCCCGGAATGAAAGGCGGATTGGGCTTCACCGGCCAATCGCCGTCGGCGGCGTGGAGATCGGTGTGGCAAACGCCGCAGGCCATCACCTTGACCAGCACCTCGCCCGGACCGGGCACCGGGATCGGCACCTCTTCGATCGTGAGCGGTTGGCCGAAGGCACGCACAACGGCCGCTTTCATCGTCTTCGCCATGGGGGACTCCTTTACTGCGGTCCGGAAACCGAATGACGGCCAGCATGGGCGCCCGCGCCGGACACGGCCTTGATCGGTATCAAAATGACGCTTTCGTCACGCCTTGATCGAACGCAATGCGCGAAGGCGCGGCGCGGCGCGACCCTCTCTCCCGGGGGCGCGCCGTCCGCGACATGTGGACTCCGTGTTCATCAATCCAAGTGAAAAGAGTAACGCCCATGTTCCAGCAAGCATTGGAAACGGTCCGGCGGACCGGCAACCTTCCCAAGAAATTCGGCAACTTCATCGGCGGCAAATGGTCCGCACCGCTGAAGGAGCAATATTTCACCGACACCAGCCCGATCAACGGCCTGCCGCTCGCCGACTTCGCGAAGTCGACGGCGGAAGACGTCGAGGCGGCGCTCGACGCCGCGCACAAGGCGAAGGCCGGATGGGCCCGCCTGTCGCCCGCCGAACGCGCGAAGATCCTCAACAAGGTCGCCGACCGCATGGAGGAAAATCTCGAACTCCTCGCGCTCGCCGAAACGCTCGACAATGGCAAGCCGATCCGCGAGACGCGCGGCGCCGACGTGCCGCTCGCCATCGACCACTTCCGCTATTTCGCCGGCTGCGTCCGCGCCGAGGAGGGTTCGATCTCGCGCATCGACGCCGACACCGTCGCCTATCATTTCCGCGAACCCATCGGCGTCGTCGGCCAGATCATCCCGTGGAACTTCCCGCTGCTGATGGCGGCATGGAAGATCGCCCCGGCGCTCGCCGCCGGCAACTGCACGGTCATCAAGCCCGCCTCCGACACGCCGCTCTCGCTGATGCTGCTGGCGGGCCTCACCGCCGACATCATTCCCGCGGGCGTGCTCAACGTGGTGACGGGCCCGGGCGGCATCGTCGGCCGCGCCATCGCCGCCAATCCGCGCGTCGCCAAGGTCTCCTTCACCGGCGAGACGACGACGGGCCGGCAGATCATGAGCTATGCGGCGGAACATCTGATCCCGCAGACGATGGAGCTGGGCGGCAAGTCGCCGAACATCTTCATGGCCGACGTGATGGAGGCCGACGACGAATTCTTCGACAAGGCGCTCGAAGGCTTCGCGCTCTTCGCCTTCAACAAGGGCGAGGTCTGCACCTGCCCGTCGCGCGCGCTGGTGCAGGAATCGATCTTCGACAAGTTCATGGAGCGCGCCGTCGCCCGCGTCGCGAAAATCAAGGTCGGCAATCCGCTCGATCCCGACACGCAGATGGGCGCGCAGGCCTCGACCGATCAGGTCAAGAAGATCCTCGGCTATATCGAGATCGGCAAGCAGGAAGGCGCGAAGTGCCTGACCGGCGGCGACCGCGCGCATCTGGGCGGCGACCTCGAGAACGGCAACTTCCTGCAGCCGACGGTCTTCTCGGGCCACAACAAGATGCGCATCTTCCAGGAGGAAATCTTCGGGCCGGTGCTCTCGGTCACCTCGTTCAAGACCATCGACGACGCCATCGCCATCGGCAACGACACGGTCTATGGCCTTGGCGCGGGCGTCTGGTCCCGCAACGGCAACAACGCCTTCCGCCTCGGCTCCTCGATCGAGGCCGGCCGCGTCTGGACCAATTGCTACCACGCCTATCCCGCCCACGCGGCCTTCGGCGGCTACAAGGAATCCGGTTTCGGCCGCGAGAACCACAAGATGATGCTCGACCATTATCAGCAGACGAAGAATCTGCTGGTGAGCTACAGCATGAAGGCGCAAGGGCTGTTCTGAAGAACAGGGGCGGCGGCCCGGCGCCGCCGCTTCACCACCACAAACCTGTCACCCCGGGGTCCAGGGGCGTCATATGCCGAGCAAGCGGCCCTTGGATCCCGGCACAAGGCCGGGATGACAATGGGGGTGAGCGCACGCCGGGCACCCCTTACCTCTCCCTATGGGAGAGGTCGAAACGCGGAACGCGTTTCGGGTGAGGGCAAGCCACAAGCGCCGTTCCCCGCGAAGCCCCTCACCCAACCCTCTCCCAGAGGGAGAGGGCTAGGAAGAGTTCGTCTTCTCTCTTCTAAAACATCTCCCCATACCGCACCACATTCAGCGCCTGCCGAGATTGTACCGTGTACCCCCTTTCGCGGAGCGCGGCCTCGATGCCGGGCATGTGCTGGGCGCCCCAGGGGATGATTGTGACGGGGTGCGCGGGGGATTCCTTGTCGAAGACGGCGAGGAGCCTTGCGTTGCGCTTGTCGATCAGGTCCTTGAAGACGGCTTCGACGTCGCTGTCGGCGTAGCGGTCGTCCATCTCACCGATGCGGCGGAAGGCCTCCCAGATCGAGGGGGATGAATAGAGTTCGCCGATCTCGCCGAGGAAGCGGATCGTGCCGGGCGTGAATTCGGAAATGTCGATGTCGGCGCGCAGGATCGTGGGGTGGCCGGGCGACGCGGGCGGTTTTGCGGCGGATGCGGATGCGCCGGGCGTGGACGGGGCCGAGGCCGCGCCGGCGGCATGCATCCATTCCGCCTGGATGCCGGATTGTTCCTCGAGGCCGAGGGCGGCGGCGATGCGGCCATAGGAGAACTTGCCCTTCAGAAGCTCCTTGCGGTCCGACACGCCTTCGACCAGCACCAGCGCGTCGGGCGGGAAGCTCTGGAAGAGGTCGCGATAGAACCGCCCCTCGCCGATATGGACCATGCCGACGAGGCGCACCGTCCGGTCGCCCTTGGTCAGCACCGTTTCGCGCGCCTCGACGCCCTTCGAGGTCACGGCGAGATAGCCGCCCGTCTGTTTCTCGATCGTCGCCGCGAAAATCGCCGCGACGGCAACCGGC
>NZ_DATKFR010000009.1:0-4265 GCF_035511255.1 Parvibaculum sp.
GTTGGAAATCGCCAGATTGATATTCGCCCCGTCGACGCGCTCTCGCACGATGTTGGCGGCGGCTACTTCCGGATCGATCTCGTCGATATTGGCGCTCGCCGCGATGAAGCCGTTCTGCATCATCAGCAGCGTATAGATCGCCTCGTGGACGCCCGCCGCGCCCTGCGCATGGCCCGTCAACGATTTCGTCGCGCTGATCGGCGGCGTCTTGTCGCCGAAGACTTCGAGGATCGCCTTGATCTCGGGAATGTCGCCGACTGGCGTCGAGGTCGCATGGGGATTGATGTAATCGACGGGCGCCTTCAGATCCTTGATCGCCATCTTCATGCACCGCACCGCGCCTTCGCCGGACGGCGCCACCATGTCGGCGCCGTCGGCCGTCGCGCCATAACCGACGAGTTCAGCGTAAATCTTCGCGCCGCGCGCCTTCGCGTGTTCCAGTTCCTCGAGCACCAGCATGCCGCCGCCGCCCGAGATGACGAAGCCGTCGCGGTTCTTGTCATAGGCGCGCGAGGCCTTGTCGGGCGTGTCGTTGTACTTGGAGGACATGGCGCCCATTGCGTCGAAGAGCACCGACAGCGTCCAGTCGAGTTCCTCGCCGCCGCCGGCGAACATCACGTCCTGCTTGCCCCACTGGATCATCTCGGCGGCATTGCCGATGCAGTTCGCGGAGGTCGAGCAGGCCGAGCTGATCGAATAATTGACGCCCTTGGTCTTGTACCAGGTCGAGAGATTGGCCGAGCAGGTCGACGACATCGCCTTCGGCACCGCGAAGGGGCCGACTTTCTTCGGCCCCTTTGCCGGATCGCGCGTGATGTCGGCGGCCGCGACGATCGCTTTGGTCGAGGGACCGCCCGAGCCGACGATGAGGCCCGTGCGCTCGTTGCTGACGTCGCTTTGCTCAAGGCCCGCGTCGCGGATCGCCTGTTCCATCGCGATCGAGGCATAGGCCGCGCCGTCGCCCATGAAACGGCGCGCGCGGCGGTCGACGACTGCGTCGACATCGATCTTCAGGCTGCCGTGAACCTGGCTGCGGAAACCCATTTCCGCATAGGTCTCGGATTTGACGATGCCCGATCGGCCTTCGCGCAGGCTCGCGAGAACCTCCTGCGTGTTGTTTCCGATCGAGGAAACGATCCCCATGCCGGTCACGACCACTCGCCTCATGGCAGCCTCATTGTTCGCTTGAATCAAAAACGCCGCAGCCCGATCAGGCCGGCTTTTCTTCCGTCTGCAGGCCGACTCTCATGTCGGTGATTGTATAGGCGATCTCTCCATCCGCCAGGATGGTGCAATCGGCGACGCCGAGAACGAGGCGGCGATTGATGACGCGCTTCAGGTGAATGTTGTACTCGATCTTCTTCACGGCCGGCGTGACCATGGCGGAAAATTTCACTTCGCCCACGCCGAGCGCGCGGCCCTTGCCCTTGCCCCCGATCCAGCCGAGGAAGAAGCCGAGGAGCTGCCACGCGCCATCGAGACCGAGACATCCCGGCATGATCGGGTCGCCTTCGAAATGGCAGGGGAAAAACCAGAGGTCCGGCGTGATGTCGAACTCGGCCTTGATCAGCCCCTTGTCGTGATCGCCGCCCTTGTCGGCGATATGCGTGATCCGCGAGATCATCAGCATCGGCGGCAGGGGGAGCTGGGCATTGCCGGGGCCGAACATGCGGCCATGGCTGCATTCGAGAAGCTCTTCGAAACTGTAGCTCGACTTTTGGTCCGCCATTCCTCGTCCGCTCGCCTGTGCCCGTCTCGCCGCGTCCTGTGTGAGCGGTGGGGGCTGTCTTTACGCTAAAGGGGCAAGCCTTGCCCGCCCCCGTTTCCTCGACGCGCTTCCTAACATATAGGGAAGCGCACGGAAACCCATGGGGCCGCCATCGAAAAGCGAGCCTTGACAAAAGCATGACGGTAATTACATCTTGGACATTGTAATGATTAAAAACTAGCGCCGGCCTCGTTAGGCGGGCGAAAGGATGAGCCCCGTGACCCAGGATCGGCCCTATAGCCAGACGCTCACCCGCTTGCGGGAAGCCGGCCTGCGCCCGACCCGCCAGCGCCTTGCGCTGGGCCGCCTTCTCTTCGATGGCGGCGACCGTCACGTCACGGCTGAAGCCCTTCACGAGCAAGCCCAGGCGGCCGGCGTCAGCGTATCGCTGGCCACCGTCTACAACACGCTGCACCAGTTCACCGAGGCGCAGCTGCTGCGCGAGGTCGTGGTCGACAGCGCGCGCACCTATTTCGATACGAATGTCAGCGACCATCATCATTTCTTCCTCGAGAATTCGGGCTCGCTGATGGATATCGACGGCGACAAGATCGCTGTCACCGGCCTGCCCCAGGCGCCGGAAGGCACGGACGTCGCCCGCGTCGACGTGATCGTCCGCCTCCACGGCGCGCCTCGCCAGGCGAGCTGAGAACCCTTCTTAACATTAGAATTATTCTAAGTTGTTGACCAGCTCCGGTCTGCAGCACTATGATTCATGTTAACCGCCCTTCTGGGACGGGGGCCGGAGGGACGCGGCTTCGCATCCGGCCAAAACTCCAACAGGCAGGCCCTGGAGATCGGCGCTCAAGCGATCTCGCACGGCAAGGAAAGGTGAGGAACTCATGTCGCTCGCAAAATCCAAAACCCTCGACAATCTGAAGGCAGCTTTCGCCGGCGAGAGCCAGGCGAACCGCCGCTATCTCTATTTCGCGCAGAAGGCCGACGTCGAAGGCTTCAACGATGTCGCCGCCGTCTTCCGCTCGACCGCGGAAGGTGAAACGGGCCATGCGCATGGCCATCTCGAATTCATGGAATCGGTCGGCGACCCGGCGACGGGCGAGCCCATCGGACCCACGGATCTGAACCTGAAGGCGGCGATCGCCGGCGAAACGCACGAATACACCGACATGTATCCGGGCATGGCGCGTACCGCGCGCGAAGAAGGTTTCGACGAAATCGCCGACTGGTTCGAGACGCTGGCCAAGGCTGAAAAGAGCCATGCCGGCCGTTTCCAGAAGGCGCTCGACAGCCTCGTCTGAAGACAGGACCGATATCGGAAGGGAGGCGGGCAAATGTCCGCCTCCCTTTCGCGACCTTATGAAATGCGGGAGGGGATGAGATGAAGGAAGGCAGCACCGAAGCGCCCACGCGCCATCCGATAGAATGGCAAAACCCCGACTTCTACGATCTCGACAAGCTCGATGCGGAACTCCGCCGCGTCTTCGACATCTGCCACGGCTGCCGCCGCTGCTTCAATCTCTGCGACAGTTTTCCGCGCCTCTTCGATCTGGTCGACGCTTCGCCGACCGGGGAACTCGACGAGGTGAAGTCCGGGGACTTCGCGCCGGTCATCGAAGCCTGCACGCTGTGCGACATGTGCTTCATGACGAAGTGCCCCTATGTGCCGCCGCATGAATTCAATCTCGATTTTCCGCATCTGATGCTGCGTTATCGCGCCGCCACGGCGCATCAGGACGGCAGCTATCCCTTCGTGCAGGGCCAGCTTGCCCAGACCGATCGCAACGGCACGCTGGCCGCGCCCGTCGCGCCGCTCGCCAATTGGGGTTCGGCGCGCGGCAACAAGCTGACGCGGCCCGTGCTCGAAAAGCTTGCCGGCATCGACGCCCGCGCCGAGTTGCCGAAATTCTATGGGCGAACCTTCACGATGCGCGCCAGGGCGCAGGACAAATCCGGCGCCGCCGCGCCGAAAGACGCGCCCGCAAAAGGCCGCAAGGCCGCGCTCTTCGCGACTTGTTTCGTCAATTACAACAATCCGGGTGCCGGCGAGGCCGCGCGCCTCGTCCTCGCGCATAATGGCGTCGAGACGACCGTCGCCTATCCCGGTTGCTGCGGCATGCCGTTTCTCGAGCAGGGCAATCTCGCCAAGGTCGCCGAGCAGGCGGAAAAAGTTTCGCGCGAGATGTGCGAGCTGATCGACAAGGGCTACGACATCGTCACGCTGACGGCCTCCTGTGGCCTGATGTTCAAGTTCGAATGGCCGCTGATCCTTCCCGACAATCCGCATGTCGAGAAGCTCTCCCGCGCGACCTATGACATCGACGAATATGTCGTCGACATCGCGAAGAAAGAGGGTCTTGCGCCCGGCCTGAAGCCGGTCGAGGGCGGGGTCACCGCGCATCTCGCCTGTCATGCGCGCGCCCAGAACATGGGTCCGAAATCCGCCGAGATGATGAAACTCATCCCCGGTATAAAGGTCGACGTGGTCGAGCGTTGTTCCGGCCACGGAGGAACATTCGGCGTAATGAAGGAAACCTTC
>NZ_DATKFR010000010.1:0-1963 GCF_035511255.1 Parvibaculum sp.
GGCTTGGGGCTTGCCCCAAGCCTTAGCCGGAGCAGGGTGAGGGGTGGGCAAACGAGGACGAGCCGTCAGCTCTCCTCCATCCCTCTGGCCCGCTTCCTGCTCCACGAGCAAGGAAACCGCCGCCATCGTTCCATCGAGGAACAAGCGGCCGCAGAGAGTATGGTTAATGTCGCAGAGTAAGCCACGTATCGACTGGGTCGACGCCGCCAAGGGTCTCACAATGACACTCGTGGTGATGAAGCACGCGACCTATAACGACGCAGCCGTGCTCCATCAGGTGCCCTATCTCTTCAACTTTCTCTGCGAATTCACCATTCCCTTTCGCATGCCGCTCTTCTTCCTGGTCGCCGGCCTCTTTGCCATGCGCGCGCTGAAGAGCGACCTTCGGACCTTCATCGACGGCAAGGTGCTGCACTTCGTCTATTTCTACCTGCTCTGGTCGGTGATCCAGATCGGGTTGAAGATCGTGCTGCCGCATGACAGCGAATGGGCGGTGAGCTACAGGGATCTTCTGATGATCCCCTTCGAGCCCTTCGGCCTACTCTGGTTCATCTACGAGCTCAGCGTCTTTTTCGTCGCCATGCGTCTGCTGCGCGATGTGCGAAAGCCCATCGTCATCGGCTTCGCGCTCGTCCTCTATTTTTCGAAGCTCCACACCGGCTGGACGATTCCCGACGAATTCGCCCAGCGCTTCATCTTCTTCGTCTCCGGCGTCTACGGCGCGCCTTATGTCTTCCGGATGGCGGAATGGACGCGGGCGCATATGCGCCAGGCGCTCGCCGTCAGCGCCGCCATGTTGCTCGCGGCGGGCGCGATCGTCTTCTCGGGCGCCGTCGATCTGCGCCCGATGGAACTGCTCACCGGCTATATCGGCGGCGCGGCGACGCTGATGCTCGTCGTCACGCTCGTCGCGCGCGGCTGGGCCGGCCCCCTCACCTATATCGGCTCGCGCTCGCTCTATGTCTTCCTCGCCTTCTTCCTGCCGATGGCCGCGACGCGCACGCTGCTCGTCAAGCTCGGCTTTCACAATGGCGATCTCATCACGCTTGCCTGCATCGCGATGGCGGTCGGCATGCCGCTTCTCGGCTACCGCATCGTCAGGGATACGCCGCTCGCCTTCGTCTTCGTCCGGCCTCAGGCTTTTCGTCTGAAGCCGTCGGCGAAAACGGCTGACGTCGCGGCAACCGCCTGATCTCTACGGCCGAAAGTGATTGAGGAGAAGCGTCAGCGTGACGGCGCTCATGCCGGTCGCGAGGACGACGGCGCTCGATGCGGTCGCCGGCGCGATGCGGTAGCGCCCGGCGAGGATCGAGGAATAGACGCCCGTCGGCATCCCCGCGAGCACGGTCGCGACCATGACCCAGAGCGGCGGCAGGCCGAAGACGTAATCCGTCAGCACGAAGACGAGCAGTGGATGGCCGACGAGCTTGAACATTACCGTCATGCTCGCGGTCGCCACCGCCGCGCGTAGGTGATAGCGCGTCAGGGTTCCGCCGAGCACGAAAAGCGCGCAGGGGATCGCCGAGCGGCTGACGAGTTCGGCCGTCGCGTCGATCGGCCCCGGCAGCGCGACGCCGAGCCGTCCATAGACGAGGCCGAGACCGAGACCGATGATGATCGGGTTCCTGAGCGATCCCATCAGCCCGTTCAGCAGGATACGGCGGACCGGAACTTCCTGGCCCGTGGGCAACGACGCCATTTCGAGCAGGAAGGTCGCCGTCGTGATGAGGATCAATCCGTGAAAGGCGAGAATGAGGAAGAGCGGCACGCTCGCCTCGTCGCCGAAGCCCGTCAGGATGATCGGAATGCCGAGCATCACGACATTGCCCTGTCCGCCGCCGAAGCCGATGACCACCGCCTCGCCGAAATTCCGCTTCAACGCGAAACGCGCGATCAGCGAGCCGATCGCCCAGACGGCGAGCATCGCGCCGTAATAGGAAAGCCAGAGCCCCCAGGGCAGCAT
>NZ_DATKFR010000011.1:0-3044 GCF_035511255.1 Parvibaculum sp.
CATGCGCGGCTTTCTGGATTGCTTCGGCCCTGACGGGCCTCGCAATGACGACCAATCAATCATCATGCTTCGGAAGGTTCGGCGTCGGCCAAACGAGGCCGAGATCGGAAAGATGCGCATCGAGCGCCTCGACTTCAAGCCTGAGCTCGCCGCCCGCCGAGAAGGTGAGCGTCACGATGCCTGAAGGCGCATCGAGTTCGTCGAAGCGGATCGAAAGGAGATTGAGGACGCCGTCGGCATACTCCTGGCGGATGCCGCGCGCCTGCACTTTCAAGACATTCTCGAAATGAAGGCCCGCGCGGACGCGTTCATGCGTGCGCAGCGCGCCCGCACTCTTGCCGGTTTCCGTTTCGCCTTCCCAGCGGAAACGGTTCAGCACCATCGCGAAGCGGCGCGCATGAGGAAGGAAAGCGAGATCGCCGACCTTCGTCACCGCGTCCTGCAGAAAGGCCGAGATCACTTCGAGATCGGCAGCGTCTTCCGCACCCAGCCTCAAATCGCTCATCGGTCCCTCAAGACGCTTTCGCGCGCCAGATCTCGGCCCCGCAGGCGCCGAGCTTTTCTTCCATGCGCTCGAAGCCGCGATCGAGATGATAGACGCGGTTGATAGTGGTCTCGCCTTCGGCGGCGAGCGCGGCGACGATCAGCGCCGCCGAGGCACGCAGGTCGCTCGCCATGACCGGGGCGGCTTTCAGCTTCTCGACACCGCGCACCAGCGCCTTGTCGCCGTGGAGCGAAATGTCGGCGCCGAAGCGCGCCAGTTCCTGCACATGCATGAAGCGGTTTTCGAAGATCGTCTCGGTGATTTCGGATTCGCCGTCCGCCGTCGTCATCAGCGCCATGAACTGCGCCTGCAGATCGGTCGGGAAGCCCGGGAAAACCTGCGTCACGACATTCGTCGCCTGCAGCCTTTCGCCGTTCCTGAAGATGCGGACCTGGCCCTGCTGGACATCGACGCCCGCGCCCGCCGCGCGCAGCACCGAGAGCGCCGCGTCGAAGGTTTCGGCCTCGACGCCTTCGAGCGTCACCTCGCCGCCCGTCATGGCGGCGGCGATCGCATAGGTGCCGGCCTCGATGCGGTCGGCGATGACGCGATGAGTGGTGCCCTTCAGCTTCTCGACGCCTTCGATGCGGAGCGTCGAGGTGCCGATGCCCTCGATCTTCGCGCCCATCGAGACGAGGCAATGGGCGAGATCGGAGACTTCCGGCTCGCGCGCCGCGTTTTCGAGGATCGTTTCGCCCTCGGCAAGCGTCGCCGCCATCATCAGCGTGTGGGTGACGCCGACCGAGACGATGGGCGAGCGGATGACCGCGCCCTTCAGACCCTCCGGCGCCTTCGCCAGCACATAGCCTTCGACGAGGTCGATCTCGGCGCCCATCTTCTGGAGGCCCTTGATGTAGAGATCGACCGGCCGGGCGCCGATGGCGCAGCCGCCGGGCAGCGAGACCTTGGCTTCGCGGCAACGGGCCAGAAGCGGGCCGAGCACCCAGAAGCTCGCGCGGAACTGCGAGACGATTTCGTAGGGCGCGGTGGTCGAGGCGATTTCGGGCGTCGAGATCGTCACGCTGTCGCCGTTGCGCTCGACGCTCGCCCCCAGCACGCCGAGGAGCTTGGCCAGCGAGCGCACGTCGGTCAGGGCCGGAACATTGGTGAATTTGACCGGCTCGGCCGTCAGCAGGGCCGCCGTCATCAGGGGAAGGGCCGCGTTTTTCGCGCCGCTGATCGGGATCGAGCCCGAAAGCCGGCGGCCGCCGCGAATGTGAATGGTGTCCATGATGGGTCCGATGCCGGAGCCCGGAGCCCATATGCCCCGAACATCCCCGGATTTATAGGGGGGCGGGCCGGAAGAGTCACGGGCGAGTGGGGGAAACCTTGCGGAACCGTCTCCCTCCCCTTCAGGGGAGGGCAAGGGTGGGGTCCTTCGATCAGAGTCGGGTGCCAGCGAAACAATCAGGCGCCGCGCACCCCACCCGACCGGCCTTGCCGGTCGGCCTCCCCTGAAGGGGAGGCAGGACTTTGATTACTTGCCGTCCTTACCCTTGCCGTCAGCGTCGGCATCGCGGCCTTTCGCCTGGGCTTTGCGCTTGCGGAGATTGGCGCGCAGCGCCTCGGCGAGGCGGGCTTCCTTGGCCTGTTGGCCACGGGCGGGACCCTGGCCGTGGGGGGCGCGGGTGCGGTTGTCGTCGGCCTTGGATTTCATGGACATGGGGTTCTCTCGAGGCTCCATCCGGTCCTCGCATATGACCCATCGGAAACCGGGCGTCAACTCCATGGGACTATAAGGATGGCGCGGGCGGAAAGCCGGGGCCCATTCCCTGTTGATCGGGGGGGCGGGCTGTGGCACTTTCCGCGCGCCCGAAAGGGGGTGGCCCTGATTTGGCATTGCCCCTCCCCCGGCTTGCCGGGGACTTCGAAGCGGCCCACGTAGCTCAGTGGTAGAGCACTCCCTTGGTAAGGGAGAGGTCGAGTGTTCAATCCACTCCGTGGGCACCAGCTTCCGACCGGACCGGGTGATTTTTCAGCGAGTATGCGCCGGCACTCCCGGCCCCGGCATATCGAGTCCTTTCCGGTCCGTCATTCCGGCGAAGGCCGGAATCCACGTTGATGCCTTGCAACGCGCAAAGCTGGATGCCGGACCGAGCCCGGCTTGACGCCAATAGCAATGCCACACAGCCAGTGCATGACACCGATCGCCCGTTAAAACGCCGCCGCCCGGTTTCCCGAGCGGCGGCGTCAACGTGTACGGATCGCCTCAACGGGCGACGTTGATGATCTTCAGCTGGGTGAATTCCGCGAGGCCTTCCTCGCCGAGTTCGGTGCCGAGGCCGGATTGTTTCGCGCCGCCGAAGGGAATGTTCGGCGCGAGTTCGGCGTGCTTGTTCACCCAGACGGAGCCTGAGTCCATCTTCTCGGCCAGCGCATAGGCGCGGTCGAGATCGGACGACCAGATCGAGCCGCCGAGGCCGTAGGGCGAGGCGTTGGCGCGGGCGACCGCGTCTTCCGGATCGCTGTAGCTGATGACCGGAAGCACCGGGCCGAACTG
>NZ_DATKFR010000012.1:0-3579 GCF_035511255.1 Parvibaculum sp.
ACATTATTTGCCGATGCAGAAGTCCCGGAACACAACATCTAGCAAATCCTCGACATCCACTCGTCCGGTGATCCGACCCAGTGACCGGGCCGCCAGACGCAGGTCTTCAGCTACCAGCTCGGTCTCGCGCTCCGCCGCCAAAGCGCCCAAGGCCCTTTGCAGGCCCTCCAGACAGGCCTGGAGTCCCTCGCGGTGGCGCGCCCTCGTGATGACCGGCCGCTCGCTGTCACCCGCCAGGAGTCCGATACGGCCCGTCAGGGCCTCTTCCAGACGGTCGAGCCCCTCGCCGGTCGCCGCCGATACCGGGATGACTCCCGGTAGGCCCGGCCTTCCAAGGTCCGCCTTGTTGACGATCCGCAGATCGCCTTCCCGCGCCATGTCGAAAGTCCCGTCCAGACCGCCATCGGCACGAAGCGCGGCGACGACGATGCGGAGGTCTGCCTTTTCGGCCCGGGCCAGCGCCCGCCGAACCCCCTCCCGCTCGATCGCGCCCGCCGCCTCGCGGAGGCCAGCCGTATCGGCCAGCGTCACCGGGACGCCGCCGAGATCGAGCCGCACGTCGAGAACATCCCGGGTCGTCCCCGCCTCGTCCGACACGATCGCCGCCTCGCGACGCGCCAGCCGGTTCAACAGGCTCGACTTGCCGACATTGGGCGGTCCGACAATCGCGACCTCGACGCCGTCGCGCAGCCGCTCCCCACGATGGCCGTCATCGAGATGGGCGCGGATCTCGGTCGCAAGGCGGCCGATCTCCGGCGCCAGTTTCCGGGTCAGGTCTCCCGGCACTTCCTCGTCGGGAAAATCGATCTCTGCCTCGGCATAGGCGAGCACACGAAGAAGCCGCCCCCGCCAGCCCTCGTAGAGTTCGCCAAGCGCACCTTCCATCTGCCGGAGCGCCTGGACCCGTTGCGCCGCGGTTTCCGCCTCGATCAGATCGCCAAGGCCTTCGACCTCGGTGAGGTCGAGCTTGCCGTTCTCGAAGGCGCGGCGCGTGAACTCGCCCGCCATCGCGACGCGGAGCGCCGGTAGCCGCCCCAGCGCGCCGAGCACACCGTCAACCACCGCCCGGCCACCATGAACATGAAATTCGGCGACGTCCTCGCCGGTGAAACTCGCCGGCCCTTCGAACCAGAGGACCAGCGCCCGGTCGAGCGCGGCGCTATCGGCCGGATCGCGAAGCGTCCGCAGAACGGCCTCCCGCGCAGGGCCCGGGCCTTCCCCCGACAGGGCACGCACCGCCTCGCCAGCGGCCGGTCCCGAGACGCGGATCACCGCCACCCCGGCGCGGCCTGCTGCGCTCGACAAGGCGTAAATCGTTTCCAATCCGAATCGATCCTGAAATCTGCCGACGCAAAAAGTGCCTGCGGCACATGCATCGGACCTGGCATCGAACGTGAGTCGCTTGTTTTAAATCGCCGCCCGGGTTTTCAATCGGCCTTGCGCGTCGTTGACTTCTTGCCCGTCCCCGTCGCGGTGCGCGCCATGCTCCAGAGGAGGTTCTGAAACTGCTCGAGCCCCTGCGCTCCGGCCGGCATGATCGTCTTCACCAGCATCTCGGGGTCCATATAGGACAGGTTCTGCGCCATCTGCTTCTCGAGCTGGGCGAGGAGCCGTTGCTGCATCGGCTCGACATCGGGAAGGCCCATCAGGCGGCGGGCTTCCTCGGGCGTGAGATCAACGTCGAACGTGACTTTCATGGGCTTGATCCCGACCTATCTCTGTTAAGTCCATATCTGTTAAGGAGAGGCGCTCCCCGAATTCCAGAGTGAACCGCCCGGACGGCCTCATGTCACGCAATTTCCTGAGCCAAGAGACGAGCCCCTATCTCCTCCAGCACAAGGACAACCCCGTCCATTGGCGGCCCTGGGGCGAGGAGGCGCTCGACGCAGCGCGGCGGGAAGGAAAGCCGATCCTGCTTTCGGTCGGCTATGCCGCCTGCCACTGGTGCCACGTGATGGCGCATGAGAGTTTCGAGGACGAGGAAGTCGCGGAGGTGATGAACCGCCTCTTCGTGCCGATCAAGGTCGATCGCGAGGAGCGGCCCGACATCGATGCGATCTATATGTCGGCGCTGCATCTCCTCGGTGAACAGGGCGGCTGGCCCCTGACCATGTTCCTGACCCCCGACGGCGAACCCTTCTGGGGCGGCACCTATTTCCCGAAGACGCCCGCCTATGGAAGGCCGGGTTTCATCCAGGTGCTGGAAGAAGTCTCGCGCCTCTTCCATCAGGAGCCCGACAAGATCGAGGGCAATCGCGCCGCGCTGGTGAAGGCGCTCGCCGAACAATCGGCGACCGCCTATCCGGGCGAGCCGACGCCCGGGGTACTCGACATCGTCGCCGACAAGTTCCTGTCGCTGATGGACCCGGTGCATGGCGGCATTCGCGGCGCGCCGAAATTTCCGCAAGTCCCCCTCCTCACCTTCGTCTGGCGCGCGCATCTCCGAAGCACCCGCGCCGATCTCGGAGAGGCGGTGCTGAAGGCGCTCGATCATCTTTGCGAGGGCGGCATCTACGACCATCTCGGCGGCGGCTTCGCCCGCTATTCGGTCGACGAGCGCTGGCTCGCGCCGCATTTCGAAAAGATGCTCTACGACAACGCGCAGCTCGTCCGTCTCCTCACCTCCGCCTGGGCCGAAACGAAGAAGCCGCTATACGCGCGCCGCATCCGCGAAACGATCGACTGGCTCTTCCGCGAAATGCTGGTCGAGGGCGCGGGCTTCGCCGCCTCGCTCGATGCCGACAGCGAAGGCGAGGAAGGCCGCTTCTACGTCTGGAGCGAGGCCGAGATCGACGCCGCGCTCGGCGCCGACGCCGCGCATTTCAAATCGGTCTACGACGTCTCGGCGCATGGGAACTGGGAGGAAAAGAATATCCTCAACCGCCTCGCCCGTGCCGACGAGCCCTTCAGCGAGGAAGACGAAAAAGCGCTGGTACCATTGCGCGAAACGCTTCTCGCCCTGCGCGCCAAACGCACCCGGCCGGGCTTCGACGACAAGGTTCTCGCCGACTGGAACGGGCTTGCGGTCGCCGCGCTTGCCGAAGCGGGCGCGACCTTCGACGATCCGCTCTGGATCGAGGCGGCGGCCCGCGCCTTCGCCTTCGTGACGACGCGCATGATCGAGCATGGCCGCCTCCACCACACATGGCGCGAGGGTAAACTCCAGCACCGCGCCATGGCCGACGATCTCGCCAATATGGCGGACGCTGCCCTCGCCCTTGCCGAAGCGACCGGCAATTCCTCTTTCGTCGCCGAGGCGGAAGGCTTCGTCGCCGAACTCGACGCGCATTATCGCGACGAAAGGAATGGCGGCTATTTTTTCACCGCCGACGATGCCGGCGCCCTCATCACCCGCACGCGCAGCGTCGCCGACAATGCGACGCCGGCCGCGAACGGAATCCTGATCGGCGTGCTGACGCGCCTCGCCCTTCTGACCGGCAAGCAGGATTATCTCGCCCGCGCCGATGAACTCGTCCGCGCCTTCGCCGGCGAGCTCAACCGCAACATCTTCCCGCTGGGCTCTTATCTCTGCGGTCTCGAGACACGCCTCTGGCCGCTCCAGATCGTGCTGATCGGTTC
>NZ_DATKFR010000013.1:0-16283 GCF_035511255.1 Parvibaculum sp.
CGCTCGAAGCTGAACCCGTCCTCGAAGATGAAGGGGATCATGCCCGTGCGCGCCCGGTCGGTGTCGGTCCAGACATGCGAGCGATAGGAGAGATAGCCGTTCGGCTTCCCTTCCGTGAACGGAGAATTGGCGAAGATCGCCGTCGCGATCGGCTGCAGCGCCACGGCGACGCGCATCTTCTTCACCATGTCGGCTTCCGACGAGAAGTCGAGATTCACCTGCACGGTGCAGGAGCGGTACATCATGTCGAGCCCCATGGTCCCGACCTTCTTCATGTACTCGGTCATGATCTTGTAGCGGCCCTTGGGCATGACCGGGATCTGGTCGCGCCGCCAGTTGGGCGTGAAGCCGAGGCCGAGGAAGCCGAGGCCGAGCTCCCCGCCGACTTCGCGCACCTGCGCCAGATGATCGTGGAGCTCCGCGCAGGTCTGGTGCAGCGTTTCGAGCGGCGCGCCGGAAAGCTCGAATTGCCCGCCCGGTTCGAGCGAGATATTGCCGCCGCCCTTCGGGCTTTCGAGCCCGATCAGCGTCTCGCCCTCGCGCACGGGAAGCCACCCGAAGCGTTGCAACCCTTCGAGCATCGCGCGGATGCCGTTCGGTCCCTCATAGGGGACAGGGGAATGGTCGGCGAGATGGAAGGGAAATTTCTCGTGCTCGGTGCCGATGCGCCAGTCGGCGCGCGGCTTCGCTCCGCGCTCCAGCGCGGCGACGAGATCGTCCCGGCTCGTGATGGGCTCGGGCCCTGCGACGAGTACGCTCATGAGAGCCCCCTGGAATTTACAGAGCCGTGTCGTTGATCGCGGGATTGTCGCGACCCCTGCCCGCTCCCCGGCCTTTTTGACGTCGCCAAGATGTAGGAGGCCGACCCCGCCCTGACAAGCGGTAAACAACGGGGTCCGGTCCGGCAGCTCAAGTTGAGAATGTCACGCAAAACGCCTTCATTGAAAGCGCGACATGCGCGCCTCGATCTTCGACAGATATCGGGTTCGCGCCGCCGCCGTGGACGTGTCCATTTCGTGAAGCGTCATCCACACCGTTTTGCAACGCCGCCCGCAAAGCGAGCGCAGGCCCCGCAGGATGATCTTGCGATGCGGTTCGCCCACGAGCTTCATCCACCACCAGCTCGAGCCGCAGCTCGTGATGCCGGCCAGCGCCCTGATATTCGTCATCGCCGGCTTCAGCATCTTGGCCCGCCCCGGCATGCGGAAGGCGACGCCCGGCACCCAGACGCGATCGAACCAGCCTTTCAGGATCGCCGGCAGGCTGTACCACCAGGTCGGAAAGACGAAGACCATCGCATCGGCCCATTTGATGAGCGCGACATGGTCGGCGATGAGCTTCGTGTTCCTGTCCTCGTCCTGATAGTCGATGCGCTCCTCGCGGCTCAGCCGCGGCTCGAAATTCTCGGCATAGAGGTCGATCATGCGCAGCTCGTGCCCCGCCTTGGTGAGGCCTCTGATCGCCGCATCGCGCATGGCCGCGCCGAAACTTTCCGCGACCGGATGGGCATAGACGATCAGAACTTTCACAAAATCCTCCTACCAGTCACCAAGCACCATCTGCACGGCGGCAAGCGCCGCGATGGCCGCCGTATCGGCGCGCAGGATGCGCGGCCCGAGCGAGATCGCCACCGTGTCCTTGCGCGCATGAAGCTTCGCGCGCTCCTCCGCATCGAAGCCGCCTTCGGGGCCGATCAGCAGCGCCCATGGCGCGCCCCTGCCGCCGTCCGCCGCGAGCGCTTCGAGCGATGCTTTCGCACCGCCCGGCGCCGCCGCCTCGTCGCATAAGAGAATGCGCCGGGGCGCTTCGCGTTCCGCCCAATGGTTGAGAAGCGCGTCGAGCTTTTCCGCCTCGCGCACTTCGGGGAGCGCGACGAGCCCGCATTGCTCCGCCGCCTCGATCACGTTCGCCTGAAGCCGTTGATCCTTCACCCGCGAGACGACGGTACGATGCGTGATGACGGGCTGGATCATCGCCGCGCCCATCTCGGTCGCCTTCTGGGCGATGAAGTCGAGCCGGGCCCGCTTCACCGGCGCGAAGAGAAGCCAGATATCGGGCAATGGCTGATGCGCCCGCGTCCGCTCGATCACGCGCAGCACCGCCGCCTTCTTCGACGCCTCGGCAATTTCGGCGGCCCATTCGCCGTCGCGTCCGTTGAAGACGAGAACACGCTCGCCCTCGCCCATGCGCAGCACGTTTATCAGGTAATGCGATTGATCCTTGTCGAGCGCGACATCGCCGCCCGCCGCCATCGCCGCATCGACATAAAGCCGCGTCTTCCCGGTGCCGCAATGCGCGGGGGTATCGTCGTCATCGTCGTCGCGCATGCTCTCGGCATTCCTGTTTTTCACCTCCCCCCTTGAGGGGGAGGTCGATCAGCAAAGCTGATCGGGTGGGGGGCTTCTTCGCAAAGACTTATCCTTGCAGCCTACCCCCCTCCCAACCCTCCCCCTCAAGGGGGGAGGGCTATAAGGTGAGCGGGCGACCTCAATGTAATATACAAACGCGCCTCGGCCCGACACCGCAACGAGTCCCCATGCAGATCCGCCCCACCGTCCGCGTCCTGTTCTTCGATCCGCAAGGCCGGCTTTTGCTGATGTGCTCGCAGGACCCGGATGTCGCGGATCAGGACGGCCGCGTGCCGGACAGGCATTACTGGTTTGCGATCGGCGGCGGCATCGAGCCCGGAGAGACGCCCACCGACGCCGCCCTGCGCGAAATCGCCGAGGAGACGGGCCACACGCGCTTTCGCCTCGGCCCGCCCGTCTGGTATCGCGAAAGCGTGCTGACCGTCAAAGGCGAGAAATGGCTCTTCGCGGAAACCTTTTTCGTCGCTTGGACGGAGGAGAGCGATCTCAGCCGCGAGAACTGGACGGAGCTCGAACGTGCCGTGGTGAAGGACCTGAAATGGTGGGAGGTGGACGAGCTGATGGCGAGCGACGAAATCATATTTCCACTCTGCATCAGGGAGCATTTGCCGCCGATCCTCGAAGGCGAATACCCTGCCGCGCTCCTCACCATTGGGCTTTGACGCCATGACCGAATCCCGCATCGCCGACGCCGCGCCCGAGAACTGGGTCGACCGCTGGGCGCCGCGCGTGCTTCGCCCCTATGCACGCCTCGCCCGGCTCGACCGGCCCATCGGCACATGGCTTCTTCTCTGGCCCTGCTGGTGGTCCATTGCGCTCGCCGCCGACGACATTCCCGATATCCGCCTGATGGCCCTCTTCGCCATCGGCGCCGTCGCGATGCGCGGCGCGGGCTGCACCTTCAACGACATCGTCGATCGCGACTTCGACGCCCGCGTCGAGCGCACGAAGCTCCGTCCGATCCCCAGCGGTGCCGTCGGCGTGAAAGCAGCATGGGCCTTCCTCGCGCTTCAGTGCCTCGTCGGCCTCGCCGTGCTGCTGTCGCTCACGCCGCTCGCCATCGTCCTCGGCGTCTCGTCGCTCCTGATCGTCGCGGTCTATCCCTTCATGAAGCGCGTCACCTACTGGCCGCAATTCGTGCTCGGCCTCGCCTTCAACTGGGGCGCGCTGATGGGCTATGCGGCGGCGAGGAACGAACTCACCCTCGCGCCGGTCCTGCTCTATCTGGGTGGCATCGCCTGGACGCTCGGCTACGACACGATCTATGCCCATCAGGACAAGGACGACGACGCGCTGATCGGCGTCAAATCGACGGCACTGAAATTCGGCGCCGCGACGCATCGCTGGATGTGGGGCTTTTATGGGCTGATGACGATTGCATTGATCGCGGTCGGCGTCGCGGGCGCTCTGGGGCCGATCTATTATATCGGCATCGCGCTTGCCGCCGCGCATCTCGCCCGCCAGATCCTGAGGCTCGACATCGACGACCCGTCGCTTTGCCTGACGCTCTTCCGCTCCAACCGCGACTTCGGCCTGATCGTCTTCGCGGCGATCGCCGTGGACCGCATTTTTTCCTGAGCTTTACCTCCCCCCTTGAGGGGGAGGTCGATCGGCAAAGCCGATCGGGTGGGGGGTCTTCTTCGAAAGACTCTTTCCTGCGGCCTACCCCCCGCCCAACCCTCCCCCTCAAGGGGGGGAGGGCGAGTAAGCTAGCCCGGCTTCACATCCGTCAGCCTGTCGACTTTCCGGAGCGCCGGGAAAAGCCACATCCACAAGCCGACGACGCCGATCGTGCCGAGCCCGCCGACCACGACAGCCGGCACCGTGCCGATCCAGCCAGCGACCATGCCGCTCTCGAATTCGCCGAGCTCGTTCGAGGCGCTGATGAAAATGAGATCGACCGCGCTGACCCGGCCGAGCATCTCCGGCGGCGTCGCCAGCGGCACCAGCGTCGAGCGCACGAAGACGCTGACCATGTCGGCGCCGCCCATCACGAAGAGCGCGACGAGCGAGACGAGGAAGCTCTCCGACAGGCCGAAGACGATGGTGGCGACGCCGAAAAGCGCCACACAAGCGAACATGACGAGCCCCGTATGCCGGTGGAGCGGCCGCCAGATGAGCGCGAAATTGACCAGCACCGCGCCGATGGCCGGCGCCGAGCGCATCAGGCCGAGCCCTTCCGGCCCGACATGCAGGATGTCCTTGGCGTAGATCGGCAGCAGCGCCGTCGCCCCGCCGAGCAGCACCGCGAAGAGATCGAGCGAGATCGCGCCGAGCACGATGGGCTGCGTGCGGATATAGGCGATGCCCGCTGTGACCCGGCCGAAAGCTGTGAGCGTCGGATCGGCGGGCTGCTGCCTGTGCTGCGTGCGCACCGCGACGAAGGCGAGCGCGACCGCGACAAAAAATAAGAGGCAGGCGCCATAGGCCGCGAGCGGTCCCCAGATATAGAGAATGCCGCCCAGCGCCGGTCCGCCGATCACCGCGACCTGAAAGGACGACGAACTGAGCGCGATGGCCCGCGGCATCTGCTCCTTCTCGACGAGAAGCGGCACGAAGGAACGCAGCGCCGGTCCGGCGAAGGCGCGCGAGACGCCCGTGAGCACCAGCACCAGATAGAAAGGCCAGACATCCGGCGTTCCGAGATGCGTGAGCAGGATCAGCAGCGCGATGGCGATCGCCTGCAGCGTATAACTCAGCGCGACGATGAGGCGGCGGTCGATGCGATCGGCGACGTCGCCCGCCGGCAGGATCAGCAACACCATCGGCAGGAACTGCGCGAGGCCGACAAGGCCGAGCGCCGTCGCGCTATGCGTGAGGTTGTAGATCTGCCAGCCGACCGCGACCGACTGCACCTGCGAACCGAGCGTGCCGAGAAAGCGGCCCGCGAGAAAGATGCGGAAATCCCGCACCTTGAGAACGTCCCGAAGGGAAACCTGGGGCATCGGCATGTCACCGCGACTGAGGAGGAGGCGGCGAGGGTCGCCGCCGGCGGGGAGCCCACCCGATCCCGCGCGGTCGCCTTTATGCCCGAGGATTCGCCGGAAGTCCCGTGCTCACTCGGCGATGTCTTGATCAATACAGGATGTCATCCCGGCGAAAGCCGGGACCCAATCCACCTCTCGTCGCGCGTCGTGGCGACGGTGCGATGGACAGGGATCACGCAACAACGCCTGCTGGGAGAACCAATGGGTCCCGGCTTTCGCCGGGATGACACATTCAATTTTCTAACTCCCCTGACCCGCGCGGCCATGACGCAGGGTTCAGCGCTTGAATTAGGGTACTAACCCTATTATCTTTGCTGCAACGCAACAAAACCGCGTTGAAGGAGAGAACTCATGTTCACGGCACGATTTGCCGAATGGCTCCATGCGGCGGCCCTGACTGCAGGCAGCCTCACCGGCACGTCCTCCTGGTATGAACTGGCCACCGCGCAAGCCGAGCCGGCCAGGAAGCACCGTACCCGCAATAAATGAACCGGGATTTTCCGCTCGTCGCGGGAGCGCTCCCACGAACCGGATCTCATTGTCGCCTCGCTTGACCGCTAAGCTGAATCGTAGTTCATTCGGGTTACTCGAATGGAGGTTCATGCTTTGGCCTATCGACGCACCGATTCCGTTGCCGCCCGTCTTGCCGACACGCGCCGGCATATTCTGAACGCCGCTCGCGAGCTTGTCGCCGAAGGCGGCTTCGCCGCCGCGCAGATGACCGAGGTGGCGAAGAAGGCCGGCGTCGCCACGGGTACGCTCTACCGCTATTTCCCCTCCAAGGAAGAACTCTGCCGTCAGGTGTTCCGCGAGGTCTCGGCCCGCGAGATGAATGTGCTGGCCGGCATCGCGCAAGGCGAGGGCAGCGCCGCCGAACGCCTCGAATCCGTGCTGCGCACCTTCGCCTCCCGCGCCGTTCGCGGCCGCCGCCTCGCCTTTGCGCTGCTCGCCGAGCCGGTCGATGTCGGCCTGGCGGAGGAACGCGCCCGCTTCCGCCGCACCCATGGCGAGATTTTCGCCGGCATCCTCGAAGACGGCATCGCGGCGGGCGAATTCCCGCCCCGCGACGTCAGGGTCGCCGCCGCCTGCATCGCCGGCGCCATTCCGACGGCGCTGATCGGCCCGCTCGCGCCCGAGTCCCATGAGCTGGACGAGAAGGGCGACAAGGTCGTCGATGAAATCATGAACTTCTGCCTGGCCGGCGTGGGCCTTCTCCGCGCCCGCCCGCAAGCGAAAGCCGAACCGAGGATCAGAGCATGACAAGTGCCAGCGAACTCCTGACGCCCGAACAGCTTTCCATCGTCCGCCGCCGCTCCGACTGGCGCGGGCTCTTCTGCGTCGTCCATGCCTGGGGCGTGATCTTCGGCGCGATGGCCCTTTTCGTCTGGCTCCCGAACCCGATCACTTTCATCCTCGCCGTCGCCCTCATCGGCGCGCGCCAGCTTGGCCTCGCGATCCTGATGCATGACGGCGCGCATGGCATTCTCTGCCACAATCCGAAGCTCAACACCTTCCTGAGCCAGTGGCTCTGCGCCTATCCGATGATGGCCGAAACCGGCGCCTATCGCCGCTATCACCTGAAGCATCACGCGAACACGCAGCAGCCGGAAGACCCGGACCTCGTCCTTTCCGCGCCCTTCCCGATCACCAAGGCGAGCTTCCGCCGCAAGATGATCCGCGACCTCACCGGCCAGACGGGCTACCAGCAGCGCAAGGCGCAGATTCTGAACGCGCTCGGAAAGCCCGACTGGACGCTCGAGCGGCGCCTCCGCAACTACTGGGACAAGCTCGGCCGCGCCACCGTCTGCCAGCTCGTCATCTTCGGCATCCTCGCGGCCAGCGGCCACTGGGTTCTCTATTTCACGCTCTGGCTCCTTCCCTTCCTCACCTGGCAGCAGGCGATCACGCGCATCCGCAACATCGCCGAACATGCGATGGTGCCGGACAACAACGACGACTTCCGCAACGCCCGCACCACCAAGGCGAACCTGATCGAGCGCGCTCTCGTCGCCCCCTACTGGGTCAACTACCATGTCGAGCACCACCTGATGATGTGGGTGCCCTGCTACAACCTGCCGAAGACGCGCGCCTTCCTGATCGCCAATGGCTTCGGCCCGCGCATCGAAACGAAGGAGAGCTACGCCGAAGTCCTGCGCATGGCGACCTCGAAGCCGGACGATGAGGACAAGCGCGGCACCCTCGTCCACAACGCCCGGCGCCAACGCGTCGAAGGCACCATGGCCGAAGGCTTCAAGCCCTCCGACGAAGCGGCCTGAATTCTCCCGCTTCCACTTCACCCCCCTCCCACTTCACCCCCCTCCCTACCCTCCCCCTCAAGGGGGGAGAGCCTTTACCCGACGTCAGGTAATCGATCCTCGTCGCGACATTGTTTTCTCGCGCCGCGACCTGCTAAATCTCTTCCAACAAGAAATTTCGGGGAGAGACGGCCATGGCCGAAGCAACGCAGCAGAATGCCGACGGCGAAATCGGCGACGTCCGGGATGCCCATCGCTTCGACGTGAAGCGGCTCGAAGCCTGGTGCCGCGAGGCGGTGGAAGGCTTCAGCGGCGCGCTCGAGGTTCAGCAGTTCTCCGGCGGCCAGTCGAACCCGACCTTCCTGCTCACCACGCCCACGCGCCGTTACGTGATGCGCAAGAAGCCGCCGGGCATCCTCCTCGCCAGCGCCCATCAGATCGACCGCGAATACCGCGTCATGAAAGCGCTCGCCGACACCGACGTCCCGGTCCCGCATATGTACGCGCTCTGCGAGGACGATGGCGTCATCGGCACATCCTTCTACGTCATGGAATTTCTCGAAGGCCGCGTCTTCCGCGATTCGACTATGCCCGGATCGACCGAAGGCGAGCGCCGCGCCATCTATGCGAACATGGCGGAGAATCTCGCCAGGCTTCACAAGGTCGACTACCAGAAGGTCGGCCTCGGCGATTTCGGCAAGCCGGGAAACTATTTCGAGCGCCAGATCGGCCGCTGGATCAAGCAGTATCGCGGCGCGCAGACGGCCGACATCCCGGCCATGGAAGAACTGATCGATTATCTGCCGGCGCATATTCCCGACGAGCAGTCGGTGACCATCGCCCATGGCGACTACCGCCTCGGCAACACCATGTTCCACCAGACCGAACCCCGCATGATCGCGGTCCTCGACTGGGAGCTCTGCACGATCGGCCATCCGCTGGCCGACGTCGCCTATAACTGCATGTACGATCTCCTCGGCGTCGCCGGCGGCGTCGGCCCGATCGACCGGACGAAGACGCCCGGCATCCCGACGGATGCGGAATATGCCGCCATGTATTGCCGCCACGCGGGCCGCGACGGTATCGCCGACTGGAATTTCTATCTCGCCTTCTCGATGTTCCGTCTCGCCTCCATCAGCCAGGGCGTCTACAAGCGCGGCCTCGACGGCAATGCGAGCTCCGAACGCGCCAAGACGCTCGGCGACGCTTGCGCCAACCTCGCGAACGCCGCACGGGACATCCTTCAGCGCAAGGAACAACACCTTTGAGACGCGGCGACGTGGTTAGCGAAACGTAAAAATCGTCCGTGTGCTTCAACATATATTAAAACTCGCATTCTAGACTCCCCTTGTCCGGCAAGCACATCGGAGGTGCCCGCTTTCCGGACGACCGGCCTCGGCCGGATTGGGGAGCAAGATGTCGCGTCGCAAGACAGCACGTTCGGACAGCGAGGAAGCGCCGGCCTGGCGGGGCATGCGTCATGTCGTGCCGACCGAGGACGCATTCTTCCGCGCCCTGGTGGAAAACGCCGGCGACATTCTCACCCTGATCGACGGCGACGGCACGATCCTCTATCACAGTCCGGCCATCGAGGAGGTACTGGGTTACAGCGCCGATCCCCTGATCGGCATGTCCGTCACCGACGGTGTGCACCCGGACGATCGCGAGCGCGTCGGCCGGCACCTCGCCGCCTGCATGGATTCACCCGACTGGATTTCGACGGAGACGTTCCGGCTGCCGCATGCCGACGGCAGTTGGCGCTGGATGGAGGCGCGGGCGAGGAACCTTCTTGCCAATCCCGATGTCGGCGCGATCCTGTGCCTCTCGCGCGACGTCACCGAACCCCGGCGATTGGCCGAGCAACTGCTCGAAGCCGAACGTCTCGCCCGCTTCGGTCACTGGCGCTGGTCCAAGGGCGCGCTGGCGCCGACCTGGTCGCAGGGCGTCGCGAAGATTCTCGATCGACCTGTCGAACTGATGCCGACCGACGGCGACTGGTATCGCACGCTCGTCCATGCGGACGACAGCGACGAATTGCTCTCGAAGTTTCTCGACGCCTTCGAGACCAGGGAGCCCATCGTTTCGACCACTCGTTTTCTTGCCGGCGACGGCGGCTATCGGCACATCAAGACGCAGGCCTATTGCGAAATCGACGCCCAGAACGAAGTCGGCGCGCTGGTCGGTCTCGTCGAGGACGTGACGGAGGAAATCAGGGCCGAAGAGGCGTTGCGCCAGAGTGAGTCCAGATATCGCCTGCTCGCCGAGCAGGCGTCCGACATCATCCATCATCTGACGCCGACGGGGCAGCTCATCTTCGTATCGCCTTCGATCGAGAGCATTCTGGGCTATCTCCCCGAAGAGGCCGCGAAGATCACGGCGGTGACCGACTATCTCCACCCGGATGACCGGCCCCGCCTCGCCGATTATTACCAGCGTCTTCGGGACGGCAACGGTACGCTGCGCCTCGAATATCGCTTCCGCCACAAGTCCGGACATTATGTCTGGGTCGAGACCACGATGCGTCCCGTGCGCGACGCCGGCACCGGCGAGATCACCGAACTTGTCGGCACGACGCGCGACATGAGCGAGCGTAAACTTCACGAAATCGAATTGATGGAGGCGCGCGAACGCGCCGAAGCCGCGAGCCGCACGAAGTCGCGTTTCCTCGCCAATATGAGCCACGAACTCCGCACGCCCTTGAACGCGATCATCGGTTTTTCGGAAATGCTGAAGCTCGAAATGTTCGGCAAGCTCGGCAGCCCGCGCTATGTCGAATATGCGCAACTCATCAACGACAGCGGCGCCCTGCTTCTGGACCTCATCAGCGACATTCTCGATATGTCGAAGATCGAGGCGGGGAAGTACGACCTCCATTACGAGCATGTCGATGTGGCTGCGGTCATGGGTTCGGCGGTGAAGCTCGTGCGCGGCCGCGCCGAGGAAGGCGGACTCACGCTCGACATAGGCCTGCCCGAAAGCGCCGCCGTCCTGCCTCTGGTCGCCGATATGCGCGCCTTGAAGCAGATCCTTCTCAATCTTTTGTCCAATGCGATCAAGTTCACGCCGGCGGGCGGGCGCGTTTACGCCAGCGCCGAGGCGGTGGAGGGCGGCATCAGGTTCAACGTCTCGGATACGGGCCGCGGCATTCCCGCCGAACACATCCCGCGTCTCGCGCGACCCTTCGAGCAGGTCTCGCTCGACGCCGAACTGACGAAGCAGGGAACGGGTCTCGGCCTCGCCCTCGTCCGCTCGCTCGCCGAGCTTCATGGCGGCACGATCTCGATCGAGAGCAGCATCGGCCACGGCACCAGCGTCGATGTCGAATTGCCGTTACTGCCGCGCTGCGTCGTCGCTCAATAAACGGCGGCGCGCTCGGCGGTCGCGAACTACCGCCCCATCACCTTGCGCAAGGCTGCGTCGACCTCCGAAAGAACGCGCGCCACATGCGGATCGTTCTTGAGACCGGCGAAATAGCTCTTCAGCGTCGGCACGTTCGTGAAGACGTCGGCGACCGCGAACATCGGCCCGATCTGTTCGTAGAAAAAGAGCATCGGCGCCAGCGTGCAGTCGGCGAGCGAAAGCTTGCCGCCCACCGCATAGGGCGAGCCGTCGATGTAATGGCCGAGCCAGCCGATGCCCTTGGCAAGTTCGGCGAGTTCGCGATCGACAAGCGCCTGGTCGCGCCCCTTGGGATTGATCTGGCCGAAAAGCTTCGTCATCGGCTCCATGATGTAGAGATCGCCGATGCGCGACAGCAGCCGCACGCGCGCGGCCTCGGCCGGGTCCTTCGGACGCAACGGCGTGCCGAGACCGAGATCTTCCAGATATTCACAGATGACTTCGGATTCAGGCAGCGCCTTGCCGTCGATCAGCAGCGTCGGCACCTTGTGCATCGGATTGAGTTTTTCGAGCTCGGCCTCGAGTTCGGGCGAACTGAAACCGTCGACGATCTCGACGTCGAGACCCTTCGCATAGATGGCGAGACGGACACGCGCCGAAAAGGGCGACAGCTGGGCGTTGTAGAGTTTCATGCTCATCTTGGCTCCCGGCATCAAAACGGCCGGTCCCATGAGGACCGGCCGTTCTGTCTGTTCATGTCTGCCTTACTCGGCAGCGGCGCGGACCTTGTTCGAGTATTTCTTGAACTCGAGCTTGGCGATGGTGCGGGCGTGGACTTCGTCCGGGCCGTCCGCGAGGCGCAGCGTGCGCATGCCGGAATACATCTTGGCCAGACCGAAATCGGTCGTCACGCCGCCGCCGCCATGCGCCTGGATCGCATCGTCGATGACGCGGAGCGCGACATTCGGCGCCGCGACCTTGATCATCGCGATCTCGGCGCGGGCGACCTTGTTGCCCACCGTATCCATCATATAGGCGGCCTTGAGCGTCAGGAGGCGCGCCATCTCGATGTCGATGCGGGCGGCGGCCACGCGCTCTTCCCACACGGAATGCTCGGCGATCTTCTTGCCGAAGGCTTCGCGCGTGAGCAGACGCTTCACCATCAGTTCCAATGCGCGCTCGGCGACGCCGATGGTGCGCATGCAGTGATGGATGCGGCCGGGTCCAAGGCGGCCCTGGCTGATCTCGAAGCCGCGTCCCTCGCCGAGAAGCAGGTTCTCGGCTGGCACGCGGACGTTTTCGAGAATGACTTCCGCATGGCCATGCGGCGCGTCGTCATAGCCGAACACCGGCAGCATACGGACGACCTTGACGCCCGGCGCGTCGAGCGGCATCAGGATCTGCGACTGCTGGCGATAGGTGTCGGCCTTCGGGTCCGTCTTGCCCATGACGACCGCGATCTTGCAGCGCGGATCGCCCACGCCCGACGACCACCACTTGCGGCCGTTGATGACGTATTCATTGCCGTCGCGTTCGATACGGGTGCAAACATTGGTCGCATCCGACGAGGCGACATCCGGCTCGGTCATCAGATAGGCCGAGCGCATCTCGCCCTCGAGCAGCGGCTCCAGATATTCCTTCTTGTGCCGCTCGGAACCGTAGCGCTCCAGCACTTCCATGTTGCCGGTGTCGGGCGCCGAGCAGTTGAACACTTCCGACGCCCAGCCGACGCGGCCCATGATCTCGCAGAGCGGCGCATATTCCATGTTGGTGAGCCCGCCGCCGCGCTCGCTCTCGGGCAGGAACAGGTTCCACAGCCCTTCCTTCTTCGCGAGCGGCTTCAGGTCCTCGAGAATCTGCGGCACCTGCCAGGGATTGCCGGCGGCGCGAAACGCCGCCATCTGCGCGTCATAGGTCTTCTCGTTCGGATAGACGTGCTGATCCATGAACCGGTTCAGCCGGGTCATCAGCTCTTTTGTTTTATCGGAATATTCGAAATCCATGAGTTCTCCCTCTCACATTTTGACGAGTGGGGATGCCTTGCGAGCGCCCCCCTTCAATGGCGAATGGGGGGACTGTAGCGGGTTGATCCCCGCAAATCACGAGGCAAATCGCCCTGCGCGGAAACGACGTCGCGCTTCAGTTTCGCCGCACTGCAAAAAAACTCCGCAGCATCTCCGCCGCGCGTCGCTCGCCAATGCCGCCATAGACATCGGGCCGATGATGGCATGTCGCCTGCGCGAAGATGCGCGGCCCATGCTCGACGCCGCCGCCTTTTTCGTCGGCCGCCGCGAAGTAAACCCGCCTGAGCCGCGCGAAGGAAATTGCCGTCGCGCACATCGGGCAGGGCTCGAGCGTCACATGAATATCGCAGCCCGTCAGGCGCTCCGAACCGAGTTTCGCGCAGGCCTCGCGGATCGCCAGCATCTCGGCATGGGCGGTCGGATCTTTCAGTTCGAGCGTCCGGTTTCCCGCCGCCGCGATGACGGCCCCCGAGCCGTCGACGATCACCGCGCCGATCGGCACCTCGCCCCGCGCCCCCGCCGCTTCCGCCTCGGCAAAGGCGAAATCCATGAATGTCGGGGCGGGTAGAGGCGCGTCGGTCATGGCCGGACGGTGCCGTGCCGAACGCTTTTAGACAAGTGGCACGATGGACTTGCACAAAGGTAACTTATACGTTACCTATGAAGCGGCCCGTCTGTAGACGCGCGATCCCCTCGAAGGAGCAGCGATGCAAATTCTCGAATATCTGGACACCGAAGGGCGAAGCCCGTTCGGGACATGGTTCGATAAGCTCGATGCCGTCATCGCGGCAAAGATCACCGCAGCCGTTACGCGACTGAGCCTCGGCAATACGTCTAGCGTGAAGGGTGTCGGAGCCGGCGTTCTCGAATACAGGATCGATTCCGGTCCCGGCTACCGCGTCTATTTCGGCAGGGACGGCGAAAAGCTCGTCATCCTTCTGACCGGTGGAACGAAGGAGCGCCAGCAGCGCGATATAGAACTCGCGCAAAGCTACTGGAGAGATTACAAGGCCCGAAGGAAAGGGAGCGCATGATGGCTCTTACACGTTCATTCAAGGAGACCGTGCAGGCACGCGTTCGCAAGGATGCGAGCTTTCGCGAGGCTCTTCTGACGGAAGGCGTCGAAGCCTTGCTGAGCGGCGATCTCGATGCGGGAAAAACCATTCTGCGCGACTACATCAACGCGACGGTCGGGTTCGAACGGCTTGGCGAGGCAACGGATACGCCGGCGAAAAGTCTCATGCGCATGTTCGGCCCGCGCGGCAATCCGAATGCGCGCAATCTGCTCACCGTCATCGGCTATCTGCAGCGCAGCTCCGGCATCAGCCTTCATGTCCGCGCGCAACGCTGACTGAGCTGAGAAAAGAAACAATACGATGAACGCCAGACCCGCCCAGCGCCGCGACGCCACGTCCGATGCGAAACCGAAAGCGCCCAAAGGCGAGCGCATTGCGCCCCGCTCGCCGGAAGGCGAGCGCATCGCAAAAGTCATCGCGCGCGCCGGCATCTGCTCGCGCCGCGATGCCGAACGCCTGATCGAGGAAGGCAAGGTCTCCGTCAACGGCAAGCTTCTGGCGAGCCCGGCCCTCAACGTGACGCCGAAGGACCGCATCGTCGTCAATGGCGAGCCGCTCCCGCAATTCGAGCCGACGCGGCTCTGGCGCTACCACAAGCCGGCCGGCCTGGTGACGACCGCGAAGGACCCGGAGGGCCGCCCGACCGTCTTCGAGCGCCTGCCGGACGACATGCCCCGCGTCGTCTCGGTCGGCCGCCTCGACATCAACACCGAAGGTCTCCTTCTTCTCACCAATGACGGCGAACTCGCGCGCCTTCTCGAACTTCCGGCGACCGGCTGGACGCGGCGCTACCGCGTCCGTGCCTGGGGCGACGTCACGCAGGAAGGTCTCGATCGCCTGAAGGACGGTATCGAGGTCGAGGGCGTGCGCTACGGCCCCATCGAGGCCTCGCTCGACAAGGTGCAGGGCTCGAACGTCTGGCTCACGGTCGGCCTCAAGGAAGGCAAGAACCGCGAGGTGAAGCGCGTGCTCGGCGCCCTTGGCCTCACCGTCAACCGGCTGATCCGCCTTTCCTTCGGCCCCTTCCAGATCGGCGATCTCGTCGAGGGCGAAGTGAAGCAGGTGCCGAACCGCGTGCTGATGGACCAACTCGGCGCGCATGGCGAAGCCTTCCGCGCCAAGATCGAGGCCGCCGAAGCCGCAATGCCCGCTCAGCCTGCCAAGAAAACGCCGTCGGGCAAACCTTCCGCCGCAAAGTCTCAATCGTCAAAGCCGTCATCGTCTAAACCGCAGGTGGCGGGCAAGCCGCGCATGCCGAAACCGCATTCGGCCGCGCCGAAACAGCATGCGGGCAAACCGGGTTCCGCGAAGCGGAAATCCGGCAAGCCGCAGACCACGGTCGAGCACGCCTCGTCGAGACCGAAACTCCATCTGCCGAAAAAGCCCGGTGGCGCAGGCGCCGCGCGCCCCGCCGGCAAGGCCCAACCCAGCAAGAAGAAGCCTCATGAGAATAGTCGGCGGCGCCCATAAGGGCCGCGCCATCGCGGCCCCGCCGGGCCATAATGTGCGCCCCACCAGCGACCGCGTCCGCGAAGCGCTGTTCAACATCCTCGCTCACGCCGATTTCGGGAGTTTCGATCTCGAAGGCGCGCGCGTGCTCGATCTCTTCGCCGGCACCGGCGCGCTCGGCCTCGAGGCGATTTCGCGGGGCGCCAGCTTCGCGCTCTTCGTCGAGGAAGATGCCGATGCGCGCGGCGCGATCCGCGAAAACATGGAAGCGCTCGGCCTCACCGGTCACGCGAAAATCTACAAGCGCGATGCGACCGCGCTGGGTCCGCGCCCCGGCAGCGTCGGTCCCGCCTTCTCGCTCGTCTTTCTCGATCCGCCTTACGGCAAGGGCCTCGCCGAACGCGCCCTCCTTTCGGCCCGCGACGGCGGCTGGGTCGAACCCGACGCACTCTTCGTCGTCGAGGAAGCAGCCAGCAGCAAATTCGCCGCGCCCGAAGGCTTCGAGGAACTCGACCGCCGCAAATACGGCATCGCCGAAGTCGTGTTTCTGAAACTCGCCGGCGAGGCGGAGGACTGACGAGGCAGAGAGTTGACAAAAGCGTGGTGTCGTCCCGGGATTTATTCCCGGGACCCATCGGCCGCAGCATCCGCCGACCCATCTGGGTCCCGGCAACGAGTGCCGGGACGACATTCTCCTGATTTGAGTCCACCAATGAATCCGATAGTCGACAATCCCGTGCCTCTGATCCCCGGCCTCTCCGCCCTCGCCGATCGCTACGACGCG
>NZ_DATKFR010000014.1:0-2352 GCF_035511255.1 Parvibaculum sp.
ACGGACGAGGAGGAAGGCTGGTATCACGCCGACCTCATCGGGCTTTCGGCGGTGGGCATGGACGGCGAGGTCTATGGCCGGGTCGTGGCGGTCGAGAATTTCGGCGCAGGCGATCTTCTGGAGATCGAGCGGGCCGAAGGCGGACCGTCGGTCTATCTGCCCTTCACGGACGAGAACGTCCCGGAGGTCGATATTGCGGGGCAGCGGATCGTGATCGATCCGCCCGCCGGCCTCTTCGACGAGGGCCCCGAGACAGAGACGGAGACCGGGACCGGGACCGACGAGGGCGCGGATGGCTGAGCCCTGGACGGCGACGGTGCTGACGCTCTTTCCGGAGATGTTTCCGGGGCCGCTCGGCATTTCGCTGGCGGGACGGGCACTGGAAGCCGGAACGTGGCGGCTCGAAGCGGTGGATATTCGTGGTTTTGCCACGGACAGGCACCGTTCGGTCGACGACACGCCCTCAGGCGGCGGTCCGGGCATGGTGATGCGGGCCGACGTGGTGGCCGCGGCGATCGACGGGGCGATGGCGGAAGGGGCTTCCAAGCCCTTGATTTACCTGAGCCCCCGGGGCGCGCCGCTGACACAGGCCCGCGTCCGGGAGCTGGCGTCGGGGGCCGGCGTGACGCTTCTCTGCGGGCGTTTCGAGGGGCTCGACGAGCGGGTCATCGAGGCCCGTGGGCTCGAAGAGGTGAGCCTCGGCGATTTCGTCCTATCGGGCGGCGAGCCGGCGGCTCTGGCGCTTCTGGACGCGGTTGTGAGGCTCCTTCCCGGCGTCATGGGCAAGGAGGCCTCCGGCGAGGATGAGAGTTTCGAGAGCGGGCTTCTTGAGTACCCGCATTATACGCGGCCCCAGAGTTTCGAGGGCCGCGAGATCCCGGCGGTCCTGACCTCCGGGGACCACAAGAAGGTCAAAGCCTGGCGCCGTGCCATGGCCGAGGCGTTAACGAAGGAACGGCGACCCGATCTTTGGGAGAAATTTCTGAAGCTGCGGTCCAAAGACAGTCGCCAGTGACATTGAAGTGTGATAGTGAAGCGCGCTTCCGGACGGGGTTTCCCCGAAAAGAGCCCCGAAAGGGCCCGGCTCCGGCGCCTTCAATACCTGAGGTTTAAACCGATGAATATCATTGAGCAGATCGAGCAGGAGCAGATGGGAAGCCTCTCCGGCGGTAAGGAGATTCCCGATTTCGCGCCCGGCGATACGGTCATCGTCAATGTGAAGGTCGTTGAAGGCGAGCGCTCCCGTCTGCAGGCCTATGAAGGCGTGGTGATCGCGCGTTCGGGCGGCGGACTGAACGAGAACTTCACCGTTCGCAAGATTTCCTATGGCGAGGGCGTCGAGCGCGTCTTCCCGATCTACAGCCCGCTCGTCGACTCGATCAAGGTCGTGCGCAAGGGCCGTGTTCGCCGCGCGAAGCTCTATTACCTTCGCGGCCGCCGCGGGAAGTCGGCCCGAATTACCGAGAAGCAGGACCACAAAGCCCGCTCGCAAGAGAACGGCGCCGCCTGATTTCGTCGGCAGACGATTGGACGAGACGCAAAAAGCGGGCAGGGGCCTCGGGCCCCATGCCCGCTTTTCGTTTTTGGGCCCGCCTCTTATCTGATTGACACTGAACGGTGCGCGCGAGCCTGGCTCTCGCAGCGCCCGCAAAAGGAGAAAGAAAAATGGCTGCACCCCGCACCATGTACGACAAAATCTGGGACGCGCATCTCGTCGACATGCAGGAGGACGGCACCGGCCTTCTCTATATCGACCGCCATCTGGTGCATGAAGTGACGAGCCCGCAAGCCTTCGAGGGCTTGCGCATGTCGGGCCGCAAGGTCCACGCGCCGGCCAAGACGCTCGCCGTCGCCGACCACAACGTGCCGACGACCGACCGCTCCAAGGGCATCGCCGATGAAGAGAGCCGCATCCAGGTGCAGACGCTCGACGACAATGCGAAGTCCTTCGGCATCGAATATCTCGAGATGACCGATAAGCGCCAGGGCATCGTCCATATCGTCGGGCCGGAGCAGGGCTTCACGCTGCCGGGCACGACTATCGTCTGCGGCGACAGCCACACTTCGACGCATGGCGCCTTCGGTGCGCTCGCCCACGGCATCGGCACGTCGGAAGTCGAACATGTGCTCGCGACGCAGACGCTGATCCAGGCCAAGGCGAAGAACATGCGCATCAACGTCGTCGGCAAGGCGCCGGCGGGGTTCACCGCCAAGGACATCGCGCTCGCCATCATCGGCCATATCGGCACGGCGGGCGGCAACGGCCATGTCATCGAATATGCCGGCGAGGCGATCCGCGATCTTTCGGTCGAAGGCCGCATGACCGTCTGTAATCTGACGATCGAGGCCGGG
>NZ_DATKFR010000015.1:0-12191 GCF_035511255.1 Parvibaculum sp.
GCGTCCTATACGAGGCGCCCGAACTGGTCACGTCCCCATCGTCTAGTGGCCCAGGACGTCGCCCTCTCACGGCGAAAACAGGGGTTCGACTCCCCTTGGGGATACCAATCGCGCCAGGCCGTCGATCGCGTCGATCCGGCCACGCGTTCTTCCTCTTCCCTCGTTCAAGCGATCACTGCGAGATTGGCGAGCGCCGCCATCAGCGCGAGCGTCAGCGGCACCCAGACGCGCGGACCGACGAAGAGTGTCAGCATCGGCTGCGTCGGGAAGGAGAAGGTTTCGGCGGTACCGGCAATCTTGAACTTGTGGATGTCGCGGAAGCGCGGGTCGAAGGCGAGTTTCGCCATGTCGCGGCGGCTGCGGTAGCGCATGTATCCCATGATCGTCCAGCCGGGATCGGGCGCGACATGCCAGGCGTCGACATAGCCGCCGACCTTGCGCGCGACGATGGCGGGATGACCGCCGCGCAGGATGAGCCGCTTGATAAAGGGCGTGGAATAGCGGTTCATCAGGACGCGGCCTTGTGTGGGCGTTCCCGTCTCGGGATCCGGCACCAGCCCCGGCGCGACGCGCACCAGATTGAGCATCACGAATTCGCGGCCGTCGTCTTTTTCGAGAAAGGCGCGGACGATATCGAGGTCGTTGTTCTTGCCGGCGTCCTGGGCCTCGGCCTCGGCCATGAAGGCATCGACCTCCGCGCGGCTGAGCGGGCCGCGCCAGTTCTGGTACCAGGCCAGGAAAAGAGCGTAAGCCGCCAGCGCCGGCAGCCAGCATTCGAGCATGATCATCCGTATACCCTCCCCGAGGTTAGCGACGCGACCGGTCTCCTCCCGTCCACGTCCCGGCAGTATGGCGGAGCGGTTGACCGGCGGCAAATAAAATGACACTGATAATGTCATTACAAGGGCCAAGGGAGGAAACCATGAGCCTGAGCACTCCATTGCTGCTGCGCGGCGCGCCGGGCTCGCCCTATACGCGCAAGATGCTGGCTCTGTTGCGTTACCGGCAGATTCCCTATGGCTTCCTGCAGGGCGACGAGCCGGACAGGCGCGGTCTGCCGAAGCCGAAGGTATCCTTGCTGCCGACTTTTTATCTGAAGGAAGGCGAGGGAGATTATGAGGCCGCGGTCGACTCGACGCCGCTGATCCGCCGCTTCGAAAAAGAGTTTAGGGGTCGCAGCGTCATTCCGGACGATCCGGTCATCGAATTCCTCGACTACCTCCTCGAGGACTATGCCGACGAGTGGCTGACCAAGGCGATGTTCCATTATCGCTGGTACTACAAGCCCGACATCGACCGGGCGGCGGCGATCCTGCCGCGCTGGCACCGGCTGACGGCGCCGGAAGAACAGGCGCTGAAAATGGGCGACTATATCGCCGAACGTCAGATCTCGCGCCTCTATGTCGTCGGCTCGAACGACACCACGGCGCCGGTGATTGAAGCGAGCTACAAACGCTTCCTCGACGCCTTCAAGGCGCATCTCGAAACGTGTCCCTTTCTGATGGGTGACCGGCCCGGCGCGTCGGATTTCGGCGTCTACGGGCAACTGACGCAGCTCACGCATTTCGACCCGACACCGATGGAGGAGACGCTCAATCGCGCACCGCGCGTCTTCGCCTGGGTCGACGTGATGGAGGACTGCTCCGGCCTAGAGCCGGGGGAGTGGATGACGAGAGGCGCGGTGCCCGCGACCATGGTGGCGCTGCTGAAGGAGGTGGGCCGCGTCTATGCGCCGGCGCTGCTCGCCAATGCGGCGGCATTGACGGCGGACAAGGAGACGGTCGAGACCGAAATCGACGGCCGGCCCTGGGTGCAGCAACCCTTTCCCTATCAGGGCAAGTGCCTGCAATGGCTGCGGGAGAAGCGGGCCACGCTGACGCCGGCCGACCGGAAAGCGGTGGATACTCTTCTCGACGGCACGGGCTGCGAGGCGCTCTTCGCGGCGGCGTAATTTCGCCCGCGATGCTATGGTTGCGCCGGAATCGAAGAGGCGCATCCCATGGATTTTGAGTCGCTCGTCAACGAATACGGCCGGCCGATGGTCGTCGCCTGCGGTCTCTATCGCGGCGGCAAACGCATCGCCGACATGAAGCTTGCCGATGCGAAACTCGCGGCGATGGAGGATGGCGGTTTTCTCTGGATAGGCCTGCACGAGCCTTGCGAGGAGATGCTCCAGCATCTCGAACGAGAGTTCGGCCTTCATCCCCTCGCCATCGAGGACGCGCATCGCGCGCATCAACGTCCGAAGATCGACGTCTATGGCGATGCCATCTTCGTCGTGCTGCGAACCGCCCAGTTGCAGCATCAGGAGATCGTCTATGGCGAGACGCATATCTTTGTCGGCAAGGGCTACGTCATCTCGGTCCGGCACGGCGCGTCGAACTCCTACACGGAGGTCCGCAAGCGCTGCGAGCGCGAACCGAGGCTGCTCGCGCATGGCGAGGACTACGTGCTCTACGCCATTCTCGACTTCGTCGCCGACCAGTATTTCCCGGTGATCGACCAGATCGTCGAGGAGGTGAACGAGATCGAATGCCACATCGTCGCGCACAGCTTCACGAGCGGGGAGATCGACCGCATCTACGAGCTTCGCCGCGAACTGACGACGTTCCGACGTCGCGTCACGCCGATGCTTGAACTCTGCAACAGGCTCGAACGTTATGAACTGCCGATGATCGATCGGGAAATCCACCCCTATTACCGCGACGTGCACGACCACATTACGCAGGTGAACGAGTCGATCGACAGTCTACGGGAGTCGCTTTCCTCGGCTTACGAGGCGGCGGTGATGATTTCCGCGGCGAGCCAGAACGAGGTGACGAAGAAACTCGCCGGCTGGGCGGCGATCCTCGCCATTCCGACGGCCATTGCCGGCATCTACGGCATGAATTTCGAGCATATGCCCGAACTCAAATGGGCCTACGGCTATTATGTCGTTCTCGGCGCGATGGCGGGCGTCTGCGGCTATTTGTATTTCCGGTTCCGCAAGGCCGGTTGGCTCTGACTCGTCAGCGGATCAGTGTGCTGACGAAGGACGAGCCCATATTCGTGCAATCGAAAGCATGGAGCCCCAGCTCTTCGCCCAGCATCTCGAAACTGGCGATCCCGCGGACGGAATTTCCCCGCGCATCGAGACGCGGCGAATAGGTCGCGATGCCGAGCTGGCGGTTGACGACGCCGAGAATGCCGCCTCCGACGCCGCTCTTGGCGGGTACGCCGATGTCGTAGGCCCAGTTGCCGGCGTAGTCGTACATGCCGCAGGTGAACATGACGGCGAGCGTATTGCGGACCGCGCGCAACTCGAAGGCGGCGCGCCCCGTGACGGGATTTTCGCCCATGTTGGCGAGCGTCGCGCCCATGCGCGCGAGATCGCTGGCGGTGACGCGGATCGAGCATTGACGGAAATAGAGATCGAGCGCCTCGTCCGGCGAAACCTTCAGAACGTCGTTGGCGAGGAGGAGATGTGCGATCGCCCGGTTTCGGTGGCCCGTCTCCGCCTCGGAGCGATAGACGGTTTCATCGAGAGTGAGCGGCCTGCCAGCCGCCTGCGAGAAGCGATCGAGAACGAAATCGAAAGCGCTGGCGCCGAGCGTTTCGCAAAGCAGCCCGGCAATCGTGATCGCACCGGCATTGACCATCGGGTTGAAAGGCTTTTTGCCGACCGCGTCGAAGATGATGGCGTTGAACGCGTCGCCGCTGGGTTCGACGCCCACCCTCGTAAGGACGGTGTCGCGGCCTGTAAGCTCCAGGGCAAGGCAGAAGGTGAAGGCCTTGGAAATGGACTGAATGGTGAAAGGCACCTCCGCGTCGCCCGCAATATGCAGCCGTCCTCCGACGGTCGCGATCGCGAGGCCGAAATCGTCCGGCGATGCCTTGGCGAGTTCGGGAATATAGTCGGCGAGGGCGCCGGCGCGATTGTCGCGATGCGCGGAATGAATGCTTTCGAGAAGTCTGTCGAACTCATGCGGCGATGCGCTCGGGACGCTTTGAGACGACATCATACCTTCTTCCACCTGTATTCCATGCCCGCTCCTTGGGCATATGCTCAAATATCGCGCAATCGTCGGCGCCTCCCGGCGTAATACGCCCGGCGCCGATTGCACTTTCCCCGCCACCGCAAGGATCGCGCCAGGTTGGAAAGGGCTGGGGAGGAGGAGCGCCAGAAGAGCAAACGCGGTCCGGCTGTCGTTCAGATCGCGGTCTTCAATCCCGATACGGCCCGCCGCTGACGGCGAACATAATCCGTACGAAGAGCGATTCTGATCCGGCCGAGAAGGGCGCGGTCGAGTGCTGAGCCGCAATGCGTGCAGTCGAGAGTTTCTGTTCCAGCGAGATCGCCGAACTGAAATTCGGTCTGCTCGCCGCATTTTGTGCAGGGGAGATAGACCAGACCAATTCTGTCGGGTGTGCTCATGGCCGCCAATCCGGTTTCGGAGAATTCACTCTAGGAGCAATTCCCGGCGCCCGTCGAATCCAAAATCTGGC
This sequence comes from Parvibaculum sp., assembly GCF_035511255.1. Taxonomy (GTDB): domain Bacteria; phylum Pseudomonadota; class Alphaproteobacteria; order Parvibaculales; family Parvibaculaceae; genus Parvibaculum. The sequence continues at coordinate 4,486 of NZ_DATKFR010000015.1, forward strand.
AGTCGCAATCCGTGACTGCCAGGCCGAAGACGAAAGTCCTGGCAATGGCCGACGCTGTCATGGCATGGCGCGCCCATCGGGTGACTGTGAGTAGCTGATTTTAACCTGGAGCTATTTTCTCGACTCTCCCGATAAGCGCTTTGGCATCTCGAGGTGCCCTTACCTTCATGTCATTGTCGAAATAGACGAAGACGTCGCGGCGCCTTCTCTTCGGCCCGTTGCGATCCATGACGCGCTCGGCGTCTGCGGGTTCGTGCCCATCCGCCCAGGCAACCGCCCGCTCCGCCCATGTGTCGATCGCTCTCTTGCCGTAGCCGGACGCATAAAGCTGCCGGGAACCATGCAGGCGGCAATAGACGAAATCCGACGTCACATCCATGAGGCGCGGCCATTCGACCGTATCGGCGCAAACGAGAGCGACGCGGTATCTGCGTAGCAGGCGGATGAAATCCGGAGAACGGAAACTTTCATGCCGTATCTCCATCGCGTGGCGCAGGGCGCGTTTCCTGTCGGTCCTGAGCCATGCCCGGCCCCTGAGGGCGCCGTCATGCCGTCGTGCGATCTTTGCCGCCGCTTCCGTGTCGCGCGGAAGGAGTTTGAAAAAATTCTCGATCCTTTCGGCATCGAAGCGGAAGCTGGGCGGGAACTGCCAGAGGATCGGCCCGAGCTTGGGTCCGAGCCGCAGAAGACCGGAGGCGAGAAAGTTCGCGAGCGGCTTCTCGATATTCTTCAGCCGTCTGATGTGCGTGATATAGCGCGGCGCCTTGACGGCAAAGACGAAATCTTCCGGGGTTGCGGCGGCCCATTTGGCGAAGCTCTCGCTGCGCTGAAGCGAATAGAAGGTGCCGTTGATCTCGATCGTCGGGAAGGCTCGGGAAGCGAAGGCAAGCTCGTCCTTCTGGGACAGGTCCTCCGGATAAAAGACACCGCGCCAGGGCTTGTAGGTCCAGCCGGAAATTCCGATTCTGATTTTTCCGCGGTCTGCCATGTTGTCCTCCACGAACTGAAACGGCGGCGCGGCGCAATGGTTTCGCCCTCGTGAAGCCTTTCCGGCGATGGGCTATTTGACAACCGTGGTAAAAGACCCGACCGTCTCCGCCTCGAGAATCGACGAACAAGAAATCATGGTCTTCTCCTCCATTCCGTTCCTCTTTTATTTCCTGCCGCTCTTCCTGCCCCTTTATTACATCTGGCGGTCGACGCGTGCGCGGAACGTCGTGCTTCTCGTCTTTTCGGTGGTGTTTTACGCTTGGGGCGAACCGTGGTTCGTGCTCGTCATGCTGGGCTCGGTTGTCGTCAATTGGCGAGCGGCGCTGGCGATCGCGGCGGCGGAACCGAACCGGCGGCGCTGGGTCACCGGCGCGGCGGTAACCGCCAATCTGCTGCTTCTCGGCGTCTTCAAGTATGCCGATTTCGCGCTCATCAACGTCAATCAGGTGCTTGCGCTTTTCGGCAAGTCGGTGCCCGTGCCTGTGGTCGAGCTGCCGCTCGGCATTTCCTTCTTCACATTTCACTCGATTTCCTACCTCATCGACGTGCATCGCGGCAGCGCGCAGCCGGCGAGGCGGCTCGACAATATCGCTCTCTATATCTCGATGTTTCCGCAGCTCGTGGCGGGACCGATCATCCGTTACAAGACGGTGGCGCGCCAGATCGACCGGCGCCGGACCACATGGGGGCGGGCGGGCATGGGCGCCCGCATCTTCGTCATCGGTCTCGCGCAGAAGGTGTTGATTGCCGACGAAGTGGCCCGGATCGCCGATGCGGTCTTCGATCAGGTCATGCGTCCGACGCTGATTGAAGCCTGGGTGGGCGTGTCCGCCTATACGATCCAGATCTATTTCGATTTCGCCGGCTATTCGAACATGGCGATAGGTTTTGCCGTCGCGTTCGGTTTCACCTTTCCGCGCAACTTCAGGCTGCCCTACACCTCGCGCTCGATTACCGAATTCTGGCGGCGCTGGCATATGAGTCTGTCCACCTGGTTCCGCGACTATCTCTATATTCCGCTCGGCGGCAATCGCGGTTCGGCCTTCCAGACCTATCGCAATCTCGTCACGATCTTTCTGCTCTGCGGGCTCTGGCACGGCGCGAGCTGGAACTTCGTTATCTGGGGCGCCTATCACGGATGTCTGTTGGTGATCGAACGGGCGGGTCTGGGCCGCTGGCTGAAACGGGTGCCGGACAAGCTCGCATGGGCCTATGCACTCATTGCGACGATGCTCGGCTGGGTCTGGTTTCGCGCTGTCGATCTGCCGCATGCTCTGAACATGTTCGCCGGCCTTGTCGGGATGCACGGGATCGGCCCCATGGATGTCCGTGTGCATCTGGCGCTCTACCCGACGACCTTGGCCGCGCTCGTTGTCGGTTGGGCGCTGTCATTGCTGCCGCGTTCGAACGGGACACCGCCACGGCAGAATGCGGTCGCGCGATGGTGGCGGCATCGAAGCCTGCCGGATTTGGCTTTCATGACGGCGCTGATCGTCTTCTCCGTGCTCTCGATCGGCTCGGGCACATATAGCCCCTTCCTCTATTTCAGGTTCTGAGCATGGGCATGATCGCAAAGCACCGGCGGATATGGACGATGATCATGGCGCCGTTCCTGTTCGTACCGATGTTCGTCGGCCTCTTGCAAACGCAATCCGCAACTCCGGAACCGCGCGGAACCGGCAACGCTGCGGCCCGGATCCAGGCTCGGGCCAACGCCTATCTCGAACAGAACTTCGGATTGCGCGAAAGCTTTTTGCATGTGAACGCACGCCTGCGTTATCTGCTGCGCTCGCCGACGACGCTGAGCGTCGCTTACGGCGCGGGAAACTGGCTCTATCTGACCGACGACGCCGTGTTTCAGCAATCCATGGGCCAGCGCATGCGCGTGAAACTGGTCGAGCAATTGGCCGATATCGCGCTAAGGCTGGAGAGAGAACAAGAAGTACGCGGCGGGCGCTTCGTCATGGCGGTCCCGCCCAACAGCCAAAGCATCAACCGCGACACGCTGCCTTCATGGGCGAAGGTCGGAGACGTAAAGACCGAGTACGACGTGCTGCGCGACGCGTTGAAGGAGCGGGGCGTTCCCTTCGCCGATCTTCGGCCGCTGTTGCGCGATGAGCAGAAGCACCGTGAAATCTACATGCAGACGGATACGCACTGGAACAATCTGGGCGCGCTACTGGCCTTTAACGAAATCCTGCGACAGGCGGGATATTCGGATTGGGCGATCGACACCACGCAAATCGACCTGCGGCCATTTCCATTGCCGAGAGGCGGAGATCTTGCGCGGATGCTCGGCGTGCGGGACGACGTCACCGACCTGCAGATGATCTACACCCTGAAGGGAGGCTCCATCCGTTCGACGAGCGAGGTCATCGTCGATCGACCCGCCATGCCGGCGACCGTCACCGTGCGCGATCCTGCCGCCGGTCCGGGGGCGACTGTGATGGTGCTCGGCGATTCCTTTACATACAAACGCGAGGCGCTCCTCATGGAGCACGCGGCAAAAGTCGTATGGATGCATCACGAGCAATGCGGTTTCGACTGGTCCGTGATCGAACGCTACAAGCCGGATCTGCTGATCCTGGCGCCGACCGAACGTCTTGCGCTATGTGCGCCGGGACGGGTGCCCGTCAACCAGCCCTGAGTTGCGTGTTTGAGCAGCTCCGGATGGAAATCTGTTTTCCGTTTTTCTGGAGGGGCTAGGAGGCGACGCCCGCCTCAAGCGCCTTGATGCGTTCGGCCAGCACGTGTTCGCTCGGCAGCGGGCGGCCGTCGTCCTCATCGTCGCCTGGCCCGGCCTCGCCGAAACTCGAGGAGAGCGAAGCCTTGATCGCATTGAGCTCCTCGAAGGCGCCGTCGGCCCGGTCGGCCGGGAAAGGCGTCAGCGAGATCGCGGCCGGCTCGACGATGTCAGGCGACGCTGACGGTGCAAGCGGCGCCGCGACGGCGGCCTGCAGGCCGACGGTATCGGCCGCCTGGCCGAAGGCCTCGTTCATCTCATAGACAAGGCGTGCCGCTTTTTCGCCGATTGTTTTCAGTTGCTGCTGTACTTGCGCCTGACGGGCGATCTCCGTCGATGCGGCCTGTTCGAGGACCCCGATACGGGCCTGTATCGCGTCGGCATGGGATTGAAGCGCCGCCAGCGATTGAGCATTCCGTTCGGTCTCGGCGTGCGCGGTTTCGCATTGCGCTTCGAGGTCGGAAATCTGCCGGCGCAGGTTTGCGGCTTCCTCGCTTGCGCGCAACACGGACTGCTCGAGATCGGCGTTGCGAGCGGCGAAGGCCGCATTGCCGGAGGCGAGTTCGGCGACCTCGTGCCGCTTGTCTTCGAGCATCGCCTCGAGCGAGGCGATCTTGTCGGTTGCCCGCGTCGCTTCCTCGACATTGAATTCCGCGTTGAGCCGTGCGGTGGTGACTGCGACGGCCCGGCGCCAGACGAACTGGATGGCAATGATGGCAAAGAGCGTCGCGGTCAGAAAGCCGAGCGCGATCAGCATAAGGCTTTCGACCATAGGCTCCTCTCAGGAATTCGAGCGGCTTGGCAGGACGGTTTCAACCCTGCCAGAAAAAAAAGTCCCGTTCTACCGTTGAAACACGCGGCACGGACGGTTGCGGCCGAACTGCGTCAGAACGGCAACCATTCACGGCTCTTGGTGTATTTAAGGTAACCGACAGAAGCGCCGAGACGTAGGCCGACGCCCGACCTCATGGGGGCGAGGATGACATTGCCGCGCTGCTGATAGTTCACGCCGATGCCGCCTATGAGATAAGCGCTTCCCTCGACGCCCGGAAAACGCTGATAGATCGTCTGCGCATCGGGGAGGTTATAAACGAGGGTGAAGACCTTCACGGCATTGCCGCCGAAATCCCAGCCGGCGCTGGGGCCCTGCCAGAAAACCTTGGCGGTGCCGCCATTCTTTTTGACGAGGGTGCCTGAGCCGTAACGCAGCCCGACCACGATTGCACCGCTGGCTTCCTCGCCCTTGATATATCCGTTTGGCTCGCCGTATTTCTGGAAGACGCTATGGACCGCATCGGCCATGCCCTGGGCGGTGCTACCGAAGACGCTGCCCGCCTCGCGAACGATTTCCTGCTCGCTGTAGGTGTCGTTTGAATGGCTACGGACCGCCGGTGCTTCCTGATTGGTTTCGGCGGCAAGGGCGGGGGCGGTCATCGACAGGAAAAGGGCAATCCCCGTGGCGAGGGCTGTGCGCAATCCGTGGGCCGCGTCCGTCATCGTCGTCAATCCTCTGTGCCGGCCCTGAAAATGGCCTGATTCCCATGTTTCTAGTTTAGCCTGCCTGCTGGGCAGGGCGAGTCGCCGCGACACCATAAGGCAGGGATGAATATGGCAGGGATGAGGCTTGAAAGACGGCGAGCCCAAAAGTCGCCTTTGAAACGTTATGGCGAATAAAAACATCCGCAGACGGCTGCTGCTGGCGGGCCTCGGCCTCGTCGCGGTGCTGCTCGTCGGCGCCGGCATTCTCTGGCAGACGAGGATAGGGCTCGCCGAGCGGGCGATTGCCAATGCGCTGGCGGCGCGCGGAATCGCACCGGTGTCGTTTCACGTGTCGCTTCTGGGTCTGAGGAGCATCGAAGTCGGCGATCTCGCCATCGGCCCTTCGGCGAACGGAGCGGAGCCCGGCCCGGATGTCGAGGCGGACCGGATTTCGATCATGTACCGGTTCGGGGAACTCCTGTCGGGCCGTGTGCAGTCGATCGAGGTGTCCGGACTTCGCGTCCGCGCGCGGATCGACGATCGCGGTCTCTCGCTCGGTGCCGCGAGCAGCCTGCTTGAACAGGGCGGCACCGGCGGCGCGGCCGGTGCGTTGCCGGACATTCATATCGATGGAGCCCGTATCGAGATTGCAACGCCGCAGGGTCCGTTTGCGATCGAAGGCCAACTCGATATTTCGAAAGCCGGCGCCACGGCGCCGATCGCAATTTCCGTGCCGGCCTTACGCCTTTTCGATCGCTCTGCGTCGATCCGCTTTCAGCCGGTCGATTTCACGGGCCGCGCCGATCTCGATGGCCAGCGCCTGACGCTCGGCGCGACGGCGCGAAGCACCGCGCCGGGCAGCACCGGCGTCGAACTGGCGAAGATCTCGGGCGATTACGATCTTGCGGCGGCGAAAGGCGCGGCGCGCGTCTCCGGCGCGCTCGTCTTCGCACCTGGAAAGCTCGAACCGCAAACCGTACTGCCGGTGCTGAAAGGCTTGGCAACCAATGTCGGCGGCAAGCTGACTTATCGGGCGGATTTCACGGTTTCGGCCGGACAAATGGGAAGCTCCGGCGAAGTCGTCCTCACCGGCATCGGCTTTGAAGCCTATACGGCGAAAATCGGCGGGCTCACGGGGCCAGTGAAACTGGCCAGTCTGATGCCGCCGCGTACGAGGGGACCGCAGACACTTTCCGTCGGTCTCGTCCAGGCGGGATTTCCGCTCAAGGATGGCCGCGTCACGTTCGACATCGGCAAGACCGGAGTCCCCCACCTCGTCGATGCGACCTGGCCTTTCGCCGACGGTAAGCTGACGCTTGCCTCGACATCGTCGTCTTCCGATCGTTTCGAGTTGACGGCGGAGAATGTCGAAGTCGCCGCGCTTCTAGCACTCGTCGATGTGCCCGGCCTTTCGGGCAGCGGAACCCTGAGCGGTAAGGTGCCGGTAAGAATCGAGAACGGCAATCCGATCGTCGAAGGCGGCAACCTCGCCGCGATGGAAGGCGGTGTGATCGTTTACAAGAGCGCGGCGGCGGAAGCGGCGACAGGCAGCGAGCAAACGAAGCTTCTCACGGACGCGCTCAAGGACTTTCATTACACGGAGCTCGTCGGCACACTCGATGGCAACGTCAACGGCGACCTGCAGTTCCGACTGCGGCTCAAGGGCGCAAATCCCGCGCTCTACAATGGCTATCCCATTGTCCTCAACGTCAATCTTCAGGGCTCGCTTGCGGACCTGATAAGGCGTGGTACGGTCGGGCTGCGGCCGATGGAACTGATCCGCAGCGAAGTTGCGCCGCAGAAGGTGGCGCCGCAGAAGAAAGAGACCCCATGAAAGGATTTGCTGGATCGAGATCGATGAACGGACGGTGCCTTGCGCATGGGCTGATCGGGATGGTCCTGCTAGGGGCGGCGGCCTGCAACCCCACGGTCAAGATCGAGGCGCCGGACAAGCCGATCGAGATCAACCTCAACGTCAAGATCGAGCAGGAGGTCCGCGTCAAGGTGGACCGTGAACTCGACGATGTGCTGGCCAAGAACCCCGATCTCTTCTGAAAGAAAAATCATGCGCCCCTTCAAATCGTTTCTCGCCCTTCTTTCGGTCGTCTGCGCTCTGGGACTGGCGATGCCCGCCCTTGCGATCGATCTCGATGGTGCAAAGGCAGAAGGCCTCGTCGGCGAACGGCAGGACGGCTATGTCGGCGTCGTCGCGGCGAATCCGCCGGCCGATCTGAAACGCCTGGTCGACGACATCAATTTGCGCCGCCGCGGCGCCTACCAGAAGGTTGTGTCGCAGACACCCGGTGCAACACTGGCCGCGGTCGAAAAACTTGCCGCCGCCAAGCTCATCGCAAAGACACCTTCGGGACAGATTGTTCAGGATGCGTCCGGAAACTGGGTCAAGAAGCCCTGATCTGTTCCGTTCCGATACGAAGCCGCCGGTTTTTCACTGGCATGGCGCTTGCTCCCTTGGCGGCATAGCCTTGCCGCCGCC
>NZ_DATKFR010000016.1:0-2836 GCF_035511255.1 Parvibaculum sp.
TGCGGCACCTGCCAGATCGAGGTCGATCCGCAATGGGCGGCAAGGCTCCATGCGCCGCGCGAGGACGAGCTCGACATGCTCGACCAGAACTATGGCGGTCCATGGTCGCGGCTGTCCTGCCAGCTCATCTTCACGCCCGAACTCGATGGCCTTCGTCTGCGCATCGCCGACGTCGCCCTGAAGGACGCCGCCTAGAGCTTGCGCGCAAAGCATGGCATAGTCCCGGCATGACTTACGAAAACGCACTCCGCCTGAGCTATGCCGTCTTCGCGATCAGCATCGTTTCGCTGGCGATCGTCATTGCATCCTTCGTCTTTCACCTTCAGGTGCCGTCCGCACTGTTCCGGACGCTGATGGGCGTCGGCTATCTCTGGCCCGGCGCCGCCTTCGCCATTGCCTGGTTCAGGAAGAAGATCGAGCAGCAGGGCTGAGCGATCGAGGGCGCTGGACAAATCTCCCTTCCGCCTGTCAAAAAGAAGGAAGGGAGTGCACCATGAAACGATTTGTCCTCGTCTGCCTTCTCGTTTTCGTCGTACAGCCTGCTTTCGCGGGCTCCGGTGCGATCGAGACGAAACTCTATTTCGGTCTTGGCATAGCCGGCGGCGGGCGCGTTACGGAACAGCAGTGGCAGCGCTTTCTTGCCGAAATAGTGACACCGCGTTTCCCCGACGGGCTCACAGTCTTGAGCGCCACAGGGCAGTGGCGCGACCCGAAGGGCAAATCGTCGAAGGTCGTTTCCGAGCCGACTAGGATCGTCATCATCGTGCACCCCGAAACGGCTGCTGCGACGAAGGCGATCGGCGAAATCCGCCAGACATATGTGAAACGTTTCCGCCAGCAATCGGTTTTGCAGACCGATCAGCCGGTGAACATCGTCGAGTGACGTTTCGCAACTGGACAGGTGGAGGTGTCCTTGCGAAAACGGGCCATGCTCAAGACGGAGACATATCTGGAAAAGAGCTTCGAGCTCTGGCCCGGGCTGTTGCGTTTCGTCGCCTCGGGCGAGACGGCCCATGCGGCGCTCGATGCCGGTATGGATGCTGCGCGCGACATGGCGGGGATGCTTATGGCAGACGCCGAACTGGTCGCGGCGGCGCGCGGTTCGATGGATTTCTTGCCGCGTGGTCTCGCCGGACGGCAAGTCCTCGACGCCGCGCGTTCACTGGCGCGGGCGGTTGGTACCCCGAAGTCCGAGGACCTGCCGCCTTCGCTCGTTGGCTTGCCGGGAGCCGTTTGTGACATCGCGCTCAACGCGATGCGAAGCGTCGGGACTAACGATTTTGTTCTTACGATGCTGGGTGATGCGCTCGCCTTTCACGTTGACGGTGGGGCGAGCCCAGCGGCGGACATTTCCGTGCCGTCCGTATCTGGCGAGTTTTTATGCGCATTGGGCGGCGGACAGACAGGCGGCGTCGCGATCGCTGGCGCACAAGCGCATTTTCCAACATCCGGCATCGCGGATCGTGTTGTCGTTCAGGCAAAGAATGCCGCACTGGCCTCGCTTGCCGCCGCTCATGTCGCTGACGGCATGACGGCACCTGGCATGCGACGTGGAAGAGGGCGGATCGCTGATCCGCTCGTCGCTCGCGCAGTGGAGGGGCGGACGCTTGCAGGCGACGTAGGCTTGCTGCCGCCGGAGGAGATCTGGGACGCGCTTTCGACCGGCATAAGGCGCGCGAATGTCTTGCGTGAAAACCGCCTGCTGCGCGCTGCGGCGCTCGGTCTCAAGGGACGCGGCCGCACCCTCGGCCCCATCGATGGCAACCGGCTTCTGCGCTTCGGCGTTTCCGAGTGGCGGTAATCCGGCGACATGCGCATAATCTCCCGAGGGAAACGGGGAGAGGCGTGTCATGGGTTTCTACGAAAAGCATATCGTTCCGCATATCATCAACTGCGCCTGCGGTTCGAAGCCGATCCGCTATCAGCGCAAGAAGGTCGTGCCGATGGCGGAGGGCACAGTGCTGGAGATCGGCATCGGCACGGGGCTCAACCTTCCTTATTACGATCCGACGAAGGTGAGGAAGGTGATCGGTCTCGATCCGTCCGAGGCCTCGTGGAAACTCGCAGGCGAGCGGGCGAAGGATTTGCCATTCCCGGTCGAGTTTGTCGGATTGCCGGGCGAACAGATCCCGCTGGACGACAAGAGCGTCGACACGGTCCTCGTCACCTTCAGCCTCTGCACGATTCCGGATCCTGTGAAGGCGCTCGAGGGCATGCGCCGTGTATTGAAGCCGGGCGGGCGGCTCGTCTTCTGCGAGCACGGGGCCGCGCCCGACGCCGATGTGCTCAAATGGCAAAATCGGGTCAATCCGGTCTGGCGCGTACTTTTCGGCGGCTGCAACCTCAATCGCCGGATGCCGTCGCTGATCGAGAGCGCAGGGTTCAAGATCGACGATCTCCAGACGATGTATCTGCCGTCGACCCCCCGGGTAGCCGGCTTCAATTACTGGGGCACGGCGCAAAGCGTATAGATCTCTTGATGCGGGATTCCTGTTTGACTCTCACGAGAGAGAATACTAGAACAAAACAGGAACATTCTATGGATCATCCTCATGTCCAGAATCCGCAACGCCGGGCTGGTCGCAGAATTGCGCGCGCGCATCGCTTCTTGCGAAACGCCTCCTTCCCGGAAGGAAGTCCGTACTGTCTCGTTAGGGGCTAATGTCCTTGATGAGGCATTGCCGCTCGGCGGGCTTCGACGCGATGCTTTGCACGAGGTGGCGGCAAGCGATTACAGCAACATGGGTGCGGCGATGGGCTTCACGGCGGCCCTTGTCGCGCGCTTTGCCGGGGCTGCTCCGCTGGCGCCGGTTCTCTGGTGCGAGGGGAGCCACGC
>NZ_DATKFR010000017.1:0-5367 GCF_035511255.1 Parvibaculum sp.
CGTCACGTGCCGGCGAAGATCGTCGCCGTCGCCGACATTCCGCGCACCAAATCGGGCAAGATCACGGAACTTGCCGTGCGCGACGTGGTGCATGGTCGCCCGATCAAGAACAAGGAGGCGCTCGCCAATCCCGAAGCGCTCGATCTCTTCAGCGATCTTGCCGAGTTGAAGAGCTGAGAGGAGTACCCCGCGTTGACGAAATATCTGTTTACGCCGCCGGCGCCCGTCGCCGCACCCATTCGTGGGATGGACGAGCTCTTTCCGATCCATCGCATCTTCTGCGTCGGACGGAACTATGCGGCGCATGCGCGCGAAATGGGCGTGGAGCCCGATCGCGAAGCGCCGTTCTATTTCAACAAGTCGGCCTATCACTACGTCGCCTCGGGCGCGACGACGCCCTATGCGCCCGAGACGTCGAACTATCAATATGAGATGGAGCTCGTCGTCGCGATCGGGAAGGGCGGCTTCCGCATCGCCGCCGACGCCGCGCTCGATCACGTCTTCGGCTATGCTTGCGGCCTCGACATGACGCGCCGCGACCTGCAATTCGCGATGCGCGAGAAGCAGCGGCCCTGGGACATTGGCAAGGATTTCGAGAATGCCGCCGTGCTGTCCGACATCGTGCCTGCGACCGTGACCGGACATCCGTCGAAGGGCCGCGTCGAATTGAAACTCAATGGCGAGCTGAAGCAGGCGGGGGATCTCTCCGATCTCATTCATCCTGTCCCGGCGCTCATCGCGCATCTTTCGCGCTACTATCACTTGCAGCCCGGCGATATCATCTACACAGGAACGCCCGAAGGCGTCGGGCCGGTGAAGCCGGGCGACCGCCTCGAAGGCATGGTCGAAGGCGTGGGGAACATCGCGCTCACCATCGGGCCTGCGGAATAAAATAACCGGCGGGGAGGCCGGGCCTCATGGATTTTTCGCTCTCGGCGGACCAGCAGCAGATCCGCGACGCGATCTTCAAGCTCTGCGAGCCCTTCGACGACGACTACTGGCTGAAGAAGGACAAGGCGGGCGGCTTTCCCGAGGAGTTCTACAAGGCCGTGGCCGACCAGGGCTGGCTCGGCATCGCGATGCCGGAGGCGGTCGGCGGCGCAGGCCTCGGCATCACCGAAGCCGCGCTGATGATGCAGGCGATCTCGGAATCGGGCGGCGGCATGAGCGGCGCCTCGTCGGTTCATCTCAATATTTTCGGCCTTAACCCCGTCGTCGTCTTCGGCACCGACGAACAGAAGTCCCGCATGTTGCCGCCGCTCATCCGCGGCGAGGACAAGGCCTGCTTCGCGGTGACGGAGCCAGATGCCGGCCTCAACACGACGGGTCTCAAGACCTTTGCAGAGAAGAAGGGCGACAAATATATCGTGCGCGGCCAGAAGATCTGGATCACGACGGCGCAGGTCGCCTCGAAGATGCTGCTCCTCGCGCGCACCACGCCCTACGATCAGCTGAAGAAAAAGACCGACGGCCTCAGCCTTTTCTATACGGATTTCGACCGCTCGAAAGTCGAGGTCCGCGAAATCCCGAAGATGGGCCGCTCGGCGGTCGACTCCAACATGCTCTTTTTCGACGGGGTGGAAATTCCCGCCGAGAACCGCATCGGCGAGGAGGGGAAGGGCTTCCAGCAGATCCTGCACGGCCTCAACCCCGAGCGCATTCTGATCGCGGCGGAAGCGATCGGCCTCGGCCGCGCGGCACTGCGCAGGGCGTCGGCCTATGCGCGCGAGCGCGTCGTCTTCGGCCGGCCCATCGGACAGAACCAGGGCATTCAGCATCCGCTGGCGAAATGCTGGGCGGAACTCGAAGCCGCGAACCTGATGACTTTCAAGGCGGCCTCGCTCTACGACAGGGGCGAGGATTGCGGCGCGGAAGCGAACGCGGCGAAATATCTCGCCGCCGAAGCGGCCTTCCATGCCTGCGAGACGGCGATCCTGACGCATGGAGGCATGGGCTATGCGAAGGAATATCATGTCGAGCGCTACATGCGCGAAAGCTGGATCCCGCGCCTCGCGCCGGTCAGCATGCAGCTCATCCTGAGCTTCATCGCGGAGAAGGTCCTCGGCCAGCCGAAGTCTTATTGACAAGTTCTAACCCTCCCCCCTTGAGGGGGAGGGTTGGGAGGGGGGTAGGCCGCAAGGAAGAGTCTTTCGAAGAGGACCCCTCGCCCGAAACGCGGTTCCCGCGTTTCGACCTCTCCCTCAAGGGAGAGGTAAGAGCTAACTTCCCCACACGGGCTTCGGCGGCGTCCGCGCGGCGAGAAGTGCGCGCACGGCGGCGCCGACATCCTTCGGTTGCCAGCGTCTGCCGATATCCTTGCCCGGTCCGTCGCGCCAGCCTTCCGACAGCATGATCGTGCCGCCCTTGAGTTCGAAGACCTGGCCGGTGACGTCCTTCGAGTCCGCGCTGGCGAGCCAGACGATGGCGGGCGCGACATTGGCCGGGTCGTTGACGTCGAAGCCAGTTTCGGGCGCCTTCATCGCATCGGCAAAGACCGTTTCCGTCATGCGCGTGCGGGCGGCTGGGGCGAGCGCATTCGCGGTGATGCCATAGCGCGCGAGCTCGGCGGCCTGCACCAGCGTCAGCGAAGCGATGCCGCCCTTCGCCGCCGAATAGGCGCTTTGGCCGACACTGCCCTGAAGTCCGGCGCCGGATGAGGTGTTGATGATCCTTGCGTCGACGGTCTTCCCCTGCTTTTGCTGGCCGCGCCAGTACTGGCAGGCCCAGCTCGAGACGCAGAAATGGCCGCGCAGATGGACGCGGATGACGGCATCCCATTCGTCAGGCGTGCAGGAAACGAACATGCGGTCGCGTACGAAGCCGGCATTGTTGACGACGGCATGAAGATCGCCGAAGGCGGCGACCGCCGCATCGATAATGCCTTTCGCCGCATCGAAGTCGGCGACGTCGTCGTAATTGGCGACAGCCTCGCCGCCCCTCGACTTGATGACGTCGACGACTTCCTGCGCCGGCCGTTCGCCTGTTCCAGTCTCGCCATGCGTCCCGACGCCGAGATCGTTGACGACGACCTTCGCGCCCTCGGCGGCCAGCGCCAGCGCATATTCGCGTCCCAGGCCTCGCCCCGCGCCCGTCACGACGACGACGCGTCCCTCGCAGATACCTGCCATCTTCAGATCCTCAGAGCCGTTCGATGATGGTGACGTTGGCCTGTCCGCCGCCTTCGCACATGGTCTGGAGCGCGTAGCGGCCCTTGCGTCTTTCGAGCTCGTTCAGCATCGTCGTCATGATGCGCGCGCCGGTCGCGCCGAGCGGATGGCCGAGCGCGATCGCGCCGCCATTGACGTTGACCCTGTCATGCGGAAGCCCGAGTTCCTTCATCCAGGCGAGTACGACGGAGGCGAAGGCCTCGTTGCATTCGAAGAGGTCGATATCCTCGATACGGAGACCGGTCTTCTTCAGCGCATGCAGCGTCGCGGGGATCGGCGCGGTGAGCATCCAGACCGGGTCGTCGGCGCGCACGGACATGTGATGGATGCGCGCACGGGGCTTCAGCCCATGATCCTTGACGGCCTGTTCCGACGCGATGAGAAGCGCCGCCGCGCCGTCCGCCGTCTGGCTCGACACTGCGGCGGTGATGCGCCCGCCGGGCTGCAGCGGTTGAAGCGCGGCCATCTTCTCGAGCGATGTCTCGCGCGGGGTCTCGTCCTTCGTGACGCCTTCGATGGGCACGATCTCATTGTCGAAACGGCCCGCTTTTCCGGCCGCGATGGCGCGCTGGTGGCTCGAAAGCGCGAAAGCCTCCATGTCCTCGCGGCTGATCTGCCATTTTTCGGCGATCATTTCGGCGGAGTTGAACTGGCTGACCTCTCCGTCGCCATAGCGCTTCAGCCAGCCGGGCGACGTCGTGAACGGGTTCGGGAAGCCGTAGGGCTGGCCTGCATACATCGCAGCTGAAATCGGAATGGCGTTCATGTTCTGGACGCCGCCCGCGACGACGAGATCCTGCGTCCCGCTCATCACGCCCTGCGCGGCGAAATGCACCGCCTGCTGTGCCGAGCCGCATTGCCGGTCGACCGTTGTGCCGGGGACATGCTGCGGCAGGCCGGCGACGAGCCAGCAGGTGCGCGCGACGTCGCCCGCCTGCGAACCGACCGTGTCGCAGCAGCCATAGACCACGTCGTCGACTGCGTTGGGATCGACGCCGGTGCGCGCCATCAGCGCCGCGATGGGCGCCGCGCCGAGATCGGCGGAATGCACGGCGGCGAGGCCGCCCTTCTTGCGCCCGACCGGTGTTCGGACGGCGTCGACGATATAGGCTTCAGGCATGCGCGGACTCCCGGATGAATGTGCGGTCGGGACCGAGCGGCCCCTCGAAGATGCGTTGCGCGATGCGCGCGCGGTGGAAGGCGGGCGTGCCCCAGGCATGGGTGAGGGCGAGCGCACGTTTCAGGAAGAAATGCACATCGACTTCCCACGAATAGCCCATGGCGCCATGCACCTGCACGGCGGTGCGCGCCGCGAGATCGGCGGCCTCGCTTGCGGCGAGTTTCGCCTGCGAGATGCGCGGCGCGGCATAGGCGCTGCGCGCGGCGAGCTCTGCCGCCGCCGCGTGGACGACAGGTTTCGCGAATTCGATCTTCACCTGGACGGTCGAGAGCAGATGCTTGATCGCCTGCGTGGAGCCGATGGGCTTGCCGAATTGCTGACGCTCCTTCGCATAATCTGTCGCGAGATCGACCGCGCGCTGCGCGAGGCCGAGACATTGTGCGGCGGCGAAGAGAGCGCCACGATCGAGCGCTCGGGTCCAGAGCACGTCACCTTCCGCGGCGGTTGCGATCCGCGTTGTGGAGGTCGGCGCCCATTCGATGCGGAGGAGGCGGCGGAAGGGGTCGATGCTTTCCTGCCGCACGAGACCGGCGTTGCGCGTCTCGACGAGATGGACCTCGCCCCGATGCGCGAGCAGCAGAGCCTCGGCGGTGTCGGCGTCGGAAACAAAGGGGTTGGCCGGATGCCCGATGGCGATAGTGACCTCGCCACTCGCGGCGCGTGTGAGAAGCGAAGTCTCGCCCCCTGCTTCGACGAGGAGAGGGAGCGCGATGCCCGCATGTTCGACCAGCGGTTCGGGCAGGGCCGTATAGCCGCAGGCTTCGGCGATCAGAACGAAATCCGTTTCCGCAAGGCCCAGTCCGCCGGACGCCTCCGGCGCGAGCACGGCGAGCAATCCCATTTCGCATATCTTCGCCCAGCGCACCTCGTCCCGCGCCGCGCCCGATTTCATCTGGTGACGCATGGCGGCGGACGAGCATTCCGTCACCAGCATGTCGCGCGCGACCTCCGCCATCATCCGCTGCTCGTCCGAGAAGGTGAAATCCATCGCTTCACCCCTTCGGCAGGCCGAGCATCCGC
>NZ_DATKFR010000018.1:0-19265 GCF_035511255.1 Parvibaculum sp.
GGCGACGTCGCGGTGAAGGACGGGCGCATCGCCGCCATCGGCGATCTTGCCCGCGCGAGCGCCGGCGAGACGGTCGACGTGACAGGGCTCCATGTGCTGCCCGGCGTCGTCGACAGCCAGGTGCATCTGCGCGAGCCCGGCAACGAGCACAAGGAAGACCTCGAGTCGGGCGGCCGCGCGGCGGCGCTGGGCGGCGTCACATCGGTCTTCGAGATGCCGAACACCAAGCCGCCGACGACGACGCCCGACGCATTGACCGACAAGGTCAGGCGCGCGCGGCATCGCATGTATTGCGACTTCGCCTTCTATGGCGGCGCGACGACCGAGAATGTCGATCTGCTCGCCGAAATCGAGCGGACGCCAGGCTGTTGCGGCATCAAGATCTTCATGGGCTCGTCGACCGGCACGCTGCTGGTGGCGACCGACGAGGACGTGGCGCGTGTGCTCGGCGCGATCAGCCGCCGCGCGGCGGTCCACTCCGAAGACGAATTCCGTCTGCGCGAGCGCCGGCCGCTCGCCGAGACCGGCAAGGTCGAGACGCATCCGGTCTGGCGCGACGCGGAGGCAGCGGTTCTCTGCACGACGCGGCTTCTCCGGCTCGCGCGCGAGGCGGGCAAGCGCATCCATGTGCTCCATGTCTCGACGGCGGACGAGATTCCGATCCTCGCCGCGGCGAAGGACATCGCTACCGTCGAGGTGACGCCGCAGCATCTGACGCTGGCGGCGCCCGACTGCTACCGCGAGCTCGGCTCCTATGCGGTAATGAACCCGCCGATCCGCGACGCGCATCATCGCGACGGGCTGTGGGCAGGGCTTGCCGCCGGTGTCGTCGACGTGCTCGGCTCCGACCACGCGCCGCATACGCGCGAGGAAAAGGCCGAGACCTATCCGAAGTGCCCCTCGGGCATGCCGGGCGTGCAGACGCTGGTGCCGATCATGCTCGACCATGTGAATGCGGGCCGTCTGACGCTGCAGCGCTTCGTCGATCTGACGTCGCATGGGCCTCAGCGCATCTTCGGCATGGCGCGCAAGGGCCGCATCGCGGTCGGCTACGACGCCGACCTCACCATCGTCGACATGAAGGCGAAGCGGACGATCACCAACGGTTGGATTGCCAGCAAATGCGGCTGGACGCCTTACGACGGCAAGACGGTAACGGGCTGGCCCATCGGTACGGTCGTGCGCGGCCGGCGCGCGATGTGGAACGACGAGCTGATCGGCGCCGCGACCGGTGAGCCGATCGCGTTTCTGGAGGCGCTGCCGAGGGGGTAGGCAACCGTCCATGACCCGTCATCCCGGCCTTGTGCCGGGATCCAGGGGCGCCGCGTGCTGAGTGTGTGGCCCCTGGGCCCCGGGACAAGCCCGGGGTGACATCGGAAAATGGATCGACGACATGCCTCAGTGCAATACCACCTCGTAATCCGTGTACGGAAATTCTGCCGGGCTGATGATCCGCTTCGTCGCGATGCGGACCGAGTGGAGCGGGCCTTCGAGGTTTTTCTCCCAGAAGTCGAGGAACTTCGTCAGCGTCGGATAACGCGGCGCGAGGTCGTACTCCTGCCAGATATAGGTCTGGAAAAGGCCGGGGTGGTCCGGCATGCGGTAGAGAATCTCGGCGGTCACGAGACGGTAGCCGTCGAGCATCTTCTGGAACTCTGAACCTGTCGCCACGTCGGTATCCTCTGCTGTCCAAACGACGGACGCATGAACCGACTCGTTCGGCCCATGTGCCGATGATGGAATCCTAACGAACGACAAGTCCGCGCGTCGACGATCGAGCCTTCGCCAATCTGCAATTTTTCCGTTGTGTGGCCGAAAGACTGGCACTCAGCCGGGCCGACTGCTGCTCATCCTTCGCGGCGCCCGTCTAAACATGCACATGCAGCGGGAAAGGCCTGTCTTGACCGGGGCGCCGATTTGGGTTCGTTTGTTGCCAATTCAAAGGCCGCAAGAAGCCCTCCTCGCCGCAAAAACACAGGGAAGCCCTCATGTCCGGGACATTTCACGCCATCCGTCTGTCCAAATCCGATGCCGGCCAGAAGGCCGACTTCGTCGATATCGGTCTCGGCGACCTGATGGAGGGCGACGTCACGGTCGCGGTGGATTATTCGACGGTCAATTACAAGGACGGGCTGGCGCTGACCGGCAAGGCGCCGGTCGTGCGCGTCTGGCCGCTGATCCCGGGCATCGATTTCGCCGGCCGGGTCGAGAGCTCCTCTCACAAGGATTTCAAGCCGGGCGACCGCGTGGTGCTGAACGGCTGGGGCGTCGGCGAAAGCCACAATGGCGGCTATGCGCAGAAGGCGCGCGTCAAGGGCGACTGGCTGGTGAAGTTGCCGGACGCGATCTCGAACGCGCATGCGATGGCGATCGGCACGGCGGGTTATACGGCGATGCTTTGCGTGCTTGCGCTCGAACATGAGGGCGTGACGCCGGACAAGGGCGACGTGCTGGTGACGGGTGCGGCCGGTGGCGTCGGTTCCGTCGCGATCGCGCTTCTCGCAAAGCTCGGCTACCGCGTCATCGCCTCGACGGGCCGTGCGTCCGAAGCCGACTACCTCAAGAGCCTCGGCGCGTCCGACATCATCGACCGCAACGAACTCTCGGGTCCGGCGCGACCGCTCAGCAAGGAGCGCTGGGCGGGCGCCGTCGACGCGGTGGGCAGTCACACGCTCGCCAACGTGCTTTCGATGACGAAGTATGGCGGCGCGGTCGCCGCCTGCGGCCTTGCGCAGGGCATGGATCTGCCGGGCTCGGTCGCGCCCTTCATTCTGCGGGGCGTCACGCTCAGCGGCGTCGACAGCGTGATGGCGCCGAAGGCGAAGAGGGAGAAGGCCTGGGCGCGGCTCACGCGCGATCTCGATCTCGGCAAGCTCGACGCGATGACGGTGCGCGCGACGCTGAAAGACGTGCCGCGGCTCGGCGCGGACATCGTCGAGGGCAAGGTGCGCGGCCGCGTCGTCATCGACGTGAATGCATAAGATGTTGGGGGAGGAGAGTTGACGATGGACATGACGTCGAAGCCGCCGTTCCGCGAGCCGAACTATGTCGAACGCAAGGTCGAGGTCGAGCATCGGCCCGACGGCTCGATCGTGCTCCGCAATCCGCATCCGCTGCGCGACGTGCCGGAGAATATGATTGCGCCGTTCCGCCGCTGGTCGGTGGAAGCGCCGGACCGCATCTGGCTCGGCATGCGCCGGCCGGCGAAAGAAGGCTTCGGCGAATGGGAGCTGCTGACCTACAGGGATGCCGAGCGCAAGATCGCCGCCATCGCGCAGGCGCTTCTCGACCGCGGCCTCGGCCAGGCGACGCCCTTGATGATCCTGTCGGGCAATTCGATCGAGCACGCGCTCATCACTTATGGCGCGATGCTCGCCGGCGTGCCGGTCGCGCCCGTGTCGCCCTCCTACAGCACGATGAGCTCGGCTTTCGACAAGCTCAAATATGTCTTCGAGCTGATCGAGCCGAAGATGATCTTCATGCAGGCCGGCGCGCCCTTCGAGCGCGCGCTCGGCTCGCTCGATCTCGGCGGCATCGAACTCGTCTCGGTCGACGGATCGCATGGGACGCGCTTTGCCGATCTTCTCGCGACGACGCCCGGCGACGCGGTCGAGGCCGCCTATGCGCGGCTCAACGACGACATGATCGCGAAATACATGCTGACCTCGGGCTCGACCGGCATGCCCAAGGCCGTCATCATGACGGCACGCATGATGTGCGTGAATTCGGTGATGCCGAAAAGCGTGACGCGCGCCGACGAGAACGAAGAGCCGCCGGTGCTGCTCAACTGGCTGCCCTGGAACCATTGCTTCGGGGCCAATGCGATCCTCAACAATCTGACGGTGGCGGGCGGCACGCTTTACATCGACGGCGGGCGTCCGGTGCCGAACGGCTTTGCCGAGACGGTGCAGAACCTGCGCGAAATCGCGCCGACGAATTTCTCGAGCGTGCCGGCGGGCTTTGCGATGCTGGTCGAGGAACTCGAGAAGGACGACGCGCTGGCGCGGCATTTCTTCTCGCGGCTGAAGTCGCTCGCCTATGGCGGCGCGGCGCTCAGCCAGGATCTCTACGAGCGCGTGCAGCAGGTGGCGATCCGCATCACCGGCGAGCGCATCGTCTTCTCGTCGGGCTATGGCGCGACCGAGACCGCGCCCACCATCATGAACGTGCATTGGGCGACCGAGCGCATGGGCCTTATCGGCTTGCCGCTGCCCGGCGTCGAAATCAAGCTTGCGCCGGTCGGGCAGAAGATGGAAGTGCGGGCACGCGGCGCCTGCATCACGCCGGGCTATCACAAGAACCCGGAGAAAACGCGCGACGCCTATGACGAGGAAGGTTTCTACCGTCTCGGCGACGGCGCGCGCTTCGTCGATCCGGATCATCCGGAAGAAGGCCTCGTCTTCGACGGCCGCACGGCGGAGGACTTCAAGCTCTCGACGGGCACATGGGTCAGCGCCGGCAAGCTGCGCGTCGATGCGCTCGCCTTCACCAACGGGCTTCTCAACGACGCGCTGGTGGCGGGGCTCGACCGCGACTATATCGGCATTCTCGGCTTCCCCAATCTCGGTGCCTGCCGCGCGGCGGCCGGCGAACCGGAGCTCGGGCCTGAGGATCTGGTGCGACATCCTGCCGTGCTGGAACGGCTCGCTGAGGGTCTGCGCGCCCACAACAAGGACAATCCCGGCTCGAGCACGCGCATCCAGCGGGCGCTGCTGATGGTCGAGCCGCCCAGCGTCGATGCGGGCGAATTGACCGACAAGGGGTATATCAATCAGTCTGTCTCCCTTGGCCGCCGCGCGGCGCTGGTGGAGAAGCTTTACGCGGATCCGGCCGGCAACGACGTCGTGGTCGTGTGACGGGGAAGACGGATCGCGTTCGATGGTGGATTTCGGGCTTGTGGCGAGCGGTGCGGCGATCGGGGTGGCGGTCGCCGCTCCCATTGGTCCCGTCAATCTGATCGTCATCCGGCGCACGCTGCGCTTCGGCAATATCACGGGCTTCATTTCGGGCCTCGGCGCCGCCGTGGGCGACGGCGTCTTCGCGTCCATCGCCGCTTTCGGCCTGACGGCGGCGATGGACGTCGTGCTGCAGTTCTCTGAGGTGCTGCAATTCCTCGGGGGCATCTTCCTGCTCGTGCTCGGCGCGCGGACTTTTCTCGCGCATCCGCATATCCACGAGGCACCGCCGGAGAATACGTCCGGCGTGTTGGTGAAGGTTTTCGCCGGCACTTTCGCCCTGACCATCACGAACCCCGCTACCATGCTCGGCTTCATCGCGATCTTCGGCGGGGTCGCGGGTCTGACGCATGAGGGGCAGAGCTACGGCCATGCCGCGACGCTGGTCGGCTCCGTCATGCTCGGCTCGGCGTTCTGGTGGGCGGGTCTTTCCAGTTTCGTGAGCCTTTTCCGGGGGCGCATGAACGACCGACTGCTCGAGATTGTCAACCGCGTGTCGGGGGGGCTCATCGTCGCCTTCGGCATCGTGGTTCTTGTACGTGTGGTCTATCTTTTTTTCCGATAGATTGCCGGCCGCCAGATTTCCAACAACAAAATTCGGGAGATGAGGATGACCAACATGAACGGCGCGGAGAGCCTGGTAAGGACGCTTGTCGCTTCCGGCGTCGAGGTCTGCTTCACCAATCCCGGCACATCGGAAATGCATTTCGTCGCGGCGCTCGACAAGGTCGACGGCATGCGCGCGATCCTCGGCCTCTTCGAAGGCGCTGTCACCGGCATGGCGGACGGCTATGGCCGCATGGCGGACAAGCCGGCGGCGACGCTGCTTCACCTCGGGCCCGGCCTCGCGAACGGTCTTGCCAATCTCCACAATGCGCGGCGCGCACAGACGCCACTCGTCAACATTGTCGGCGATCACGCGACCTATCATGCGCAATATGACGCGCCGCTCGCCTCCGACATTCCGGGCTTCGCGCGGCCGGTTTCCGGCTGGGTGCATTCGAGCCCGAGCGCGAAGACGGTCGCCGCCGACGGCGCGCGCGCGGTGCAGGCGGCGCGTGTCGCCCCCGGCCAGATCGCGACGCTGATCCTGCCCGCGGACACCGCCTGGAACGACGCCGACGGCCCCGCGCCGGCGCTCCCCGTGATGGAGCCGCAGCCGGTCGCGGGCGACATGGTTGACCGGGTTGCGAAGGCGCTGAAGTCGGGCCGCAAGTCGGCGATCATCATTCGAGGCCTCGCGCTTCGGAAGCGCGGCCTTCATGCGGCGGGCCGCATCGCGGCGAAGACGGGCGCGCGCATTCTCTGCGACACGTTTGCGCCCCGGCTCGAACGCGGCGCGGGCATCGTCGCCGTCGAACGCATTCCCTATTTCGCCGAGCAGATCGTCGACACCTTCAAGGACGTCGAAGAGTTGATCCTCGTCTGCGCCAAGCCGCCGGTCTCTTTCTTTGCCTATCCGGGCAAGCCGAGCTGGTGCACGCCCGAAAGCGCGAATATTCATTATCTCGCGCAGGCGCATGAAGACGGCATCGCCGCGCTCGAGGCGCTGGCCGATGCGCTCGGTGCGCCGAAAGATCCCATTCATGTCGCCGAATTGAAGAAGGGCGATCTGCCGAAGGGCAAGCTCGACCAGTTCAGCGCCGGCCAGATCATCGCGCATTTCCTTCCCGAGGGCGCAGTCATCTCCGACGAAGCCGCGACCTCCGGCATCGGATCGCAGATCGCGACCGCGACGGCGCCCGTTCACGATCATCTGTCGCTCACCGGCGGCGCGATCGGTCAGGGGCTGCCGCTGGCGACAGGCGCGGCGGTCGCGTGCCCTGACCGCAAGGTGGTCTGCCTTCATGGCGATGGCGGCGCGATGTACACGTTGCAGGCGCTGTGGACGCAGGCGCGCGAGAAGCTCGACGTCGTCAACGTCATCTTCGCCAACCGCTCCTATGCGATCCTCAATATCGAACTCGCCCGCGTCGGCGCCGGCAATCCGGGACCGAAGGCGCTCTCGATGCTTGACCTGCACAATCCGGAACTGAACTGGGTGCATCTCGGGCAGGGCATGGGCGTCGAGGCCACGCGCGTCGAGACGGCGGAGGAATTCGCCGACGCCTATGCGAGCGCCATCAAGGCGAAGGGCCCGCGCGTCATCGAGGTGATGCTCTAGGGAAAAGACCGAGGGTCAGTTCATCACGCGGTTGAGCGTGAACTCGCCCTGGCGCACGCGATCGGCGAGGCCGGTGGCCATTTCGGCCACGGCTTCCTCGCCATAGGCCTCGACCATGTCGGAGAGCGCCGCAAAGATCGCGGTGGTCGCGAGGATGTCGGAGGAGACGCCTTCGGCGAGGGCTTCGTCCCAGGCATCCAGGATGTTCTGGAGGGCCATGCGGCGCTGTTCGCTCTCGTTGGGTGCGGAAGGGTCCAGCCCTTCTTCGTCGTTGAGATTGAACATCGCGTCACTCGGGTAATCTTCGGCCATCGCGCCCTCTGGTCTTCGCGCCCCTTCGAGGAGCGCTGTCGGCGTGGCAACGAAGCGAAACTGCCCGTCAAGTACCCAAACCGCCCATTTGGGCCTTTGTAACACATTTCCGTAGAAAGTCGCGTGTCTCGTGAAAGAGAGGTTAACGGCGGTTCCGGTACCATCGGGGGTAGTTTGCAAGGCCGCTGCGCCCTGGTCGATTGACAAGGGGTGGCTTACGGGAAAGAGTCGCTTGAGCTTGGGAGGGGGAGGGGGAGACATGCTCGGCACATTGCGCCTGGGCTTGGCTATATTCGTCGTGATTTTTCACATGGGGGTGGGAGCATACGGCGCGCTTCATTTGGGAGTGGCCGCCGTGGTGTGCTTTTACATCATTTCCGGCTACGTCATGAGCGGCCTCGTAGCCAAGGAGTTTTCCCATACTCGGCGCGATACAATCAGGTTTTTCAAAGATCGTCTGCTGCGTCTCGCACCGCAGTATTATTTTTGGTTAACCGCCGCGACGGTCGGCATCGTGCTGGGCTATCGTCATCCGCTGTTCCAGTCGGGTGAACAGAATATCCTTTCGGTGGTCGGGAATCTGACGGTGCTTCCCCTCGGTTTTGCGACATTCATTCCTGCGCTCGAGAACGCGCTCGTCATCCCGCAAGCGTGGTCGCTAAGCGTCGAATTGCTGCTTTATCTCTCGCTGCCCTTGATCGTCCGTTCACGACGTACCGCATGGTGCATTCTCTGGTTGTCGACGATGGGGCTTGGCGCGGCAATGGCGGGCGTTATCGCTGCCCCCTATTTCAGCTATTTTATGCTTCCGGGCCCGATGGTGTTTTTCCTGATGGGGCATGTTCTCTATCGGCGCGACGTGAAAATGGGAACGGCGCTATTTGCCATGCTCGCTGCCGATTTTGTCGTGGCGTTGGTGTCCGGCCGTTTTTTTGCGCCGAACACTTACAATATCGATCTATTCGTCGGCGGCGTGTGCGGGTTTGCGA
This sequence comes from Parvibaculum sp., assembly GCF_035511255.1. Taxonomy (GTDB): domain Bacteria; phylum Pseudomonadota; class Alphaproteobacteria; order Parvibaculales; family Parvibaculaceae; genus Parvibaculum. The sequence continues at coordinate 8,421 of NZ_DATKFR010000018.1, forward strand.
TCGTCGCCGTCGCCACACACCTAAAACGCCGGGGATGGGACGATGCGCTCGGCAATATGTCCTACGGGTGCTATCTCAGCCATTTTATTTTCGTCACCCTGTTCATCCATCATCATGGCGACTGGCTGTATACACTTCTCGCGATCGCTCTGTCCGTGGCCGGGGGCTGGGTCGGCTATGCGGCTGTCGAAGCACCGGTGAACAAATTCAGACGTGACGTCCGAAGGAAGGCACGTGTTCGCTCCGCGCCGGTACTTGCGGCGAATATGAGCGTTACCGGTTGATCAAAACGCCGCCGCGCTCCGGTCGGTTCCGGCGAGGCGAGCGGCGAGGATGCGGCCTTCATCGAAGAGGGTGTTGATTTCCGTCGCGGCCGCCGATGTGCAGCGAGGATATTGCCTGCCGGCGCGGTGATAGGCCTCGTTGAAATGCGCGATCAGCACCTGACGCCGGACGGGGTCCGGGGCCATTGCGTCCAGCATCTCGATCATCTTGTCGCGCCAGAGCGCGCCCTCGTTGGTACCGCAAATGCCGCGCAGATGGTGGGCCGCGCCGAGGATTTCGGCAAGGCGGGCGAGTCCGTCGCCAGAGGGATCGGCACGGAGGGGGCTGGAAGTCAGGAGCGCAAGCGCGACCGTAGCCGCCGCCAGCGATTGCCGGACCGGCAGCCGAGCCGTCTCGAATCCGCACAGAAATTGTGCCATTGCGCTCCGCCCATGGGGTCATCCCGCCAGGTCGAAAGGGCGGGATGAGACCCTTGCAGGAGCCGCGCCGGAGAGCGTGCCCCTTCAGGCGTATGTGCGCAGGCGGGCGAGGACTTCCTCGGCTTCGGCCATCGTGTTTTCGACGATGTCCTTCGCCGAAAGCACTTCGTGAATGCCGCCGGCGCCCTGGCCCATGGCAAAGCAGCTCCGGTCGCGTTCGAGGCCTTCGATCTGGCCGCCGATGCCGCCCATCACATTCGCCTTGGTCGAAACGATCGCCTGCTGCGGGAAGGGCTGGATGTCCTGCGGGCGGCTCTCCCAATCCTGCACGTAGGGATTGTTGAAGACGCGCATCGTCTTGCCGGAATAGCAGCGGGTGACGATGGTGTCCGTGTCCTTCGCCTCCACGATCACCTGCCGGTACATGTCGCCCGCATGGCTCTCCTTCGCGGCGATGAAGCGCGTGCCCATCCACACGCCCTGCGCGCCGAAGGCGAGCGCGGCGGCAAGGCCGCGCCCGTCGACGATCGAGCCGGCGGCCACGACCGGGATCGTCTTCACCGCATCGACGACCTGGGGAATGAGCGCCATGCCCGCGACCTTGCCCGTATGACCGCCGCCTTCCGTTCCCTGCGCGATGACGGCGTCGAGGCCGGCCTTCTCGCCCGCTACCGCATGTTTCACCGTGCCGCAGACGTTCATCACCTTCATGCCCGCCTTGTGCAGCTTTTCCAGAATGTTCGTCGGCACGCCGAGGCCGGAGATGAAGGCGGTCGCACCTTCCTCGATCATGATGTCAGCAGTGCGCTCGAGCGATTCCGGCACCGCCGCGAGCAGGTCCACGCCGAAGGGCTTGTCGGTCAGATCCTTCACCTTCTTCATCTGCAGGCGGATTTCTTCCGGCTGGAGCCCGGCCATGCCGAGCGTGCCGAAGCCGCCGGCATTGGACACGGCCGCGGCGAGCTCCGCGTAGGACACGCCGCCCATGCCCGCCAGCATGATCGGATACTTGATGCCCAAGAGATCGCAAAGGGGAGTGCGGATGGTCATGGTGGCCCTTCCTGGTGCTTCCTGATGGCTTCCGGGCTCTGGCGGCCCGATTAGTTCGGTTGCCTAACTAAATAACCCGGGGAGGAGGGGGATGCAAGAGGGCGATGTGTCGGGCCGAGAAGTCAAATATTTGACTTTTAGTAAGATATTTGATATTTTGCGGCCATGAATATCCATGCCGGTTTCACACCCGCGGCCTGCCGCGCCGCCCGCGCCGCCCTCGATCTGACGCAGGAGGAGGTGGCCAGGCGCGCCGGCATTTCGCGGGCGACGCTCGTCAATTTCGAGGCGGGAAAGGGCGTGCCGCTGAAGGCGAGCGTGGCGGCGATCAGACGTGCACTGGGGCAGGGCAGCCGGCTCGCGCCTGTTCTTCGCCAGCTTCACGCGGTCCGGCCGAAACTCGAGGCTATGGGCGTTCTTCATCTCGCCGTCTTCGGTTCCGTCGCGCGCATGGAGGACGGGCCGGACAGCGATGTCGATCTCGTCGTCGAAATCGATCCGCAAAAGGATTTCGATATTTTCGATCTCGCCGGCATTGCGGGCTTTGCTCAGGATTTGCTCGGGTGCGATGTCGATGTCGTCGAGCGTAAGAGCATGAAGTCGGCGATGCTCGCAAAGGTCGAGGGAGACCAGGTCCATGTCTTCTGACAGACCGGAAAGACGGCTCGACGACATCATGACCCAGATCGCCCGCATCGAGTCTCATGTCGCCGGCATGAGCTACGATGACTTTGCCGACGACATGCGGGCCAATGACGCCGTCGAGCGTTGTCTTGAAAGAATTTGTGAGGCCGCCCGGAAGATCGGCGACAGATATGACGCCAAATACCCCGAGGTCGAGTTCGCCAAGCTAAGCTGCGCGATTTCGGCTCCAAGCTTCGCCACGACTACGACCTTGTCCTGTCAGATCGCGTCTGGACGGCGGTCACCAAACATCTGCCCCTGTTGAAAGCGGCATGCCGGGCGGAACTCGGTCTTTGATCATTCTCTGCCTCAGTCGGAAGGGTTGGCGACGTCGAGCGGCGCCCGCCTCACGCGCGTGCGGGAGCGGCGCAACAGGCGTTTTCCCAGCGCGATGCCCGGTTGTTCGATGAACGCGAAGCCGAGCCATGCGACGGGATAGGCGGTGGCGACGGTCAGTGCGGCGCTGGCGAGAAAAAGCGGAAAGCCGCGAAGGCCCGTTCCGGCGAGCTGGGCGACCGCCGGGATCAGCACCAAAAGGTGGATGAGGTAGACGCCGTAGGAAAGATCGCCCAGGCGGCGGAAGACGGCGCGGCCCAGAAAATCGTCGGTCCATTTCGCGGCACCGCTCACGCCCAGGAAGCGGGGGCCGTGCACGAGGAAGGCGAAGCCCGCGGCCATGGCGGCGCGTGTAATATGCTCGACGGGCTCGGTCCGGATCGGCCCCATGCTCAGCAGAATGGCGAGCGCGACCATGAAGAGGCAGAGGCGATCTGGTCGCGTGCGCGCGCCGGCGATCAGCATGCCGGCGAGAAAGACATTGAGCTTCATCGGCAGGAAAGCAGGCTGCTCGAAAGCGGCGACGTATTCCGGCAACAGCTTCAGGATCGCGATCGAGAGGGCGGCGAGCGCGAGCGCCGTCAGCGGCAGGGTGAAGCGTTTCACCAGCAGCATGATGAAGGGGAAGGCGGCATAGAAGCTCATTTCGAGCCCGATGCTCCAGTCGGGGAGCGCGGTGCGGAAGGCATAATGCGGCATCTGGCCGAAGACGAAGGTGAGATGCGCGACGATGTTGTCGAGCCCCCGATCGGCATAGCGCGCGGGCGGCGTCGCGGTGCCTTGCATGATCGCGGCGATGTCGGCGCGGGCGTCGCCGATCCAGGGACCGGCGATCAGCGCGAGCGCGAGGAGCGGATAATAGAGCGGCGCGATGCGGAAGAAGCGTCGCGTCCAGAAGATCGCCCATGTCGAGGACTTGTCCCAGGGCTCGGCCTTCTCGCGCAGCTCGTAATGGAAGAGCATCAGGAAGCCGGAGAGCAGGATGAAGAGGTCGACGGCGAGGCCGGGGCGCGAGACGAGCGGGAAGAACCATCCCGAAAGCAGCATCGCGTGCCCGACGAGCACCCAGAGCGCCGCGATGCCGCGCAAGCCGTCCAGACAATTTATGTGCGTTCCGGCGATATGAGCTTCGCTGCGCCCGGCCATTCCACCTCGCTTGCTTGCGATCCGCCGGCGAGTTTATGCGAATGCCCGCGCCGGGTTTGTGACCTCTTGCGGTGGAAGGAGAGGAAGGCCGTTTCGCCTGGTTTCGCGGACGTCAGTCGTCCGCGTCTTCGGCGAATTGCATGACGGCGTCGGCCGGCGCGTCGCCACGCCGCGCGTCGATGATATAGGCGAGCTCGGTGAAGGCCTCGAGCATGCGGTCGCTGTCGCCCTTGTCGAGCAGGGACGGGAGGTAGCGGGCGAGGGCCAGTTCGAATTCGCGGTGCTTGCGCAAGCCCTTTTGCGTCAGCTTCAGTTTGACGCTGCGTCCGTCGTCCTTGTCGGGCGCGCGGGTGATGAGGCCGCGCTTTTCCATGTCGGCGATGAGGCCGGAGGCGGTGGGCTTCCGGATCGCGGCCTCGACCGCGAGTTCGCCGGCGCGTTTCGGTCCGCGCTTCAGGAACAGCAGAAAGCGATATTGCGGAATGGTGATGTCGAGTTCGCGGGCGATGGTCTCGAATTCGCGAAAGAGCACGACGACGGTGCGGGCCATGAGGATGAGCCGGCGGTCGACGCTGTCCGTCCCGCCTGCTTCGCCCTCATGATCCGTGTCGGTCATATCCGGTCCGTCAGAAAATGGAGTAAGCGCCGTCGATGACGAAGGTATCGCCCGAATGATAGGAGGAGGCGTTCGAGGTGAGATAGACCGCGACGCCGCCGAAATCCTCCGGCTCGCCCCAGCGGCGGGCGGGGACGCGCGGGATCACTTTTTCGGCGAAGGCCTTGTTCGCCTGCGCGCCGGCCGTCATGTCGGTGGCGATCCAGCCCGGCAGGATCGCGTTGGCGCGAACGCCGTAGCGGGCGAATTCGACGGCGCAGGATTTGATCATCGAAATGACCGCGCCCTTGGTCGCCGCATAGGCCTGATTGCGGGCGGCACCCTCGATCGCCGCGAGGCTCGCGACGCCGACGAGCGAGCCGCCCGTGTCCCCCGTCTTCGCGCGCTCGACCATGTGGCGCGAAGCTTCGCGCAGCGTCCAGAAGACGCCGTCGAGATTGACGGCGAGCGTCTTCCTGTAGATTTCCGTCGTCATGCCGACGAAGGAGGGCGCGCCGAAACCGACGCCGGCATTGGCGAAGACGCTGTCGATGCGGCCGAGTTCGGCGACGGTGGCGTCGATGCCGTCGATCACTTCCTGCTCGTTGGCGACGTTCACTTTCCGCGTATAGACCTTGCCGCCATGCGCCTTCAGCTTTTCGGCGGCCTTGGCGGTCTTCTCGTCATTGGTGCCCCAGATGGCAACGGCGCCGCCGGCCTGGGCAATGGCGTCGGCCATGCCGAGGCCGATGCCGCCATTGCCGCCGGTGACGAGCGCGACCTTGCCCGTGAGATCGAAGGGTTTGTAAGCCATGGGTCTCTCCCTGATTTGAATTTCTTATAGGGCGTTTATGCCCTCGGAGCCGCTCGCGCTCAACGACTTCCGGGCGCGAGGCCCTTTTTCGCAGGGGCGGGCGTCCCCTCGCGCGGGTCCTCCCGCAGTTCCGAGCAGACGAAATATGGCCGGTAGCTCAGATGCTCGGGGTCCGGCGGAATCATGCAGGAGAAGATCGACGCCCCCTTCTGCAGCACGAGCGCCGTGCCGAGATTGCCGCGAATTTCGTAGCCGTCCTTTGCGAGATCGGTGAGCGAACGCTCGGTGGCGACGAAGGGTCCGGAGCGCGTTCCGACCGCGTGAGGATCGGCAAGGGCAGCGATCGGGAGGGAGGAGGCGAAGAGCAGGGCGGCGACGGCCGCGAGGCGCATGGTCATAAGGGATCCTGACGGGATCGGAGCAAGGGACGAGTAAAATGACGAGCGATCCTAGCCGAAGGCGGGGCCTGCGTCAGCCCGCGCAGCGGCCGCAAAGACCGGCAATCTCGACCACTTTGCGTTCGACGGTGAAGCGGGCGCGTTTGGCCGCCGCATCGAGCGCCTGGTCGAGCTTCGGATCGACGATTTCCTCGGCCGTGCCGCAGACGCGGCAGATCAGGAACTGGCTCGTATGCGCGACGCCGGCCTCGCCGCAGCCGAGATAGGCGTTGAGGGATTCGATCTTGTGGATGAGCCCCTCGGCGATCAGGAAATCGAGGGCTCGATAGACGGTCGGCGGGCGCGCCGCCTTGTGGCTGCGCGAAAGTTCGTCGAGGACCTGATAGGCGCCGACCGGCTTGTGAGATTTCCAGACGATGGCCAGCACCTTTTCGCGGATGGGCGTGAGCTGCACGTCGCGGTCGTCGCACAGCGCCCGGGCCCGCGCCAGCGCCGTGTCGATGCAGGCCTCGTGGTCATGCGCCTTGTGGACGTCGATATGGCGGTCTGTCATGCCGGCGATGATACAACATAACAATCCGCCTGTCGCGAGGGGCGGGAAGGGATACGAATCGCGCCTCGCCCACTAAGCTCCGCCTATGTGCGGACGCTATGCCATCACCACGCCCCCGCAAGCCATGCGGGAGCTCTTTGCCTTTGTGGAGCAGCCGAATTTCCCGGCGCGCTACAATGTCGCGCCGACGCAGCCCGTGCCGATCATCCGGCTCGAGAGCGGGAAGCGGCATTTCGCGCTGGTGCGTTGGGGGCTCGTGCCCTCCTGGGTCAAGGAGGAGCCGCAATCGCTTCTCATCAATGCGCGCGCCGAGACGATCGCCGAGAAGCCTTCCTTTCGCGGCGCGTTCCGGCATCGCCGCTGCCTGATGCCGGCGGATGGCTTCTACGAATGGAAGGCGATGCCGAAGGGTCCGAAGCAGCCCTATTACATCAGGCGCCGCGATGGAAAGCCCTTCGCGATGGCGGCGATCTGGGACAACTGGATGTCGCCCAACGGCAGCGAGATCGAGAGTTGCGCCGTGGTGACCACGGAAGCGAACGCGACGCTTCGCGACATTCACCATCGCATGCCGGTCATCCTCGACGAGGCGGACTGGGACCGCTGGCTCGATCCGGCGGCGACGGCAAAGGAACTGGCGGCGTTGATGAAACCCGCGCCCGACGATCTTCTCGAAGCCGTGCCGGTGAGCGACGCCGTCAACCGCGTTGCGAATGATCACCCGGGGCTCGTGGCCGAGACGCATGTGCGCCTGCCGGTCGTCGAGGCGCGCACCGCCGCTGCCCCCAGAAAACAGAAGCCGATGGACGATCGGCAAGCGGACTTGTTCTGAGGTCGCCGTGCATAAAGTCCGTACAGGAACAATCAGGAAGGGCCTTTTCCGTTTGGTAACGCGCTCGGCCACTCGATGAGGAGGCGCGGCCCTAGCGGAGCTTGCGTAATCCGTCGATGAAAAGAGCGACCATGCGCTGGGCATGTCCGGGCTTCGCGTCGTAAGCAGACATACACAGGCTGGAGACCGCACACAGGATTTCGTCGGCATCGGTGTCCGCAGCGATCTCACCGGCGGCGATTGCGGAAGCAAAAAGCGGTCGGGCGGCGGGGCGAAGACGCTCCTCGAAACGCGTAAGCAGACCTTCGAATACCGGGTCTCCCGAATTCAGCGCCTTGGCGAGGCCGCGCTTGGTTCCGATGAGGTCCGCATAGCGCTGCATCCAGGCCGCCAGCGCTTCGAAGGGAGGGTGCTCGGCCGCGAGGGGCGCGGCGGCCTCCGAGCAGGCGTCCATTTCGCTGTGCAGAACGGCGGTGATCAGGTCGGCGCGTTGGGGGAAATGGCGGTAAAGCGTGCCCATGCCGACGCCGGCCCGGTCGGCGATCTCGCGCACGGGCGCATCGACGCCCGAACTTGCGAAGACCTCCCTCGCGGCCTTCATCAGGGTGTCGATGTTGCGTTTTGCGTCGGCGCGCAATGGCCGCGTCTCGACCGTATCGGCCGCAGCCTCGGGCCGACGAGCCTTTGCAGATTGGTCCTTTGAATTCGCGCCCGCCATTTATCCCGACATTCTACTTGATAAGCGGAGCAGTGCTCCATATAAATTGGAACACCGCTCCGGTTGATGGTTGATATCGCGTCGAGGCTTTGCTGACAACGGGTCCCCGGAACGATCCCGTGGGGGGTGAATGACTTGCTGTCCATCGACAAGCCGCAAGATGCGGACGATTGCAATACGCAGAAGCAGCTGAAGCAAATCGTTTCCTTCGCGAACGAAAAATAGGGCGGCGCTATGAAACAGGTTGTCCTCATCACCGGCGGCACATCGGGCATTGGGCTCGCTCTTGCCGAGGCTTTTCTCAATCAGGGTTCGGATGTCGCGGTCTGCGGGCGGTCGGAGATTGCGCTCGATCGCTTCTCCCGCGCGCATCCGCAAGCATTGGCCATTCAGGCCGACGTTACCAGCGGCGAGGCGAGAACCACCATGCTGAACGCCGTCGCCGAACGGTTCGGCCGGCTCGACGTGCTGGTGAATAATGCCGGCGCCTTCATCGAGCGAAACTTCGCCAACGGTTCCGATGCCATGCGGGATATCGAGCAGGAAGTCGCGCTCAATCTGATCGCGCCCATTCAACTGACGGGCGAGGCGCTGAATCGCTGGCCGACGATGGCGGCCATCGTGTTTGTGACCTCGGGCTTTGCGCTGGTTTCTCCGACCCGGGCGCCGACCTATGGCGCCGCGAAGGCGGGGTTGCACGGCTTTGCCGAAGGGCTGCGCCGGCAGCTCGCACCCCGCGGAACGCATGTCCTCGAACTGCTTCCGCCCACGGTTGATACGCCGATGAATGCGAACCTCACGGGAAAAAAGATGCCGCCCTCCGAGGTGGCGGCGGTCACTCTCAAGGCGCTGGCGCTCCGTCGACCGATGGCTCTGCCGGGTGCGACGAAGCAACTCCCGCTACTCTTGCGGATCGCGCCGAACGCCATCAAGCGCATGGTGTCCAGGATGTGACGCGCCGCGTCCTCCAGATGAAACCGAAGCCCATGACGATCCGCGGGACGGGTGATTCCGAGTGTCAATGCGGTGCGTCCGGATCGACATGCGGCATCGGCTGCAGGCGCTTCGACAGGGCGACGGTTTCGTCCTCGTCATAGCCGATGGATTTGTAGAAGCCGATGACGCCGAGGTTCGATTTGCGGACGAGGAGGTTCAGCTTCCAGATACCGCGCGCGATAAGCCAGGCTTCGGCGGCGTCCATGATGAGGCGGCCGAGGCCTTCCCCTCGACGGGCGGGATCGGCGGAGACGTAGTAGACCGCGCCGCGATGGCCGTCATGCCCCACCAACACGGCGGCGGCGATGCCGTCGCTGCCTTCCGCGACGAGCACCGCCGAATTCGGCCCCCGTCGGGCGAAGGCGATATCCGTCGGCGCGTCGTTCCAGGGGCGGATCAGGCCGCAGGCGTCCCATAGATGGACAAGGGCGGGGACGTCGGAATCCTCCGCGATGCGGACCCGGACCGGACGGACGGGATTGTCGGAAATTGATTCGATGTCGGCGGAGGACGCGATGTCCCCGCTCGCCGGGTCGTTCCTTGTACCGCTCATGAGGCTCTCCAGGCTGGGAAAGCATGGAAAGCTAGCACACACCGGCACCTGACGCTGACCAATTCCACATATCGAGCGTGGGTTTAACGGATATTCGCGCGAAACGCCCCGGTGCCTATATAATGGAATTCGGCCGAGGTCCCTGGGGACAAGATGTTTTCCAATATCGTCATTCTGCTCGTCATGATTCTGCTGAACGGGTATTTCTCGCTCGCGGAAATGGCGATCGTGTCCGCGCGGCGGCAGCGGCTGCAGGCGCTGCTCGGCGCGCGCAAGCGCACGGAGGGCTCGACGGCGGGCTACGAGGCCGCGCTCGCCCTCCATGCCGAGCCCGGGCGGTTCCTCTCGGCCCAGCAGATCGGCATCACGCTGGTCGGTGTCTTCAGCGGCGCCTTCGGCGGCGCGACTCTGTCGGAGCCGCTGGCGGAGGCGATCGCGCCCTTGCCCTGGATCGGCGCCTATGCCGAATCGATGAGCCTCGCGCTCGTCGTCGTCGTCATCACTTATCTGTCGCTCATTCTGGGCGAGTTGGTCCCCAAGCGCCTGGCACTGGCGAACCCGGAGGCGATCGCCGCGACCATCGCCCGGCCGATGACGGCGCTGGCGCGGGTTTTGAGCCCGGCGGTCGATCTTCTGTCGTGGTCGACGGAGGCGGTGCTGAAGCTCTACGGCATCACCGGCCAGACCGTGCCGAAGGTCACGGAAGAAGAAATCAAGCATCTGGTCGAGGAAGGCGCCGCCGCCGGCGCGATCGAAGGTGTCGAGCGCGACATCGTCAACCGCGTCTTCCGGCTCGGCGACACGCGCGTCACCGAGATCATGACGCCGCGCGTGCAGATGGTCTGGCTCGATACGGATTTCACGGTCGAGGAGAATCTCGCGCTGATCCGTTCCGAACAGAAGATGCGCTATCCGATCCGGCGCGGCGCGAGCGGCGAGCCGCTCGGCATGATCCGGCTCGAGGATCTCTATCTCACGCCGCGCAGCAATGAAGAGCTGATGCGGAAAATGTCGCCGCCGCTCTATATTCCGCGCACGACGTCGGTGCTGAAGGCGCTGAGCATCCTCCAGTCCGACAACATGTTCATGGCTTTCGTCATCGACGAATATGGCGACGTGGTCGGCACGATCAGCATGGCCGAAATCTTCTTTGCGATGATCGGCGATATCGCCAGTCACGCGGCGGATTCGAATCCTTCCGTCGTCACGCGGGAGGACGGCTCCTACATCGTCGACGGCGTCGTCTCGGTCGACGAGGTGCGGCGGCTCCTCAGCCTGACGAAGCTGCCGGGCGACGAGCAGGCGGAAGTGAATACGCTTGCCGGCGTCATGTTCAACTGGTTCGGGCGTCTGCCGCGCGAGGGCGATTATTTCGGCTGGAGCGGCTATCGCTTCGAGATCGTCGACATGGACGGACCGCGCATCGACAAGGTGATGATCGTGCCGGCGCAAAACCTGCCGATCGG
>NZ_DATKFR010000019.1:0-4437 GCF_035511255.1 Parvibaculum sp.
GATTTTCACCGACCGCGTCCATGCCAACATCCAGCGCCACATCGACGATGCGGCGGCGGGAAAGCTCAAGGTCGTGATCGATCGGGAGTTCTCGTTGAAGGATGCGGCGGCGGCGCATGAATATATCGAGAGCCGCAAGGCGGTCGGCCGCGTGCTGCTGATTCCGTAAGGATCAGATCAGCTCAAGCAACCGGTGAAGGGTGGCGACGGTCGAAAGATCCGCCACCCCATCCACCTTCGCGGGACGGAAATGGCGCTGAAAAGCGCGCACCACGGTCTCCGTCTTCGCATCGTAAATGCCAAGCACCTCGATCCCGTAGCCGTAGCTGCCGAGGCGATATTGCAGTTCCGACACGGTGTCGCCGCGATCGCCGAGCTTCAATGCCGGACCTTCGAGAATGGGCGACGGCTCAACCCACAGACCGATGCCGGCGCGGGCGAGCCGCGCCCAGTCGAACCATTCGCCGGGATCGGATTTGCGTTCCGGCGCGATGTCGGAATGGGCGACGACGTTGCGCGGCAACATCGGGTGACGCGACATGATGTCGAGGCAAAGCGCCTCCACCGCCTGCATTTGTACGTCCGGATACGGCGGGCAGCCGAAATCATGTCCGCCATTCGCGATCTCGATGCCGATGGAATGGCCGTTGATGTCGCGCTCGCCCGCCCAGCTCGAAACGCCGGCGTGCCAGGCACGTTTCTCCTCTTCGACGAGACGGAGAATGTAGCCTTTCTCGTCAACTACGTAATGCGACGACACCTTCGAGTCCGGGCTGCACAGACGATCGACCGCATCCTGTGCGCTTGCCATGCCGGTATAGTGGAGGACGAGGATTTCGATACGCGCCGTATCGGGCCGCTCGTTGAAGTTCGGCGAGGGACGGAAGGGAATGGCAAGGCTCATTCAGGGGCCTGTGTCGACGATCCGCTTCTCGCGGATGGAGATGATGAGCACACCGGAGAGCGCGATCAGCGCACCGACGATCATCCGCGTCGTCAGCACGTCGCCGAGCAGCACCGTCCCGAACATGACCGTGAAAATGGGAGAAAGCAAGGTGAGCGGCGCCGTCTGCGAGACCTCGTAGCGTTGCAGGAGGTAATAGATGCCCGCATGGCCGATCAGGCTGGAGGCGAAGGCCGTGTAGAAGATGCCCGACCATTGCAGCATGCTGGCGCTCGTCAGCACATGCCACTGATCCTGCTCGAAGATGAGAGAACCGGCGATCATCATGGGGGCCGCCACCGCAGCGATCCAGGCCTGCATTTCGAAGACGCCGACCCGCCTGATCTGGCGCTGGAAGATCTGACCGACGGAACCAATAAGCGCCGACGCGACGACGCAGAGGACGCCTCCGATGAAGTGGAACACCGTCGGGTCGAAGCTGATGACCATGACGCCGAGGAAGGAAAGCGCGATGCCCGTCCAGCGGCGCCAGTGAACCTGCTCCTTCAGGAAAACGACCGACATGATGGTGACGAAGGGCACGCCGAGCTGGCTGACGATGGCGACGACCGAGGGGCTCGACAGCGCGACGCCGGCGAAGAAAAAACCGAAGCCGAGGGGCCCCGCGCAAAGCCCGATGATGAGGACCTGCTTCATGCGGCCTTCGTGAAGCCGCAGGAAGGGGAAGAGCACCAGCACGATGAGCGTGAACCGCAGCGCCGTGAAGAGCATTGGCGGGAAATGGCCGAGGCTCACCTTCGACGCGATGAGCGCAAACCCCCAGACGAGGTTTATGAGCATCATGAAGGCGAGGTGCTGGGGGGTCATTTCGGCGAACTCGGGGGGAACAGGCCGGTTCTTGTTACCCCAGCGGGCCGACCGCGCCTAGAGCATCATCCGACCGGGCGGCGACTTTCCGATGAAATATGCGTCGCATCCAACAAATCGGGGGGAATTAGACCCGTTCCTGGAGCCCGCGCGCCTTCACGATCTTTTCATAAGCGACGTTGATCGCGGCGAGCTTGTCGCTGGCGATCGAGACCAGCTCTTCGGGCACACCGCGGGCAATCAGCGTGTCCGGGTGGTTTTCGCGAACGAGACGCCGATAGGCCTTTTTGAGGTCTTCGTCGGAAATCTCAGGGGTAATGCCGAGAACCAGATAGGGGTCCATGCGGGGGGTGCCGAGATGGCTCGCCCGGATGCGCGCGAATTCGACCTCGGAAAAGCCGAATATGTCGGCCACCGTACGGAGATATTCGATTTCGGCCGGGTGGATGTATTTGTCGGCCTTGGCGATGTGGAACAGCGCGTCGAGCACGTCCTCAAGGGTGCCGGGTTTGCCACGATAGATGCGGGCGACCTGCTCGGCATAGGCCTCGAATCCCGCGACGTCCTGCTGCGCGATCCGGTAAAGTCGGTTGACGTTCGCACGTTCGCCCGGGGGAACCCTGAGAACGTCCTCGAAAGCCCTGATTTCGTCGTTCGTTACCTTGCCATCCGCCATCGCCATTTTGGCAGAGAGAGCGATGAGCGCGACCGTGAACACGACCTCGTCGTCGTCGAGCGCGCGATCAATGACGAAGTGGCCGGCGACTGCGCCCAGAAGCGCGCCGAGCGGCCCACCAACGGCCAATCCGACACCGGCACCCGCGATTTTACCCCAGATAGACATGATTTTAGTCTAGGACGAAACGCGCGTTTCCGCACCGGGCAAATCCGCAGACGGTTTTGAATAAATGAAATGTAAAACGGCCGGCACACATCCATGCGTCCCGGCCGTTCTGGTTTTTTCTAACCGCGTCGTCAATCCCCGGTGATGGCGTGGCCGGCCACCGCGCCGACGGCGGCGCCACCGATCGTTGCCGCCGTTTTGCCCTTGCCGGAACCAATCTGGTTGCCCGCGACGCCGCCGACACCGGCACCCACAAGCGTACCGCAACCGCCCAGCCCCAAGGGCGAAAGCGCAAGGAGGCCGATCAGTCCATATTTCGCCAACCTCGCAGGAGCGGAAGTCCTTGTCATGATGTCCTCCTCTTCTTCAACGTCCTGTCTTATTAAACGTGCAAGACCGAGGCGCGTTCCTTGTCCTAGAATGAACACCTGACCCTGCCCGTGCCGCCCGCCATTGAAGACGTATTTTTGCCATGAACGACCGCTGGGACTTCTGGATCGACCGTGGCGGCACCTTTACCGATATCGTCGCGCGCACGCCGGACGGAAAGCTGCTGGCGCGCAAACTCCTCTCTGAAAACCCGGAACGCTACGAAGACGCGGCGCTCCACGGCATCCGGGAATTTCTGGACGTAGCGCGGGGCGATGCGCTTCCCGCGCAACGTATCGGCGCGGTCAAGATGGGAACCACGGTTGCGACCAACGCGCTCCTCGAGCGCAAGGGCGAGCGGGTGCTGTTTCTCACGACGCGGGGTTTCGGCGATGCCTTGCGGATCGGCTATCAGAACCGCCCTCACCTCTTCCGGCTCAGGATCGAGAAGCCGGACATGCTGTTCGAGCGTTCGGCGGAGGTCGACGAGCGGCTGACGGCCGAGGGCGAGATTCGGAGGCCGCTCGACGAAGAAGCGACGCGGCGCGCGCTGGCCGACGCCTTCGCCGATGGCATCCATGCGGTCGCGATCTGCTTCATGCATGGTTATCGCTATCCGGCGCATGAGCAGCGCGCCGCCGACATCGCGCGCGAAATCGGCTTCACGCAGATTTCGGCAAGCCACCATGTAAGCCCGCTGATGAAATTTGTGTCGCGCGGCGATACGACGGTCGTCGACGCCTATCTGTCGCCGATCCTGAGGCGCTACGTCGACCGTGTCTCGACGGCGCTCGGCGGCGGCACGCGACTTTTCTTCATGCGCTCGTCGGGCGGGCTCACCGATGCGCAGCTCTTCGAGGGCAAGGACGCGATCCTGTCCGGGCCCGCCGGCGGCGTGGTCGGCGCGGTCGAGACGAGCCGGATCGCCGGGTTCTCCCGTATCATCGGCTTCGACATGGGCGGCACGTCGACCGATGTCTGCCACTATGACGGCGAACTGGAACGGAGCTTCGAGACGGAGGTTGCGGGCGTGCGTATGCGTGCGCCGATGATGCAGATTCACACGGTCGCGGCGGGCGGCGGATCGGTCTTGCACTGGGATGGCGGACGGTTGCGCGTCGGGCCGGATTCCGCCGGCGCCGATCCGGGGCCGGCCTCCTACCGGCGAGGCGGGCCGCTGACCGTGACGGACGCGAATGTGATGGTCGGCAAGCTGATCCCGGATTTCTTCCCGCGCGTCTTCGGGCCGCATGCCGACGAGGCGCTCGATGCCGACACCGTGCGGGCGCGGTTCGACGAGGCCGCGCGGGCAATCGGCAAGGCGCCGGAAGAGGCCGCAGATGGCTTCATCCGCATTGCCGTCGAGAACATGGCGCAGGCGATCAAGAAGATTTCCGTGCAGCGGGGTCATGACGTGACCGCTCACGCGCTGACCTGTTTCGGCGGCGCGGGC
>NZ_DATKFR010000020.1:0-1619 GCF_035511255.1 Parvibaculum sp.
CGACGAAAACGTCCCAGAAACGCGCCAGCATGAAGATGGTGCCGACCGTGCCGAGGCCGAGCCCCATCGGTCCGGCATAATAGGCAGGCAGATGCACGGCGAGCGGCACGACCAGAGCGGCGATGGGGATGGACGGGCCGGCGAAGGCGATCAGACGAAGGGCGGATGTTTTTACTGCAGCCATGATCGGCGGCGCTCCTCGATACTAAATTCTGGTCGGTGTTTTCGGATGCTCAGTCGGCCGGAGCGCCCGAGGATTGGGCGTCGCCGGGCGCAAGCGTGCGCGTCTCGATGCCTGCCGCGGCGGCGTCGAGTATGCGCCGGTCGAGGATTTCGCGATTGGCCTGTTGGCGCGCCTCGTCGAGCGGGAAGCGCCAGAGAATGACGGCCACCAGCACACTGATGACGGCGGCGGGGATCGCGAAAACCAGCCTCAAACCGTCAAGCGCCGCCTCGGTGTTTTCGCCGCCAGGCACGAAGCCGATGACGTCGAGCATGGTATAGGAAAGTCCGATCGCGATCGCCGCACCGACCTTGTTGGTCGAGGTCAGCAGCGAAAAGAAGAGACCGGTCCTCGTCTGTTTGGTTTGCACGGAGTCGTGGTCCGCGACATCCGCCATGATCGCGCGAAAAAGGAAGGGGCCCGCCGCCATGTTGACGCCGAAAAGTACGAAGCCGGCCAGCGCGAGCGGTACGTTGCCCGCCGGCACGATCAGGATGAGCGGGATCGTGACCGCGTTGAAGAGAGCGGAAGCCGCGGCCGTCCTGTGCTTGCCGAAACGGCGGCTGATCCAAAGCACGGCCGGGATGAACATCACGCCCGAAATGAAATAGCAGAGCAGCAGCATGCTCGAGAGTTTCCCGAGCTTCAGGACGTCCTCCGCGAGAAAGAGAAAGAGGCTCGCCACCACGCCGCCGGAGACGCCGGAAATGAGATCGGCGAGCAGCACCAGGCGCAGGGGCTGGTTCTCGATGAGGACACGGACGGCCTGCTTGAACGGGACATGTTCGGGACGCGGCGCTGGCCGCTCCGGCACCTTCCAAACCGCGATCGCCACGGAAATCGGCAAAAGGATCAGCACGAACCAGCCCATGGCATGCATGCGGGCGGCGGCCGGATTGCCGGGATGGCCGAGTTCGATCAGCGCCGGGAGCGCGAGCACAAAGACCATGCCGAGAATGAGAACGAGTTCGCGCGCGCCTTGAACGCGCGAGCGCTCATGATAGTCCGGCGTCAGTTCCGCGCCCCAGGAAATGTGCGAGATGGTGAGCAGCGTCCAGCCGACATAGAGGAAGAAGAGCCAGAAGATGAGATAGGTGGCGCTCACCGGCGGGGTCGGCATGAAGACCATGTAGACCGAGAGCAGCATGATCGGCACGGAAAGCACGATCCAGTGCCGCCGCCTGCCCCACCTGGTCTCGAAACGGTCCGAGACGATGCCGAGCACCGGATCGGTGATTACGTCCCAGAACCGTGCCAGCATGAAGATGGAGCCGACGACTGTCAGGCCGAGACCGAGCGTGCCTGCATAAAAGGGCGGCAGATGAACGACGAGGGGAAGCCCCATCGCCGAAATCGGCGCGGCCGGAAATGCGAAAGCCAGCAGCGTCCAGCGTGA
>NZ_DATKFR010000021.1:0-1977 GCF_035511255.1 Parvibaculum sp.
CCGCCCGTCATCGACATATGCCGCCGCACGGCGGGCGTCTTGTGGTCGCGGTCGATGATGAAGTCGTGGCCCTTCGGTTTGCGGCCAATGGCCTCGTCGATCGCATCGTTCAGGAGCGTATCCTCGGTGCTCGCACGAAGCGGCGCCCGCAAGTCGGCGGCATCATCCTGACCGAGACACATGAAAAGCGTTCCCGTGCAGGTGAGGCGGACGCGGTTGCAGCTCTCGCAGAAATTATGGCTGAGCGGCGTGATGAAGCCGAGCTTGCCGCCGGTCTCCTCGATGCGCACATAGCGCGCAGGGCCGCCCGTCCGCTCGGGCAGGTCTTCAAGCGTCCAGCGGCTTTCGAGGTCGGCGCGCACTCGCGACAGCGGCAGATATTGATCGGTGCGGTCTTCGTCGATCTCGCCCATCGGCATCGTCTCGATCAGCGTGATGTCATGACCTTCGCCATGCGCCCATTCGATGAGCGAAGGGATTTCACCGGCGTTCTCGTCCTTGAGCGCGACGGTATTGATCTTGACCTTGAGCCCCGCAGCGTGCGCCGCATCGATGCCTTCGAGCACCTGAGAGAGACGTCCCCAGCGGGTGATCCTCGCAAAACGCGCGGGATCGAGCGTGTCGAGCGAGACATTGATGCGACGGATGCCGGCGTCGGCGAGTTCGGCGGCGTAACGCGCAAGCTGGCTGCCATTGGTCGTCAGCGTCAGTTCTTCCAGCGCGCCGGTATCGAGATGGCGGCCGAGCGAGCGGATCAGCGTCATCAGATCGCGGCGGACGAGGGGCTCGCCGCCAGTCAGCCGCAGCTTCCTGACGCCCTTCGCGATGAAGGCGGAGCAGACCCGGTCGAGCTCCTCAAGCGTCAGAAGCTCGCGCTTCGGCAGGAAATTCATGTGCTCCGACATGCAATAGGTGCAGCGGAAATCGCAGCGGTCCGTCACCGAGACGCGCAGATAGGTGACCGCCCGTCCGAAGGGGTCGATCATCGGGGCGGCTTCGCTGGCCGGGGTGAGTGCGCGGGGCTCGAAACTCATGGTCTATAGATAGCATCTGATGGGCCGAATTTCGCCCCCACCGGCCGTGGGGATGATTTCATCCGATCAACAAACCGTGTCACCCCGGGCTTGTGCTGGGGCCCAGGGGCCGCTGGCTCGGCATTCGACACCCCTGGTTCCCGGCACAAGGCCGGGATGACAATCTTGGAGACGCGCTCAATCCCCCTTGTAGACCGGCATGTTATGGTCGAAGCACTTCTCCTCGACGCGCTCGGCGATGCGCCAACCGGCCGGTGTCCGCACATATTTGTCGTGGTACCAGAGGCCGAAGAACATCACGTGGCTGGTCTCGTCGGGTAGATCCATGCGCATCGGGTTGAAGCAGGCGACCCGGCCCGTGGCGGTGTCGCCCGATACCTTTATCCCCATATTGCCGACGAGATGGGTGTAGTGCTTGAAGAAACCGAGCGTCGGCTCCAGCCAGGCCTTCACCTCCGGATAATTGCCCTTGATGCCGCCAAGTTCGGTGTAGTCGATGAAGGCATCGGGCATGAAGATGTCGTCCAGCGCGTTGAAATCATGCGCGTCGAGGGCGTTGGCATAGTCGACGATCAGTTGCTGGATCTCGAGGCGATCCGAAATTTCCTGCAGGCTCAGCATGTGGTCCTCCCTGTCCCGGAGGGGGAGCCTAGCGCGTCGCGATACATTTGGAAAAGATCCGTTTTCCAAATCGGAGGGCGGTTTCAAAGACGGCCCGCACGCGCTAGCCTCCCTCCGCTTCAACGGGGAGAACGAGAATGCCGAAGGGCGCCCATTACATTCTGTCGATCGATCAGGGGACGACGAGCACACGGGCGCTGCTCTTCGACGAATCCGGCGCGCCCATGCGCGTCCGCCAGAAGGAACTGCGCCAGATCTATCCGCAGGATGGCTGGGTCGAGCACGACGCGGAGGAAATCTGGGAGGCGACGCTCGACGTCTG
>NZ_DATKFR010000022.1:0-3421 GCF_035511255.1 Parvibaculum sp.
CCTCGACGAGATAACGGATGTTCCCGATGACCGGATAGTTGCGCCGCACCGCATGATGCGTCTGCAGGAGATCGTAGACACCCACAATCGACAGAAAGCCCGCGACAAGCGTCACGATCCAGAGCCAGTGCACCATGCCGAGGAAGGGCAACGTCAGAAGCGTGATCGCCACGCAAAGGGCGAAGACGACATAGCGCGCGACAAGGCTGGTCATCGGGTTTCCTCTTTCCGGAACGTCATGACCTTCGAGAGAAAGGCCGGCACGGCGCCGTCGAAGACGAGCCCTTCTCGGGCAAAGAGCGCCGCGAAATCCTCGGCGAGATAAGAGCCGAAATAAGGCTCGTGAAAACCGACGGGGAAGAACTCCAGAAGTCCGTCATAGTCCGGGCGGTCGCCTGTCTGCAGCGCATCGACGATGATCGCGACGCCGCCCGGCTTCAGCACTCGCGCGATCTCGGCCGCGACGATCCTGCGCACCTTGGGCGGCAGCTCGTGGAAGAGATAGATGCAGGTGACGGCATCCTGCGAGGCGTCGGCAATCGGCATCGTCTCCGCATTCGCTTCGACGAGCGTCGCCGCGCGGCGCTTTGCGAGCCGTATCCGCGCCTCGCCGACATAGGCGGGCGAGAGATCGAGCCCGGTGACGTTGAGACGCGGATAATTCTCCGTCACATCTTCGAGAAAGCGGCCTGTGCCGCAAGCGACGTCGAGGAGATGCAGGCCGCGCTGGTCGCGCCCCGCAAAGGCTTGCGCCAGCGGCACCAGCGCCTGACGGCGCATCGCATCCGCCGTGCCGCTGAACAGCACCTCGACCTGCGTGTCGTAGAGCTTGGCGGATTCTTCCGAGAACCAGCCGCCCGTCTGATAGTGAAAATTCTGGAGGTAATAGCGCGGATATTTCTCGCGCAGCTCCGGCGTCAGAACCTCTGAGTGCTTTCGCGACAGGCGTCGCTCATCGACCTTGCGCGCATCGCGAAAGAAACGAAGGCTCGTCGCGATGGCTTCCGACGGCGCGAGCAATCCCTCCGGCGCGCGGTAAAGCCCCGCCTCGATATTCTTCCAGTCCTGCTCGAAAAGCGCGCGCATCCCCGCGACGAGACCCTGCCAACCCGGCACCTTACCCTTGACCGAGACAGGCTTCTCCCCCGGCGGCACCAGCGGCCCGCGCATGCGATGGATCGCGAGATAATGCCCGACATACCACGCGACCCGCGCGCCCTGCTGGACGCCATAGCCTATGCGCGACAAGGGGCCTGCCATCCCGTCATCTCCTCCTGAAGACGCCGACCAGTTCAATATGCGGCGACCAGAGGAATTGGTCCACAGGGGTAACGCGGATGAGTTCATAACCGCCATCGATCAGTGTCCTCGCATCCCGCGCAAAGGTGGCCGGATTGCATGACACGCCGATGATGGTTGGAACCTCCGATTTCGCCAGTTGCTCGACCTGCGCGGCGGCGCCCGCCCGCGGTGGATCGAAAACCACGGCTTCAATCTTCAGCAACTCCGAGGGCAGGATCGGCCGGCGGAAGAGATCGCGGATCAGCAGTTCGACCGGCTTCAGCCCGAGCGCCGGTCCCTGCTCGCGCAACGCCCGGTCGAGCGCCGCCGTCTGCGCCTTCTCGCTTTCGACGGCGAGGACCGAGGCCGTCTTCGCCAGCGCCGCCGTGAAGGTGCCGCAGCCGGCGAAGAGATCGGCGACGCGCTTTGCCTCGCCGACGGCTTCAAGCACGAGCCGCACCAGCGCCGCCTCGCCATCCGCCGTCGCCTGCAGGAAACTGCCCGGCGGCGGCGCGACCTTGAGGCCGGAAAGCGTCACGACCGGAATACGCCGTTCGGAGATCATGTCGCCGTTCCATGTGAGCCGCGCGAGATCGATACCGGCCGCGCGTTTCGCGAGCTCGGCCCGCAGCGGCCCATCCATCTCCTTCGCGTCGCTCACACCGACATCGAGGCCGGTTTCGGTCGACGTCACTGCGACGGAGGCATGGCCCTTGCGCGACAGGCCCGGCTCGACGAGATGCGCGAGCCCTTCGAGCGCCCGCTCAATCTCCGGCACGACCAGAGGACATTCGCGGATCGCGACGATGGTATGGCTCGCGCGCCCGTAATAGCCGAGCGTCACGCCCTTCTTCGTCCGCGTCGCCGCGAATGTCGCGCGCCGCCGGCTGCGGAATTGCGCCGCGACGAGCGGCTCGACCTCGGCCTCGATACCGCGCGAACCCAGCGCCGCCGCAACCTGCGCCCGTTTCCACGCCGCATAGCTCGACGCTTCGACATGTTGCAGCGCGCAGCCGCCGCATTGCCGGAAATGCGGACAAGGCGCCTTCACCCGCGATGCGGACGGCGTGACGATGCCGAGAAGCTCCGCCCGCCCCTCGCCGCTCTCGCGAATGCGCACGCGCTCGCCCGGCAGCACGAAAGGCACAAAGACTTCTCCCGATGGCGTTTCGGCGACGCCGTCGCCCAGATGCCCGAGCGAGGAGATGGTCACTTCAAGTTCTCTTACCGATAGGTCGGTCACTCTTTTTCCTTTTTTGCGGCAACCAGGAATTCCCTGTTGCCGTCGCCGCCTTCGATGGGGCTGTCGGTCACGCCGAGGACGCGCCAGCCGGGCGTCGCGGCAAGCCATGCCGTCACCGTCTCGCAGGCTTCGGCGTGAAGCGCCGTGTCCCGCACGATACCGCCCTTGCCGACCTTGCCCTTGCCGACCTCGAATTGCGGCTTGATGAGCGCGACGAGCGTCGCACCCGTCGCCGCGAGAGCCAGCGCCGCCGGCAACGCCTTGGTCAGGCTGATGAAGCTCACATCGGCGACGATGAGATCGGCGCCATGCGGCAGATGTTCCGCCGTCAGATCCTTCGCATTCAGATTCTCAAGCGACGTGACCCGCGCATCGGATGCAAGCTCCGCCGCCAGTTGACTATGCCCGACATCGACCGCCGTCACATGCCGCGCGCCATGCGCGAGCAACACCTGCGTGAAGCCGCCCGTCGACGCGCCGATATCGAGGCAATCGAGCCCCTTGGGATCGATCGCAAAACTCTTCAGTGCATGTTCGAGCTTCAGCGCGCCGCGCGAGACATAGAGATACGCCGAGGGATCGACGTCGATTGCAACATGCGCGCCGACCAGTTGCGCGCCCTTGGTGACGAGCTTGCCGTCGACATGGACGAGCCCGCCCTCGACGGCCGCCCGCGCCTTGGCACGCGACGCGAAAACCCCGCGCTCGATCAGCAACTGATCGAGACGTTTTCTGGATGAGGTGTCCTCATTAGTCATCGAATTCGCGCGTCTTCCAAACAAGAACCGTCATCCCGGGCTTGTCCCGGGATCCAGGGGCCGCTTGCACCGAGCTTGCCGCTCCTGGATCCCGGCATGAAGCCGGGATGACAGGTCATTATGGATTGAGCGCCTTCGC
>NZ_DATKFR010000023.1:0-2562 GCF_035511255.1 Parvibaculum sp.
GCCTATAGCGAATTCGTCGAGGAGAACGGCATTTTCGGCGAAGACCTCCGATCCTTCTGATGGCGCAATTCGACCTCCATCAAAATCCCGACATTCGGACCAGGGCCGCAATGCCCTATGTGATCGAGCTGCAGGTCGATCTGCTGGACGACCTCCCGACCTGCGTCGTCGCGCCCCTCGTTCCCGCGGCGACATTTCGCGGTGCGATCCCGCACCTCAATCCGATCCTGAAGGTGGAAGGCGTTCCTCATGTCCTGCTGACGCAGCAACTCGCTGCGATCCCGCGACGGGCGCTCGCGGCGCCACCCGTTTCGAATGCCGAGGGTACAAGATACGAGATCATCGCCGCCGTCGATTTCCTGGTGACCGGCATCTGACGCTCGCCTAGCCTTGAGCAATGATGAACCTTTCCCACCCCGCCCGCGATCTCGAGGCCTTCACCGACGCCGATCAGGCGCTCGCCCGCATCCGCGAGATCTACGAACGCTCGGCGGACGAAGTCCGCAGCCGCTTCATCGCCTTCGCGAAGGGCGAGCGCTCCGGACGGCCGACGCGCGCCGCCTGCTATCCCTATCTCGGGATCACGGTCGCGCCCCAGAACCTCGTCTATGACAGCCGGCCTTCCTGGGGCACGCTCGCCTATCCGGGAAGCTTCGGCACGACGCTGACGCGGCCCGACCTCTTCGGCGATTATTACCGCAGCCAGATCGGGCGGCTGATCGACTATCACGGCGTACCGGTCGGCGTCGGGGTCTCGCAGCGGCCTATCCCGCTCCCCTTCGTCGTCGAGGAAGCGACAACCGATATCGGCCCCGAGGATGTCCGCGCACTCGGCGCGGTCTTCGCGCTTCCCGATCTCGCGCAGGTCGACGACGCGGTCGCCAACGGCACGCATCGGCCGGCCCACGGCGAGGCCCTGCCGCTCGCGCTCTTCTCGGCCGAGCGCGTCGATCTCGCGCTGCAACGGCTCTATCACTACACCGGCACGAGCCCGCAGCATTTCCAGCGCTTCGTGCTCTTCACCAATTACCAGCGCTATGTCGACGAGTTCACCGCGCTCGGGCGTCGTCTCGTCGCGGAAGGCGGCGGTACCGAGGATTACATCCGCTTCGTCGAGCCGGGCGAGTTCGTGCAGGAGCGTGGAGAGGCACCGGACGGCCGCACCCTCGGCGACCGTTCATTGCCGCAGATGCCGGCCTACCATCTGGTGCGCGGCGACAAGCTCGGCATCACCCTCGTCAATATCGGCGTCGGCCCTTCGAATGCGAAGACGATCACCGATCATCTCGCGGTGCTGCGCCCGCATTGCTGGCTTATGATCGGACATTGCGGCGGACTTCGCCGGTCCCAGCAGCTCGGCGACTACGTGCTGGCGCATGCCTATGTGCGCGACGACAAGGTGCTCGATCAGGATCTGCCGCTCTTCGTCCCCGTGCCGCCAATCGCCGAGGTGCAGGTCGCGTTGCAACAGGCCGTCGAGCGCGTCACAGGCCTCAGCGCGCCCGATCTCAAGACGCGCATGCGCACCGGCACCGTCGTCTCGACCGACAATCGCAACTGGGAACTTCGCTACGAGGAACTCTATACGCGCTTCAACCAGTCGCGCGCGGTCGCGATCGACATGGAAAGCGCGACGGTCGCCGCCAACGGCTTCCGCCTGCGCGTGCCTTACGGGACGCTGCTCTGCGTCTCCGACAAGCCGATGCATGGGGAGATCAAGCTGCGCGGCATGGCCAACGCCTTCTATCGCCAGCGCGTCAGCCAACATCTCTCGATCGGCATCGAGGCGATAAGGCTGATCCGCGAACGCGGGGTCGAGGAACTTCATTCGCGCAAGCTCAGAAGCTTCGACGAACCCGCGTTCCGCTAATCAGTACTTGTGATAGTTGGGCCCGCGTCCGTAGTGATGCGGGTCTTCCCTGATGTAGCGGACCGGCTTGCCGTACGCGTCGTAGGTCGTGACGGTCTCCTGCCGATACGTCGTTCCGGTCGGCGCGCCATAATAGGTCGTCGTTTCCGTCGTCCGCGTGGTTGCGGGCGGTGTATATCCCGCCGGCGCGTCATAGGGCGCCTCGTAGGAGGCGCGGTCCGGCGGCGCCTGATAATAGCGGTCGGGATATTGTCTGGGCGCGGCGCAACCGGCCAAGGCAGCGGCACCGAAGCCGGCGAGAACAATCAGGCTGACATTTCTGCGCATCGTAAACTCCCTTCCTCCGTGTCCAGATCTAAAACGAACGACACGGCGGAAGGTTTCTAGTCTCGATGGCGCCCGATCAGTGACGGCCGCGGCCGCCGTCATGGCTGCCATGATGATCCCGCGAGCCACCATGGCCATGATGGCCGCTGAAGTCATGCGGACCGCCGTGCCAGGGACCGCGATAATAAGGCCGGCCGCGCCAGTAGCGATGCGGTGTGTTGTATGAATAGAAGGAGCCGCTCACATAAGCCGGCCCGTAGTAATAATTCGGACCCGGATAGTAGCCATAGGCCGGCGCATAAGAATAGGTGTCCGGACCGTCGGGATAGGCCACGCAGCCAGACAACCCGCCTCCAAGGCCGACG
>NZ_DATKFR010000024.1:0-3643 GCF_035511255.1 Parvibaculum sp.
ATCGAACGCATCGCATCGACGCGCTCGGCCACCCATTCGCGGCCGACCGTTTCGAGCACATAGGCCGTGCCGCCCGCATCCGCGATCAGGAAGGAGTTGTGATATTCGAAGCGGCCGAGATGGGCGCAATTGCCGCCCTGACCATGTGCGGCGAGCAGCGTCGTGATGATGTCGAGCGCCTCGTCGGCCGTCTTCGCGCGTTCAAGGCCGAGCCTGAGCAGGTCCATGCCGAGAAGCGCTTCGTCCTTCTGCGGCGCGATCTTGGCAAAGACCGCCTCGTTGCCGATCGTGAGCCCGTGTTCATTGGCGCCCATCTCCGCGCCCCACATCCAGAAGGGCTTCGAGAGCAGGACGGCATTTGTCTCTTCGGCTTGCGGGATGTCGATATAGGTGCAGCGAAGCGTTGCGCCCTTGCCATGTTTCGCCCGCGGCACATGGACGAGATATTGCGCCTCATTGGCCTCGCGGTCGGAATTCTTGGCAAAAAGCAATGCGCCGGACTTCGTCGCTGTCGGTCCGGCCACCATCGTGTCGCACATATGTACTCTCCCGTGTCGGGAGCATCTTAGCGGCGCGAACTCGCCGGTGAAGAATGAAATTCCCGATGCCAGGCTTTCTTCAAACGGGCTAGGCTTTGCCGGTCAACGGTGGAGGAACGCATGAGCGCACATCTTTTCGAATTCCGCACCATCAGGGGCGAGGCGCTGGCGCTGTCGCAATTCGAGGGCCGCGCCGTGCTGGTGGTCAACACCGCGAGCCGTTGCGGCCTGACGCCCCAGTACCGTGAGCTGCAAGGCTTGTGGGAGCGATACCGCACGCGCGGTCTCGTCGTCATCGGCGTGCCGTCCAACGATTTCGGCGCGCAGGAACCCGGCACCGAAGCCGAAATCCTCGAATTCTGCGAAGTGAATTACGACGTCGATTTCCCACTGACCGCGAAGGAGGCGGTCCTCGGCGAGGCGGCGCATCCCTTCTACAAATGGATCGTCGAGATCGCCGGCGAGGACGCCGCGCCGCGCTGGAACTTCCACAAATATCTGATCGGTCCCGATGGTGAACTCGTCAACGTCTATGCGAGCCGGATAAGTCCGCTCGACGAGAGCCTCGTGAAAGAGATCGAGGCGCTGCTGGGCGCCTGAGCGGCCGACCCACTCCTTCCGAAGAGGCCTGGACGTCTGGATATTGCATGACTATATATGAAGGTAACCTTTGCAGTTTGGCTTCATACTTGCTATAGTCGCGCCATGAACGAACAGATGAGCGATTCCGAGGCCGAGCGCGCGGCAGCTTTGGCCGTCGAGCTGCGTGTGCTGATCGGGCAATTGCGCCGGAAGCTGCGCGAACAGTCGAATCCGGGCGATTACACCTGGTCGCAGAAGCTGGTGCTGCTGCGTCTGGAGCGCGAAGGCCCGGCGACGGTGACGGCGCTTGCTCGCGCCGAGGGCGTGCGCCCCCAATCCATGGGCGCGACCGTCGCCGTGCTGGAAGAGGCGGGCCTCGTCAGCGGTGCGCCGGACCCCTCCGACGGGCGCCAGACCATCCTGTCCCTGACGCCGGCCTGCCGCGAGATGATGGCCGCCGGCCGTGCCGCGCGGGAGGATTGGCTCTTCCACGCCATCCAGTCGAATTTCGCGCCCGCCGAACTGCCCGGCCTCGAAGCCGCCGTCGCCCTGCTGAAGCGGCTGGTCGGCAGCTGAGGCATCGCGCGCCTCCGGATTTCCACATCGCTCGCAACATCCGAGGAAGATCGTCATGACCGTGACCGCGCTCGACCCGAAAACCGCCCTGATCCTCGTCGATCTGCAAAAGGGCATCGTCTCCCTGCCGGTCGCCGGTGTCGGCGAGGTGGTGAAGCAAGCCGCGATCCTTGCCGACGCCTTCCGCAACCACGGTCTGCCGGTCGTGCTGGTCAATGTCGCGGGCGGCGCGCCGGGCCGCGCGGAGCAGTCCCGCAGCCTCGGAAATCTTCCCGCCGACTGGACCGATCTCGCGCCCGAGCTGAACCGCCAGCCGCAGGATCACACCGTGACGAAGCACAGCTGGGGCGCCTTCGTGAACACCGGCCTCGAAGATCATCTGAAATCGTCGGGCGTCACGCAGGTCGTGATCGGCGGCGTCTCGACCAGCATCGGTGTCGAATCGACCGCGCGTCAGGCGTATGAACTCGGCTTCAACGTCACGCTGGCGACCGACGCCATGACCGATATGAACCCCGATGCGCATCTGAACAGCGTCACGCGCATTTTCCCGCGTCTCGGCGAAACCGGCACCACGGCGGAGATCGTCGCGCTTCTCGACGGGAGCCGCGCCTGATCGTGGCGCGACGGCGGGCCCCCGGAAAGCGAGCAGTCCGATGACGGGCGCCTTCCGCTCGCTGAAGACCTACAACTATCGCGTCTGGGCGGGCGGGGCGATCGTCTCCAATGTCGGCACATGGATGCAGCGCACCGGCCAGGACTGGCTGGTGCTGACGGAGCTCACGCATAACAACGCGATCGCCGTCGGCATCGTCATGGCGCTCCAGTTCGGGCCCATGTTTCTCTTCCTGCCGCTGACCGGCTATGCGGCGGATCGCTTCGACCGGCGAAAGCTGCTGATCGCGACGCAAGGCGCGATGGGGACGCTCTCCCTTTGCCTGGGGCTCCTCACCGTGACCGGCCTCGTGCGGCTCTGGGAGGTCTATGTCTTCGCCTTCCTGTTCGGCATGGCGGCGGCTTTCGACGGGCCGGCGCGCCAGACTTTCGTCTCGGAACTCGTCGGCGAGGACGATCTCTCCAACGCCGTGGGGCTGAACTCCACCTCCTTCAGCGCCGCCCGGCTGATCGGCCCGGCGGCGGCGGGCCTTCTCATCGCCGCCATCGGCACGGGATGGGTTTTTCTCGTCAACGCCGCCTCCTTCGGCGCGGTGCTCTGTTCGCTCGGTCTGATGCGTGTCGGCGAGCTTCGCCGTACGGCGAAGACGCGCCGCGCGGGCGGCAGCTTCGTCGAAGGCCTGCGCTATGTCTGGAAACGGCCCGATCTGAAGTCGATCCTGCTGATGCTTTTTCTGGTCGGCACCTTCGGCGCGAATTTCCCGATCTTCATCTCGACCATGTCGGTCCGGGTTTTTCACGCAGGCGCGCGCCAATACGGGCTTCTCTCCTCGATGATGGCGATCGGATCGGTCGCGGGCGCGTTTCTCTCCGCGAGGCGCGAACGCCCGCGCATGACCTTTCTCATCGCCGGCGCCGCGATCTTCGGCGGCGGGCTGGGGCTCGCCGCCGTGATGCCGAATTATGCGCTTTTCGGCCTTGCCCTCATCTCCGTCGGCCTGTCCGCGCAGACCTTCACCACCACCGCGAACAGCACGATCCAGCTCTCGACCGACCCCGCCTTGCGGGGCCGCGTGATGGCGATGTTCTTTGCGATTGCGGTGGGAGGCACGCCCATCGGCGCACCGATCGTCGGCTGGGTCGCCGATCGTTTCGGCCCGCGCTGGGCGCTCGGCGTCGGCGCCGCCTCCGGCCTGCTCGCGGCCATCGTCGCCATCCATTATCTCGTTCGCCATCGTGGTCTGCGCTTGCGGATGGATGAAGGCCGCCTGCGCATCGACATCGACGCACGTCCCGAGATGTCCAGATCTTAGTGTCTCGCCGGCGTCGCG
>NZ_DATKFR010000025.1:0-8934 GCF_035511255.1 Parvibaculum sp.
TTTGGCCACATCGGACCCCCCGATTAGCCAAAATAACCCCTCGAAAGCCGGGGAAAGCTCCTTACATTCATGTCACTATGACGTGAGCGCAGATTTCCCCGACGGAAATCGTGCCCGGACAGATAATTGAGCCCGATGGAGATGGCCCCATGACCGCCTCGACCGCAAACTCGCCCAGGATGTCTCACACGCCGGCCGACGTCTCGATTGAGCCGCGCAACCTGAACTTCAACGTCGAGGCGGCGCTCGCCACCGACTGGCATAGCGGCGACCCTTTCATCACCGCTTACTACAACGCGCTCTCGATCATGTTTCCGGTCGGCGAGCAGCAGTTCATCGACAGCGTGAAGCACTATCGCGACCAGATCACCGACCCCGAGCTGATGGCCGAGATCCGCGGCTTCACCGCGCAAGAGTCGATTCACCGCCGCGAGCACCAGAAATACAACGAGGCCCTTTGCTCCAGCCGCGGCTATTCGCTGGACAAGCTCGAAGCGCCGATCCGTCGGCGCATCGCCTGGGCGCAGAAGCATATGCCGCCGATCGTACATCTCGGCGCGACGGTCGCCTATGAGCACTGGACCGCGATCCTCGCCGACGCGCTGCTGCGCCGGCCCGAAATGATGGAGGGCGCGGAGCCGCACCTTGCCGCCCTCTGGCGCTGGCACGCCATTGAGGAAAGCGAGCATAAGGCCGTCGCCTTCGACGTCTATCGCGCCGTCGGCGGTACGCCGAATATGCGCCGCCGCCTGATGATCGCGATCACCCTCGAATTCTTCTGGGATACGTTCCGCCACATGCGTGCGATGCTGAAGGATTACAAGGGCTCGAAGGTGAAGCTCTGGCTCGGCGGAATGAAGTTCCTCTTCGGCAAGGGCGGTGCGATGCGCGGCCTCGGCCGCCCCTGGATGGATTTCTTCCGCCGCGACTTCCATCCCTGGGACCATGACAACCGCGAAATCGTCGCCACGGTGACGCGCTCCTTGCAACTCAACATGCAGGCGGCCGAATAACCCGATGCCCTCGCTATACCTCCCGCTCGGGGGAGGTCGAAAAATCCGACGGATTTTTCGGGTGGGGGGCCCTGAGCAAAGGGGGTGAGAGTATCGCCCTCACCCCTTCTTGCGGTCGGTATCCTGCTGCTGCAGCAGCCGCCCGGCGAAAACGACGCCGATCGCCACCATGACGACGATGATCGTCGCCAGCGCATTGACCTCCGGCGAAATGCCGAGCCTCACCTTCGAGAAGATCACCATCGGCAGCGTCGTCGCGCTCGGCCCCGAGGCGAAGCTCGCGATCACGAGATCGTCGAAAGAGAGAATGAAGGCGAGCAGAAACCCCGCAATGAGCGACGGCGCGATCAGCGGCAGCGTGATCGTTCGGAAGACCGTGAAGGGTGGCGCCCCGAGATCGAAGGCCGCCTCCTCATAGGTCCGGTCGAGCCCGGCCAGACGCGACTGCACGACGATCGCCACATAGGCAGACGAGAAGGTCACATGCGAGATCAGGATCGTCAGCACGCCGCGCTGTTCCGGCCAGCCGATGAGGCTGCGCGACGAGACGAAGAGCAGCAGGATCGACAGGCCGAGGATTACGTCCGGCAGAACGAGCCGCGACGA
Source organism: Parvibaculum sp. (assembly GCF_035511255.1). Taxonomy (GTDB): domain Bacteria; phylum Pseudomonadota; class Alphaproteobacteria; order Parvibaculales; family Parvibaculaceae; genus Parvibaculum. Next base: position 1,620 of record NZ_DATKFR010000025.1, read on the forward strand.
GATCGACTGGATCATGATCGAGCGCCCCCAGAAGCGGCCGAAGCGCACCAGCGCAAATGCCGCCATCGTGCCGATGATGACCGAGAGGATGCCGTTCATGAAGGCGATGCGGAAGCTGAGATAGGCGGCGCCCAGCACCTGATCGTCATGAAGCAACTCGCCGTACCACTTGGTCGAGAAGCCCGCCCATACCGTGACGAGGCGCGAGGCGTTGAACGAAAAGACGATGAGCATGACGATCGGCGCATAGAGAAAGACGAAGCCGAGCACCATGCAGACGAGCACGAAAGGCGACAGGCCGGTGACCTTCATGGCTGAACCTCCGAGCGCGTCTGGTAGTACTGGAAAATCATGATCGGCACGACGAGGAAGAGCATCAGCGCGATCGCGACCGCGGACGCGACCGGCCATGCCTGGTTCTCGAAGAATTCGTCCCAGATCACGCGGCCGATCATCGTCGTGCTCGGGCCGCCGAGCAGCGACGGGATGACGAATTCGCCGATCGCCGGAATGAAGACGAGCATCGCGCCGGCGATGACGCCGGGAATCGACAGCGGCAGCGTCACGCTCAGAAAAGCCCGCGTCCGCGAGGCGCCGAGATCGGCCGCCGCTTCGAGCAGCGTGAAATCGAGTCTGGACAGCGTCGCGTAAAGCGGCAGCAGCATGAAGGGCAGATAGGAATAGACGATGCCGACATAGACCGAGAAGGCGTTGTTCATCATCGGCAGCGGATCGTTGATGATGCCGAGCGTGATGAGCACGTTGTTGATGATGCCGTTGTTCTTCAGCAGCCCGATCCAGGCGTAGACGCGCAGCAGCAGCGAGGTCCAGAACGGCAGCACGATCAGCAGCAGCAACGGGTTGCGCCAGCTTTCAGGCACGCGCGCGACGCCATAGGCGACCGGATAGGCGATCAGCGTGCAGATGCAGGTCGAGATGAAGGCGATCTTGACCGAGTTGAAATAGGAAACGATGTAGAGCTGGTCTTCGAACAGGTAGCTGTAGTTCGACCAGTCGATCTGCAATTGCGGCAGCCATCCGTCCCCGCTCCAGTCGAAGAGCGGTGTGAACGGCGGAATGCCGATGATCTGCGTCGAGAAGCTGATCTTGAGGACGATCAGAAACGGCAGCAGGAAGAAGAGCGTGAGCCAGATCAGCGGAATGCCGATGACGATGCGCTTGCCGGTGAGGCCGATGCGCGCGAGCGCCGCCATTGCCTTGTCCGCCGGAGTAGAAGCCCTCACATCCGCCATGTCGCCCCCGATAAGCAGAAACTGGTCTGAAATTTAACCTGGAACGAAAAACCCCGGCCTTTCGGCCGGGGTTCTGTATTCTTTACTGACCCGTGCGGATCGTCGTCCAGGCGCGCGTCTGCAGCCTGTTGAACTTTTCCGCCTTGGTCGGCACGGCAAAGAGCTTGGTCATGACCTCCTCCGGCGGATAGATCACCGGATTGTCCGCGATTTCCTTGCTCATCAGCGCCTTCGAGGCCGGCACCGGATTGGCATAGGCGACATAGTCCGAATTCGCCGCCTCGATTTCCGGCTTCAGGATGAAGTTGATCCACTTCAACGCATTCTCCGGGTGCGGAGCGTCGGCGGGAATGACCATGTTGTCGAACCAGATCATCGTGCCTTCCTTCGGGATCGAATATTCGATCTCGACGCCGTTCTTCGCTTCCGCGGCGCGGCTCTTGGCCTGGAAGACGTCGCCCGACCAGCCGATCGCGACGCAGATGTCGCCATTGGCGAGATCGTTGATGTATTGCGAGGAATGGAAGTACTTGATGTAGGGCCGGATGCTCATCAGCAGGTCCTTGGCCTTTTCGAGGTCTTCCGGCTTCTGCGAGTTCGGATCGATGTGGAGGTAGTTGAGCACGATCGGCATGATGTCCGTCGGGCTGTCCAGCATCGTGATGCCGCAATCCTTGAGCTTCTTCGCGTTCTCCGGCTTGAAGACCAGATCGAGCGAGGAGACCGGCGCGTTCGGAATGCGCTTTTCGACCGCCTTCACATTGTAGCCGATGCCGGTCGTGCCCCACATCCAGATCACGGCATGTTCGTTGCCCGGATCTGCGGCCGCAACCTGCTTCATGAGCGCGGGATCGAGATTCTTGTAGTTCGGAATCTTGCTCTTATCGAGCTTCTTGTAGACGCCCGCCTTGACCTGCCGGTCGAGGAACGGAAAGGCCGTCGGCACGACGATGTCGTAGCCCGAGTGGCCTGCGAGCAGCTTGGCCTCGAGCGTTTCGTTGCCGTCATAGACGTCGTAGCGGACCTTGATCCCGGTCTCTTTCTCGAATTTCGCGACCGTGTCTTCGGCGATGTAGTCGGACCAGTTGTAGATGTTGAGGACTTTCTCCTCGGCCGCGTGGGCACTGGCCGAGATCACCCCGGCGACGGCCAGCGCGGCGAGCCCTGTCCCGATTTTTCCGATCATGAAGAAGCTCCTGGTTGGCTTCATTTTGAAGTCTGACGGGCTTGCGATGCCCAAGGAAGGAAGCGGCGCACGAACGGCGGATGGTCCCGACCGTGCCTGCCACCTCCAGGATGCTAGCGCCATTCCCGTCGCGCTTCACCCCTCAAAATTCGAAAACCTTAGACCCGGTTTTCAGAATGCTCCGTGAATGCATCTTTTATGAGCGAAGTGCCCCGGCCGCTGCCCGCCGTTTCAGCGGCGCCGAAAGGCCGTCAAAGTGCGGTCTATCGCCTGAAGGGCCTGCATCTTGAGTTTCGCCGGGTCCTTCGCTTCCGCCATCAGCAACGCCGCCCGGCATTCCATCGCGGCGATGAGACTCGCCAGCAGATCGACATTGTCGAACTCGATTTCGCCCGCCTTCTTCAGAGCTTTCAAGGCCGTGGTCAGCAGCCCCAGCGGATAGGCCGCGTCGATCTCGCGATGCCGCGCCGCGCCGAGAACCGCCGGCCCGTCCTGAATGACGAGCCGCAGATAGGACGGCTCCATGCAGACATCGAGAAAGGCTTCCGTCCCTGCATGCATTGCAGCCCACGGATCGCTTTCAGCGCCCGCGCGCCGCAACACGCTTTCCGCCGCCTCCGCCTGCAGCCGCATGACCACCGCGTCGAACAATGCGCGCTTGTCCTCGAAGTGGTGATAGAGCGCGCCGCGCGTCACCCGGCTCGCCTGCGCGACCGCCTCGATGCCCGTCTGCTGATAGCCTTGTGTCGTGAAGAGACGCTGTCCCGCCTCCAGAAGGGCTTCGCGAGTCGCGTCCGAATATTCCTCGCGGCGGCTCTTTTCAGGTTTTGCGCTCATGGCTCCAGACTAAGGTTTGACAGGATTGACACATATTGTATCTTACATACATTCGGTATGTTAAATCATCGTAACCCGAACTGGAGGACCGTCATGCCCAGCCGTGAGACCGTCCAGCAATTCATCGACACTGTCGTCTCGGGCAGGCACGACGAAGCCATCAAGCGCTTCTATACCGAGGATGCCACCATGCAGGAGAACTTCGGCGAAACGCGCCGGGGCCGCGACCTGCTCATCGCGCATGAACGCGGCGTCATGGGGGCCTTCGCCGATGGCCGTATCGAATCCGAAAAGGTCGGCCCCGCCCTCATCGAAGGCGACCATGTGGCGATCAACTGGATCTTCAAATTCTTCGACGCGGAAGGCCGGCTTGCTCTCGAGATGAACGAGGTCGCTCTTCAGAAATGGCGCGGCGAAAAAATCGCGGCGGAGCGCTTCTATTACGATCCCGGCCAGAGAGCGGCGAAGACTGGCTGAGCGGCCTTGTGTTTGCGAGCGATTCTCAATAATCTCGCCGCCTCACCAGCACGAGGAGGAGCGGCCATGAGCGGGCTCAAGAGCGAAGCGGATCTCAGGACCGTCTATCCCAAACCCGGTGACGGTGCGGTCAACAAACAGCTCGACTGGATCGATCCCCACAGCCGTCGCTTCATCGAACTTTCTCCCTTCCTCTGCATCGGCACCAGCCGGCCCGACGGCCTCGCCGACGTCTCGCCGCGCGGCGGCGAGCCGGGCTTCGTCCACATTCTCGACGACCGGCGCCTCGCCATGCCCGACCGGCCCGGCAACAACCGCCTCGACACGCTGACCAACATCGCTCATTCGCCTTCCGTCGGGTTGCTTTTCTTCCTGCCCGGTTTCGACGAGATGCTGCGCGTCAACGGTGTCGCCGAAACCGTCACCGCGCCCGAGCTGATGGCCCGCTTCACCGTCGACGGCAAGCCGCCGCGCAGCGTTCTCGTGATCGAGGTGAAGGAGGTCTACCTCCACTGCACCAAGGCGCTGAAGCGTTCCGCTCTTTGGTCCCCCGAAAGCCATGTCCCCCGCGACACGCTGCCGAGCTTCGGCCAGATGCTGCGCGACCAGATGAACCTTCCCGTTCCGCCCGCCGCCATCGACGCGATGCTCGACCAGGACGCGAAGGACAATCTCTACTGACGCTCGCGCCGCCAGCGCTTCGTTCCTCCTCCCCTCACCCTCCGCTCGCTTTCGCTCGCTCCTCCCTCTCCCCTCCCGCCCGAGCGCAGCCGTTCCCATCGGCATTCGGGCGGGAGGGGAGAGGGATACGAAGGGTTGGCGAGGGCAAGGCCCGAGCCTTACCCGAAGTAGGGTGAGGGGTGGACGAATCCGCCACCGCCGTTTCGCCGGCGCCCTTCAAAACCCGCGCCCTCCTCATGGGCATTTCCCCGTCTTTTCATGCTATTTGTATCCGGCGGCGCGCCCGGATAAAAAGACGCCCGAAACGGCAATGCGAGCCCCCGCCTGTCCCTGTATCGAGGCATCGTCCCCATATAGAGAGACAGGCCCGCTCCATTCGAAAGGACAAGGCAGTGCCCCCCTATCGTTCACGCACATCGACCCATGGCCGCAACATGGCCGGCGCCCGCGGCCTCTGGCGCGCCACCGGCATGAAGGACGGCGATTTTGGCAAGCCGATCATCGCCATCGCGAACTCCTTCACGCAGTTCGTTCCGGGTCACGTGCATCTCAAGGATCTCGGCCAGATGGTCGCCCGCGAGATCGAGAAGGCGGGCGGCGTCGCCAAGGAATTCAACACCATTGCGGTCGATGACGGCATCGCCATGGGCCATGACGGCATGCTCTACAGCCTGCCCTCGCGCGACCTCATCGCCGACAGCGTCGAGTACATGGTCAACTCGCATTGCGCCGACGCCCTCGTCTGCATTTCCAATTGCGACAAGATCACGCCCGGCATGCTGATGGCCGCCATGCGCCTCAACATTCCGGTCGTCTTCGTCTCCGGCGGCCCGATGGAAGCCGGCAAGGTGAAGTGGGACGACGAGGACCGCGCCATCGACCTGATCGACGCGATGGTCGCCGCCGCCGACGACAAGGTCTCCGACGAACAGGTCGCGGTGATCGAACGCTCCGCCTGCCCGACCTGCGGTTCCTGCTCCGGCATGTTCACCGCGAACTCGATGAACTGCCTCACCGAAGCCCTCGGCCTCTCTCTGCCGGGCAACGGCTCGACGCTGGCGACCCATTCCGACCGCAAGGGTCTCTTCCTCGAAGCCGGCCGTCTGATCGTCGAGATCACGCGCCGCCACTACGAGACCGACGACCAGAGCGTGTTGCCGCGCAACGTCGCGACCTTCGAGGCCTTCGAGAACGCCATGTCGCTCGACATCGCCATGGGCGGGTCGACCAACACGGTGCTGCATCTCCTCGCCGCCGCACATGAGGGCGAAATCGCCTTCTCGATGAAGGACATCGACCGGCTGTCGCATCGCGTGCCGAACCTTTGCAAGGTCGCGCCGGCGGTTGCCGACGTCCATATGGAAGACGTGCATCGGGCCGGCGGCGTTTTCGCCATTCTGGGCGAGCTCGACCGCGCCGGGCTGATCCATCGCGACGTGCCGACGGTCCACAGTTCGACGATGGGCGAAGCCATCGACCATTGGGACATCGGCCGGACCAAGAACAACCACGCGCATGAATTCTTCCGCGCGGCGCCCGGCGGTGTCCGCACCACGGAAGCTTTCTCGCAGTCGCGCCGCTTCGCCGATCTCGATCTCGACCGGGAAGAGGGCGTCATCCGCGACAAGGCCCATGCCTACAGCCAGGATGGCGGCCTTGCCGTTCTCTATGGCAACATCGCCGAAGACGGCTGCATCGTGAAGACGGCCGGCGTCGACGCCTCGATCCTCACCTTCTCGGGCACGGCCCGCGTCTACGAGAGCCAGGACTCCGCCGTCCTCGGCATTCTCAACAACGAGGTGAAGGCCGGCGAAGTGGTCGTCATCCGTTTTGAAGGTCCGCGCGGCGGACCCGGCATGCAGGAAATGCTCTACCCGACGAGCTACATCAAGTCGAAGGGCCTCGGCAAAGCCTGCGCCCTCGTCACCGACGGACGTTTCTCCGGCGGAACCTCGGGCCTTTCGATCGGCCACGTCTCGCCCGAAGCCGCTGAAGGCGGCACCATCGGCCTCGTCGAAACGGGCGACCGCATCGAGATCGACATCCCGAAGCGCTCGATCCATCTTGCCGTCGACGACGCCACCCTCGCCGCGCGCCGCGAGAAAATGGAAGCCGACGGCTGGCACCCCAAGGAAAAGCGCAAGCGCCGCGTCTCCCCTGCATTGCAGGCCTATGCCGCGATGACGACCAGCGCCGCCCGCGGCGCCGTCCGCGACGTGACCCGCATCACGGGCAAACGCCCGGACTGACGCGACGGGGCCTCGCCCTTCGAGACGCGATGCTTGCGCATCGCTCCTCAGGGTGAGGAGATATTCCGAATGACACCCTCACCCTGAGGAGCCGCGCAGCGGCGTCTCGAAGGGCGAGGCCCGGAAAGACCGTAAACGACAAAGGCCGCATCCAGGTATGCGGCCTTTTCGTTCCGGACGCACTTCCGGAGATAACCGGATAGATGGGAAGGAGCGTCACGCTGGTCAAGGGGCGATTTTCGACGCCGAACGAGATTCTCCGTACAAAAACTTATCCCCGGTTCGTCTCAGTTCCCCGACCCGTCTCAATTCATTGCCTGCCACGACCCGTCCGGCTGCCGGCAGGCCGTGCCGTAAGCCTGCTCTTCCCGGCCGCCGATATAGACATAGGTCTGATATTCACGGCAGTAGCGCCCGCCGTCAGCCTCGTAGGTCCTGAGCGGCACCACCTGATATTGCGCGCCGCTATCTTCCCAATAGACCGGCTGGTTCGACGGCGCATATTCGAGCACCTGGCCGATACAGGCCTGATCGCTCATGTCGATCATCCGGCCGATGGAGCCGCCGATCAGCGCGCCGATGATCGCGCCGCCGACGCCATTGCCGCGATCCGCGCCGATCAGCCCGCCGGC
>NZ_DATKFR010000026.1:0-7746 GCF_035511255.1 Parvibaculum sp.
GCGGTGTTATTGTGATAATATTTAAGCGGGTTGACCACAGACTCCGGTACCACGACCGAGCCCGCGAAATGGATGACGGCCTCGACCTTGCGCTCGCGGATGATCCGACTGACTAAAGCCTCGTCGGCAATATCTCCCACATAAAGATTGTCAGGCACCTGAACGGCCCAGTCGAAGCCTGTCGACAGGTCGTCCAGTACCAAAACGTCCTCACCTGCCGAGACGAGGTCGATCACAGCGTGACTGCCGATATAACCGGCTCCGCCCGTCACCAATACGCTCATCCTTCGAACTCCGGAATGTTCAGGCCCGCCAACCCGAGGATCGTCAATAAGCGTTCTTGTGAAACAGTCCGAGGAAGGGCGTCAATGCCAGAATCTTGAAATCGAGCCAGGGGGACCAGTTCTCGATGTAGAAGAGATCGCATTCGACGCGCTTGCGCATCTTCTCCGGCGTGTCGGTTTCGCCGCGAAATCCGTTGATCTGGGCCCATCCCGTGATTCCCGGCTTCATTTTATGCCGATTGGCATAGCGTCCAACGAGCGTCGAGTAATATTCGTTATGCGCCAGTGCATGGGGCCTCGGCCCGACCAGCGACATCTCTCCTTTCATAACATTCAAAAGCTGGGGAAGTTCATCAAGGCTGGTGCGACGGAGAAAACGCCCCACCGATGTCACACGTGCATCGTTCTGCTGCGCCTGGCGGATCGCGGGTCCGTCCTCTGAGACAAACATCGTGCGAAACTTCAGGACCGAGAACACGTGATGGTTGAAACCATGGCGGCGCTGGCGGAAGAAAACCGGCCCCTTGCTGTCGAGCTTGATGGCGAGGGCGATGGCGAGCATGACCGGAGCCACGAACAAAAGCAGCAGGCCGGCAAGTATCCTGTCTTCCGCCATCTTGATGATCGGCGCCCAGTCGTCCAGCGGCCGGCGCGCCAGCTCGAGCACCGAGACACCGTTATAGTTGACGATCCCGCGCGGCCGAATCCGGAAGGCCGCCATGTCGGGACAAAGCCGTATGTCCGCCGGCAGGATGGAGAGCTGCTCAAGAAGATTGGCAATCCGCCGGTCGTCGGACAGGGGAAGGGCAATCAGCACTTCGTCGATGCGTTCCAATTGTCCAATCCTGATCAGCTCGGACAATCCACCGGCGACCAGAACCTTCGATTTCGCCGCACGGTCGGGATCGTCGAAGACGCCGATGACGCGCATCCCTTCGCCCTGCAAGGACAAATGCTCGATCAGCCGTTCGGCAATCTCGCCGCCGCCGTAAATCGCAACGTTTCGTGCGAAGAGACCTGCTGCAATCCAGCGCCCCAGGACCAGCTTCCCAAGGTAGCGCGACGTCATCAGCAGGACGATGCTGAACAGGAACCAGCTGATCATCCAGCCACGGGAGAATTCTGCTGAAATTTTCAGCATGTAACCAACGCTCAGCAAAATGAGCGCGGTGGTGCCGAGGCCGACCAGAATGCGCCTCGTCTGGCCGCGAAAGACCGTGAGAGCCTCAAAGGAATATAGCTGCTGGTTCCGAAACGACACTACGGCCGTGAAGCCGCCGACCAAACCGATCACGAAATAGGCGCCGATTTCCTCCGAGCCGTCCCGATAGGCCGCCAGGTAGAGCCACTTCGCCAGAAGGGCGGAGAGCACGATCATCGAGAAGTCGAGCGCCGCCATGGCGTCGGAAATAACACGCTTTGAATGGGGTGCGGGTCGCGGCGCTGGCGCGGTGTTCCGCAGAGGCACTACCGATGGCGCCGAAGAACGGCGAACACCGCTCTCGTCTACCGCCTCGAATTCAGATGAACCGCCCCCAATCTCCGGCATACCCCAACCTTGCGTTCAACTATCCGAATTATCGTAATACACGCCCAGCGCATTTCCTATGCGCCTTGCGACCGCATGACAGAATTTGCGATTTTGTCACAATCAGGCACAGCGGCCGATAAGCGCCGTCCGCTCCGGTCACCCGATTCTCTGGATGAGCATTCTCGCGCAGCGTCGGGGCGCAGCCAGAGGGGGATCGGTCCAGACCGGAGGAAAGGCCATCTTTCCCAGCCAGATCGAAGTCATCAGTTTCGCAGCGGCCGTGGCCTTCTGCAACGAACCAGAAGCCCCCTAATCGCGATTCTTGATCCCTCTTTGGGACGAACGCTCGGTACGAACGATATCCGCCTCGACCATCTCGCGAACCAGCACATCGAAACTGGTCTTGGTCTTCCATCCGAGCACCCGGCGCGCCTTGGAAGCGTCGCCGAGCGTTGCGTTAACGTCCGTGGGCCGAAAGAAGCGGGGGTCCACGGCAACAAGGCGCTCGCCCGTGCGCCGATCCAGGCCCTCCTCTTCAAGACCGGCGCCGCGCCAATCTATTTCACGCCCGATCTGGCGGAAGGCGGTTTCCACGAATTCGCGCACGGACCGGTTCTCGCCGGTCGCAAGGACGTAATCTCCCGGCGCCGGCTGCTGCAACATCAGCCACATGCCCTCGACGTAATCGCGCGCATGCCCCCAATCGCGGCGCGTATCGAGATTTCCGAGCTTGAGGCATTCATCGCTGCCGAAGTGGCGCGCCGCGACCGCTTGCGAAATCTTCCGGGTGACGAAGATCGACGCCCGGTAAGGGCTTTCGTGGTTGAACAAAATACCGTTCGACGCATGGAGTCCATAGGCTTCGCGAAAATTGATCGTCGCCTCGAAGGCCGCATGCTTGGAAACGGCGTAAGGGTTCAGCGGATGAAGCGGCGTCTGCTCGTTCTGCATGCCGCCGCCGGGGGCGTGCCCGAACATCTCGGAACTAGAGGCCTGATAGAACCTCGTCCGACGTTCGTAGCCGAGCTTGACGACCGTATTGAGAAGACGGACGGCACCCGTCGCATTCACGTCGGTCGTATAGGCGGGGTCCTCGAAGCTCTTCTGAATGTGGCTCTGGGCAGCAAGATTGTAGATTTCGCCCGGTGCGATATCGCGGATGAGTTGATGGAGCCGATCGCTCAGCAGCATGTCACAGGTATGCAGAACAAGGTTGGGGCCTGCATCGCCGATGTCGCCGAGCCGGCCGTTCGCGACCCTGGACAGATCGCGACCCAAGCCATGGACAGTATAGCCCTGCTGCAGAAGGAGCTCGGCCAGATAGCCGCCATCCTGCCCGGTTATGCCCGTAATCAGGGCGACAGGCGGTCTGGACATGTCTCTCAATGGAGGAATGGAAGGTAAAGTCATGAACTCCCCGACCTTGTTGCAGGCCCCACCTTCGGGTTGCGAAGTTCGCCGCCCCGACGAACATCGGCGAAGTTATTTACTCAATACCCGTCAGGGCGCTCACGCACTGGCGGTGGACAATGTATCACAATACCAACGGTAGACTTCCGCGATGCCCTGCTCCAATGGCACTTTGGGCGCCCAGCCCAATGCGGCCAGACGAGAGCCGTCCATGAGCTTGCGGGGCGTACCGTCGGGCTTCGTCGGGTCGGTCAGGATTTCGCCCTCGAACCCGACGACCTTGCCGATGGCCCCGGCCAATTCGCGAATTGTCAGGTCGGAGCCCGAGCCGACATTCACATGCTCTTCTCCGGAATAGGTCTTCATCAGGAAAACCAGGGCGTCTGCGCAATCGTCAACGTACAGAAATTCGCGACGTGGCGTTCCCGTGCCCCAGATCGTGACCGAAGGCGCGTGCCTGAGCTTTGCCTCGTGCATCTTCGCCATCAGCGCCGGCATGACGTGAGACGATTGCAGATCGAAATTATCGCCAATGCCGTAGAGATTGGTGGGCATGGCCGAGATGAAATCGCAGCCATATTGCCGACGATAGGCCTGGCAAAGCTTGATGCCGGCGATTTTCGCGATCGCATACCATTGGTTGGTGGGCTCAAGCGGACCGGTCAGCAGGGCCTCTTCGCGCATCGGCTGGGGCGCGAGCTTGGGATAGATGCAGGAAGAGCCGAGAAAGAGGAGCTTCTCGACGCCGACACGGCGTGCCGCTTCGACGAGGTTCGCCTCGATCATCAGATTGTCGTAGATGAATTCGCCAGGGCGCGTGTCGTTGGCGAGAATGCCGCCGACGGTCGCCGCCGGCACGAACACGGCGTTGGGTCTCGAGGCCGCCATCCAGTCCTCGACCTCCGCCTGACGGCGCAGATCGACCTTGTCGCGTCCGACGGTCAAGATCTCGCACGATTCCGAGGCGAGCCGCCGCAGCAAGGCCGAGCCGACCATGCCGCGATGGCCCGCGACAAAGACCTTCTTGCCTTCGAGCGAATAATGCCCGCGCTCAGTCATACCGTGCCTTCCGGTTCTCTTCATGGGCGACAAGTCTCAGATCGGACGCGACCATCTCGGAGACCAGTTCCGGGAAAGTCGTCGTATGCATCCAGCCGAGCTTCTGCTTCGCCTTGCTCGGATCTCCCAACAGCAGATCGACTTCCGTCGGGCGGAAGTAGCGCGGGTCGATCCTGACGACGGTCTTTCCGCTCGCGCTGTCGATACCCTGCTCATCGACGCCGTGGCCCTTCCAGGCGATCTTGCGGCCGATCTCGGCGAAAGCGAGTTCGACGAACTCCCTTACCGAATGCGTCTCGCCCGTAGCGAGCACGTAATCGTCCGCCTCGTCCTGCTGCACGATACGCCACATGCCTTCCACATAGTCGCGCGCATGCCCCCAATCACGCTTGGCATCGAGATTGCCGAGGTAAAGCGTATCCTGGAGCCCGAGCTCTATAGCTGCCACGGCGCGCGTGATCTTGCGTGTGACAAATGTTTCGCCGCGCGTGGGACCTTCGTGATTGAAAAGAATGCCGTTGGAGGCATGCATCGCATAGGCCTCGCGGTAATTCACCGTGATCCAGTAAGCATAGAGCTTGGCGGCCGCGTAAGGCGAGCGCGGATAGAAAGGCGTCCGCTCGCTCTGGGGCGTCTCCTGCACCTTGCCGTAGAGCTCGGAGGTCGACGCCTGATAGAAGCGGGTCTTCTTCTCCATGCCGAGAATGCGGACGGCTTCGAGAATGCGCAGCGTTCCGATCGCGTCCGAATTGGCGGTGTATTCGGGTGTTTCGAAACTGACCTGCACGTGGCTCTGAGCGGCGAGATTGTAGATCTCGTCCGGCTGGGTCTCCTGCACGATACGGATCAGGTTGGTCGAATCCGTCAGATCGCCATAGTGAAGAAAGAGTCGCGCACTTTCGACATGCGGGTCTTCATAGAGGTCGTCGATCCGCGCCGTGTTGAACGAAGACGAACGCCGCTTGACGCCATGCACCACATAGCCCTTGTCCAGCAGCAGCCGGGCGAGATAGGCGCCGTCCTGCCCCGTGATGCCGGTGATGAGCGCGACCTTTGTTGACATGCCAGCTTCGCCTTCATGGTGTTGCATTCGTGAACAGGCTTGTAGCGAGATTGCAGGATCTTTGAAATGCCCGGCGAGCCGTTCCCCGGCATTTTGCCGTCTGAAATAAAGCGATGAATTCCCGTTCAGCCCCAACTGAGCCACTGCGGAGCCGAAATCCATTTCCCATCAAATCTTAGTGGCGTAAGGCTGCAGCGTCGTATGCGAAGATTATTCTGCGCACGATATTTATGTTATGTTAAATTATTAACCAAAGCGAACCTCACCTTTCACCATTCCGACTTCTGACTGCCCCGAAACAAATATGGACCGACAACCCCATATGACGCGCCCGACCGGCACTGACATCGACGACACAGGAATCGCCGCTTGCATCGACGTTGCCCGGCGGGCCGCGGCTATCGCGCAGGGGAAGAGCATGGAAATGCCCGGCAGCGCGATCGACGCGGCCGGCAGGCGTTTCGACGGCTGGTTGCTCGACAAAACCTTGCCGCTCTGGTGGACAAGCGGCGCCGACCGAGCCGGCGGCTATCATGAGCAGCTCGGACATGACGGAACGGCCGTCGACATGCCGCGCCGTGCCCGCGTGCAGGCAAGGCAGGTCTATGTCTATGCGATGGCCGGGAAGCTCGGATGGGCGGGCCCGTGGCGGCAGGCGGCGGGACACGGGTTCGATTATCTTCTGGCGCGCTACCGGCGGCCCGATGGCCTGTTTCGCACGCTTGTCGGCGCCCGGGGTGAGGCGATGGACGATACGGCTATGCTCTACGACCAGGCCTTCGTCCTTCTCGCCTGCGCATCGCTGCACCGAGCCGATCCCACCGATAAGACCCCTTTACAGGTTGCCGCTGCCTTGCGCGAAGCGATCGACGCATCGATGCGGCATGATAGCGGCGGCTTCGCGGAGGCGGCTGGACACAGGTTTCAGTCGAACCCGCACATGCACATGCTCGAGGCCACACTCGCCTGGGCGGAAGCCGGGGGCGACAGAAGCTGGGAAGCGCTCGCCGGGGAAATCGTCGAGCTCTGCCTCAGCCGCTTCATCGACCCGGAGGGCGGCTTTCTGCGCGAAGCCTTCGGTGCGGGGTGGGCGCCCGCCGAGGGCGACGCCGGCCGTATCGTGGAGCCCGGACATCAGTTCGAATGGGCCTGGCTGCTCGAGCGCTGGGGCCGGCGGACGGGGGACTTGCGCGCGCGTGTTGCCGCGCGGCGCCTGTTCGTCTCTGGCCTCAAGGGCGTCGATATCGAGCGCGGCGTCGCCGTCGACGAAATGTGGGATGACATGCGAATCAAGAGCCCGCGCGCACGGCTCTGGCCGCAGACGGAAAGGCTGAAAGCAGGACTGTTGCTGGCACAGACGGAGAATGCGGCCGCGCGGGACGCCTATCTCGACGATGCGCGCATGGCGGCCGCCGCGTTGTGGTCCTATCTGCAAATGCCGGTCGACGGACTCTGGCGCGACAAGATGCGCGAAGATGGCAGCTTTGTCGAAGAACCGGCACCGGCAAGTTCGCTCTACCATATCGTCGCGGCGATCGCGGAATTGCGGTCGATTGCCGATCCGGCGTGACGCAAAGCGAAGCTGGCAGCGTCAGGCGGCCTTGCGAAAAATCGCCCGCAGATAGATGCCGTCGACGGTAGGCGTCGAGAAATCCATCTCGCCCTTTCGGAGCGTCGCCTTCAGCCTCTTGCGTATGCCGGCCGGCAGCCAGGATGCCAGGTCACGCAGCATATGGCGAAGCTGGCGCTTCCCCTGCCTGGAGGGCCCCGCGGTAAAAATTTCCAGCAGTTTCAACTCCGGCACTTTTCCGGCGGTTTGCCGGAGTGTGTCCTCGTTGAAGAAGAGGACATGAGGTTCGTCAAATCCCGCCACGCCGACCGAACGCGGATCGTCGTTGGGAACCTCGACGACAAGGAGGCCACCCTCGCCCAGCGCCGAGGCGGACCGCGCCAGGGCCCCAGCGGGATCGATGAAATGCTCGAGCACATGCGACATGACGATCGCGTCATAAGGTCCGTCGGACAATGTCGCCGTGCCGATGGCCGCCGGCCGGTCGATCGAGGCGTCTATCTCGTCCGTATACAACTTCACGTCCGGAAAGCGCGCGCCGACCGCCAGCAGATTGGCGCCATAACCGGCGCCGACCTCGAAGACCCGACGAACGGGTTGCGTACCCCGATATCGCTCCAGCAAACCCGCCAAGGCCTTGCCTCTGGCCCGCAGATGCGGCGTTTCAACGCCATTCTCGTTCATGGCGATTCCCGCCACCGCGCGATACTTGTCACGGTAATAGAGCGAGAGCTCATCGTCGTCGATCAGCGACAGGTCTGCCTGCCCCAGCCCGCAGGACTGACAGACATAGACGTTCCGGTCGCGATAGATGTCGCGAAAGAATTTC
>NZ_DATKFR010000027.1:0-4217 GCF_035511255.1 Parvibaculum sp.
TCGCGAACGGACCGGCCTCGACCCGAACGGCACGCCCTCTCCCCCCGGGGCGTGCCGTTCTCTTTTTCCCGCGACGCAAGTTTTCCCGAGACGCAAGGCTGAACGAAGCATTGCCAAGGTTTAAGGCAATGTTCTCTTTCCCGTGCCGGGGTCCGCTCCCATGTCAAGGATGCACGGGATCATTCGGACAGGGAGAAGATGATGATCAGACTTGCAGCTTCGGCGGCGCTCGCCGCCTTTGTCGCTATGGCCGCCGCACCGGCCTTCGCCGCCACCGGCGACACGCTCTCGCAAAGCGACGCACAGGATCTCTGCGCCAAGCTCCAGACGCAGTATCAGGACCTCACACCGTTCAAGAAGGGGTTGCCCTACTGGAAGGACGCGAGCGCCGAAGCGCAGAAGGGTGAACAGGCCTGCAAGAACGGCAGTGCCCCGACGGGCGCCCGGGACATGCAGGCCGCGATCTCGGACATGTATGTGAAGCCCGATACGCTCTGACGCGCTGGTCCTCGGGCTTGACCTCAGGCGTCCCCGGCGCTCAGGCTCTTCAGCCGATAGAGCATGTCGAGCGCCTCGCGCGGCGTCAGTTCGTCGGGGTTGACCGCCTTCAATGCTTCTTCCGCCGCGCTCCTTTGCGGTGCGGTGGGGGCGGCCTTCACCGATGCCGAGAACAGCGGCAGATCGTCGATCAGCACATGGGCGCGGTCGCTCGAACCGTCCTTCTCCAGCGCCGTCAGAATTTCGCGCGCGCGATGGATGACGGCGGGCGGCAATCCCGCGAGCTTCGCAACCTGGATACCGTATGAACGATCGGCGGCGCCGGGGCCGACCTCGTGCAGGAAGACGACATCGCCCTCCCATTCCTTGACGCGCATCGTCGCGTTGGCGAGATGCGGCAGCTTCTCCGCGAGCGCCGTCAGCTCGTGGTAATGCGTCGCGAAAAGCGCGCGGCTCCTGTTCACCTCGTGCAGATGTTCGACCGCCGCCCAGGCGATCGAGAGCCCGTCGAAGGTCGCCGTACCGCGACCGATCTCGTCGAGGATGACAAGGGCGCGCTCGCCCGCCTGATTGAGGATCGCCGCCGTCTCGACCATCTCGACCATGAAGGTCGACCGGCCGCGCGCGAGATCGTCGGCGGCGCCGACGCGGGAGAAGAGACGGTCGACCGTGCCGATATGCGCATCTTCGGCGGGCACGAAACTTCCCATCTGGGCCAAAATCGCGATCAGCGCGTTCTGCCGGAGGAAGGTCGATTTACCGGCCATATTCGGGCCGGTGAGAAGCCAGAGGCGATGCGCCTCGTCGCCTTCGCCGGTGAGATCGCAATCGTTGGGCACGAAGGGCGTCGCGCTCGCCTCGCGTTCGAGGGCGGCCTCCACGACGGGATGGCGGCCGCCCTTGATACGGAAGGCAAGGCTTTGATCGACGCGGGGGCGCGTGTAGCGCCGCTCGACGGCAAGTTCGGCAAGCGCCGCCGTCGCATCGAGCGCGCCCAGCGCCGAAGCCGCACGCGCGATCACGTCGGCTTTTTCCAGCGTCGCGGCGACGAGTTCGTCGAAATGGCCGAGTTCGATTTCGAGGACGCGGCCCGCCGCCTCCGCGATGCGGCTGGCCAGATCGGCAAGTTCGCCGGTGGTGAAGCGCACGGCGTTCGCGAGCGTCTGTCGATGGATATAGCTCTGCGACAATGGCGGCGCCAGCATGCGCTCGGCATGTTTCGGCCCGACCTCGATATAGTAGCCGAGCACATTGTTGTGCCGGACCTTCAGGACCGAGATGCCCGTCTCGTCGGCATATCTCGATTGCAGGCCTGCGATCAGCCGCCGGCTCTCGTCGCGCAGCATGCGGAGTTCATCGAGCGGCGGCGAAAAGCCCGGCGCGATGAAACCGCCATCGCGCGCGATCAGCGGCAGCTCCTGCGCGAGCGCGGCGGCGAGACGGTCGCGCAGCGCGGCACCGGCGCTGCGGATC
The DNA here is from genome assembly GCF_035511255.1 of Parvibaculum sp. Taxonomy (GTDB): domain Bacteria; phylum Pseudomonadota; class Alphaproteobacteria; order Parvibaculales; family Parvibaculaceae; genus Parvibaculum. The sequence goes on from NZ_DATKFR010000027.1 coordinate 1,972, forward strand.
GAATCCGCGGCGGCGGCAATCTCCTTCGGCAAGGGCAACAGGCTCGTCGGCGCGCGGTCGAGCAGGCTTGCCAGTTCATGCGAGGCCGTCAGCCCGTCGCGGATCGCGGCCAGATCGCGGGGGCCGCCACGTCCGAGAGAAAGCCGCGTCAGCGCGCGCGCCATGTCGGGCGCCGCTTTCAATTCGGCGCGAAGCCTTGCCCTGAGATCGCGGGCTTCGACGAAGCATTCGACCGCATCGAGCCTTTCATTGACGGCCAGCGGATCGGTCAGCGGCGCGGCGAGGCGCGCGCTCAATTCGCGCGCGCCGGCGCCCGTCACCGTGCGGTCGATGGTCGCGAAAAGCGATCCCTTCGTCTCGCCCTTCAGCGTCTTCACCAGTTCGAGATTGGCGCGTGTCGCCGCATCGATCGCCATCGCCGCACCCGATGCGACGCGACTTGGCGGCTGCAACGCCGGCATGCGGCCGACCTGCGTCAGCTCCACATATCCGAGGAGCGCGCCCATCGCCGCGATCTCTGCCTTCGTGAAACTGCCGAAACCGTCCAGCGCACCGACGCCGAGATGCGTGGTCAGCCGGCGCTCGGCAGCGCCCGAATCGAAACGCGCGCCCGGAAGCGCCGTGACGGAGGCCACATGGCTCGCGATCAGCGCCGACAGATCCTCGTCGCGGAAAAACCCGTCGGCGACCAGAAGCTCGCCCGGATCGAGCCGCGCGAGTTCGGCGCCGAGCGCGCCTTCGGTAACGCTCGTCACCTCGAATTCGCCGGTCGAGACGTCTGCCCAGGCAAGACCGAAGCCCCGGTCGGCGCCGGTGCGGGCGAGCGCCGCCAGATAATTATGCGCGCGCGCATCGAGCAGCGTGTCCTCGGTCAGCGTACCGGGCGTCACCAGGCGCACAACCTCGCGGCGGACGACCGATTTCGCGCCGCGCTTCTTGGCTTCCGCCGGATCCTCGGTCTGTTCGCAGACGGCGACCTTGAAGCCGGCGCGGATCAGTCGTTCGAGGTAGCTCTCATGGGAATGGACGGGGACGCCGCACATGGCGATGTCCTGCCCGAGATGCTTGCCCCTCTTGGTCAGCGCGATGTCCAGCGCCTCGGCAGCCTTGACGGCATCCTCGAAGAACATCTCGTAGAAATCGCCCATCCGGTAGAAGAGCAGCGCATCCGGATAGGTGCGCTTGATCTCCAGATATTGCGCCATCATGGGCGTGGCGTCGGCCGGGATCGCCGGACCGGCATCGGCTGCCGGAGCGTCTTCCTCGAGCTGGGGCTCGATCTCGGGCGGCGGATTGACGGCGGGTTGTGACATGGGCGGAGCCTAACAGATCGATGCCAGCCGAAAAGAGGGGTTGGGAAATTCCGATCTTCAGGGCAAATCAACCGACTTCGCTTGTTATTAGGGGCCCGGGGGCCTAAAAAGCGGGCTCGCCCGCCCCTGTGGACAAGTCGATCGCACCCGCCCGGATTCCAGACCATCATGAGCAAAAAACGCCGCCAGTTCACCGACGAGGAAGCGCTCCTCTTCCATTCCCAGGGCAAGCCCGGGAAGATCGAAATCAACGCGACGAAGCCCATGGCGACGCAGCGCGACCTGTCGCTGGCCTATTCGCCGGGCGTCGCGGTGCCGGTGCGCGCCATCGCCGAGAACCCGGACGCGGCCTATGACTACACCTCCAAGGGCAATCTGGTGGCCGTGATCTCGAACGGCACGGCGATCCTCGGGCTCGGCGATCTCGGCGCACTGGCCTCGAAGCCCGTCATGGAAGGCAAGGCCGTCCTCTTCAAGCGTTTTGCCGACGTCGACTCGATCGACCTCGAAATCGACACCAAGGCGAAGGACCCGGACAGCTTCATCAACGCGGTCCGCTATCTCGGACCGTCTTTCGGCGGCATCAATCTCGAAGACATTTCGGCGCCGGATTGCTTCATCATCGAGAGCCGGTTGCGCGAACTGATGAACATTCCGGTCTTCCATGACGACCAGCACGGCACGGCGATCATCACGGCGGCCGGCCTCATCAACGCGCTTTACCTCACGGGCCGCGACATCAAGACGACAAAGATGGTCGTCAATGGCGCAGGATCGGCGGGCATCGCCTGTCTCGAACTCGTCAAGGCGATGGGCCTGCCGCATGAAAACGCGCTCCTCTGCGACACCAAGGGCGTCATCTATCAGGGCCGCACCGAGGGCATGAACCAGTGGAAGTCGGCGCATGCCGTTCCCACCAAGGCACGCACGCTC
>NZ_DATKFR010000028.1:0-3740 GCF_035511255.1 Parvibaculum sp.
TGCCGATCAGCCTTCTGGCCTTCGCCATATCGCGCAGCCTGCCGGGCACGCGCCGCGCCACACATCGTTTCGACTGGGGCAGCGCGGCACTCAACGCCATCGCCTTCGCTCTTCTCATCACCATCATCGACGATATCGGCCACGGCACCCGCAATCTGCCGCGCATCGGCGTCGAGGCGGTGGCGCTTCTGGTCTGCGGCGTCTGGCTGGTGCGACGGCAACTTGCCGAAAAGGCGCCGTTGCTGCCGATCGACCTTCTGCGCATTCCGATCTTCGCGCTGTCGATCTGCACATCGATCCTCTCCTTCGCCGGGCAGATGCTCGCCTTCGTGGCGCTGCCTTTCTATCTGCAGAACCAGCTTGGCCGGAACGAGGTGGAGACCGGCTTGCTGCTCACGCCTTGGCCGATCGTGCTGATGATCGTGGGGCCGTTGTCGGGAAGGCTTGCCGACCGCTATCCGGCGGGTCTCCTCGGCGCCATTGGTATGGCGCTCTTTGCCGGGGGCCTGTTTGCCCTGGCCCTGCTGCCGCCCGATCCCGGCTCTTTCGACATCGTCTGGCGGATGATGCTCTGCGGCGCGGGCTTCGGTCTTTTCCAGTCGCCGAACAACCGCACGCTCATCGGCTCGGCGCCCATCGAGCGGACCGGCGGCGCGAGCGGCATGCTCGGCACCGCGCGGCTCCTCGGCCAGACGGTCGGCGCGGCACTGGTCGCGCTGATCTTCAACCTTCACGCCGGGCAGGGCACCCGGATCGTGCTCTTCACTGCGGCCGGCTTTGCGCTCGCCGCCATGGTCATGAGTTCACTGCGGCTGACGGGAACGGCGCGGGGCGGCCGTGAATGAGGTATCTTGATACCGCACAACGAAAAAGGCCATGTTTCAGCGGGTTTTCAGGCATTTTCGTTGACAGGTCGTGCGACCTGCCTTAGAAGCGCCGCCAGACGAGGGCCGATTTCCGGCTCTTTTTCACAGATTCCGCAGGATTTTTCGCATGAAGACCTATTCCGCGAAACCCGCCGAGATCGAGAAGAAGTGGATCGTGGTCGACGCCGAAGGCGTCGTCGTGGGCCGTCTCGCGACATTCATCGCGAACCGCCTGCGTGGCAAGCACAAGCCGACCTACACGCCCCATCTCGACGACGGCGACCATGTCATCATCGTCAACGCCGAGAAGGTCGTCTTCACCGGCGCGAAATACGAAGACAAGCGCTATTACCGCCATACGGGTCACCCCGGCGGCATCAAGGAAACCTCGCCGAAGAAGCTTCTCGAAGGCCGGTTCCCCGAGCGCGTCATCGAACTCGCCGTGAAGCGCATGATCGCGCGCGGACCGCTCGCCCGCAAGCAGATGGGCAACCTGCACATCTATGGCGGTCCGAATCATCCGCATGAGGCGCAGCAGCCGCAGAAGATCGACTTCGCGTCGCTCAATCGCAAGAATGTGAGGATCGCATAATGGCGCCTGAAACCCATTCGCTCGAAGACCTGAAGGGCGCGATTCAGCAGGCCGACGCTCCCGAAGCGCGCCAGCCGAAGCTCGACAAGTTCGGCCGCGCCTACGCGACCGGCAAGCGCAAGGACGCGGTCGCCCGCGTCTGGATCAAGCCGGGCTCCGGCAAGATTGTCATCAACGGCCGCGAGCTGGAACGCTATTTCGCGCGCCCGGTTCTGCGCATGATCCTGAACCAGCCGCTGGTCACCGCCCAGCGCGAGAAGCAGTACGACATCACCTGCTCGGTGACGGGCGGCGGGCTCTCTGGCCAGGCGGGCGCGATCCGTCACGGCATTTCGCGCGCGCTGACCTATTTCGAGCCGGACCTCCGGGCTGTGCTCAAGAAGGACGGCTTCCTGACGCGCGACAGCCGTACCGTCGAGCGTAAGAAGTACGGCAAGGCCAAGGCCCGCCGCAGCTTCCAGTTCTCGAAGCGCTGATCGCTTTTCGCGATTACGATCAAGGGCGCTTCGGTTATTCGAGGCGCCCTTTTTGTTTGTGCTGTTCCTGCGACGTTAGGCGGAGCGAGAGATGCCCACGAAAATCTTCATCGATGGCGAGGCGGGGACGACGGGTCTCCAGATCCGGGCGCGGCTCGAGGGCCGGCGCGATCTCGATTTCATTCGCCTGTCGGACGAGAAACGCAAGGACGCCGCCGCGCGCAAGGACGCACTCAATTCCGCCGACATCGTGATTCTCTGCCTGCCGGACGACGCGGCGGTGGAAGCGGTCGCGCTGATCGACAATCCCGCCGTGCGCGTGATCGACGCCTCGAGCGCGCACCGAACCGCGCCGGGCTGGACCTTCGGTTTTCCGGAAATGAGCGACCGGCAGCGGCAGGAAATCTCCGGCGCAAAGCGCGTGACCAATCCCGGCTGCTATCCGACGGGCGCCATCGCGCTCATCAAGCCGCTGGTGCGCGCGCATATCCTGCCCGCCGATTGGCCGGTGACGATCAATGCGATCTCCGGTTATTCGGGCGGCGGCAAGCAGATGATCGCCGAATTCGAGGACGAGACCTCGCCGAACTACACGCATGTGCCGTACCGCATCTATGCGATGGGGCTCGAGCACAAGCATGTCGAGGAAATCCGCGTGCATGGCGAGCTGAAGCATCGGCCGCTCTTCGCGCCGTCGGTCGGCCGCTACGCGCAAGGCATGATCGTCGAGGTGCCGTTGCAGCTCTGGGCGCTGCCCGGCGGCGCGACGGTTGCCCATGTCTATGAGGCGATCGCGGATTTCTATGCGGGCGAACGTTTCGTTTCCGTCGCGACGCTCGACGAGGCGGCGGCGCTGAAGACACTCGACCCCGAAGGCCTCAACGGCACCAACGAGTTGAAGCTCTTCGTTTTCGGCAACGAGCTGCGCAAGCAGGCACGGCTCGTCGCTCTGCTCGACAATCTCGGCAAGGGCGCGTCGGCGCAGGCCGTGCAGTGCCTCAACATCATGCTCGGTCTCGACGAAGGGCTCGGAGTCAATCTGGAAGGATAGCGCCATGGCAAAGCAGTTCGCGTCCATCGAACCGGCACAGCGCGACTTCATCGAGCGCCAGCATATCTTCTTCGTCGCGTCGGCGACGGCGGAGAGCCGCGTGAATGTTTCGCCGAAGGGCCTCGACGCTTTGCGGGTCCTCGACGCAAACCATGTCGTCTATCTCGACCACACCGGCAGCGGCAGCGAGACAGCCGCGCATCTTCTGGCGGACGGACGGCTGACGATTATGTTCTGCGCCTTCGAAGGCGCGCCGATGATCCTGCGTCTCTATGGGCGCGGCCATGTCTTGCGCCGTGGCGGCGAGGACTATGCGCGTCTGCTGACGGAGAAGTTCGGCGGCGTCGAGCCGATGGGCGCGCGGCAGATGGTGATGCTCGACATCGATCTGGTGCAGACCTCCTGCGGTTATGCCGTGCCGACCTACGACTACAGGCAGGAACGGCCCGGCCTGACGGGCTGGGCGGAGTCGAAAGGAGAGGACGGCCTCGATGCCTATCGGCGCGAAAAGAACGTGCGGAGCATCGACGGGCTGCCGACAGGCCTGTTCGAGGAGGAAATTCGATAGGGCGGGGATAAGTTCCGGCTATTTTTCCGCATGCGGAACGATGGGACGCGGCACTTGACCAGCGTGACGCTCCTTCCCATCTATCCGGTTATCTCCAGAACTGTGCCTAGAGTTTGAGAAGGATGACGCCGGCGGCGACGGTCGCGGCGGCGATGACGGCGCGCCATCCGAGACCTTCCTTGAGGAT
>NZ_DATKFR010000029.1:0-14483 GCF_035511255.1 Parvibaculum sp.
GTTTCCGAGACGTTGCGGTCGCAGAGTTCGTAGACGCGCTGGATGTGTTCCCAACGCACGCGGTCGGCCGACATCGGGTTTTCCGGCGGCGGCGCCTTGTCGCCGGTCTTGGCGAGAAGCGCCGCCTCGATGGCGTCGGCATCCGACGGCTTGGCGAGATAATCGACCGCGCCGAGTTTCACGGCCGCGACGGCGGTGGCGATGTTGCCATAGCCCGTCAGCACGACGATGCGCGCTTCCGGCCGCGCGTCCTGCACGGCGGCGACGACGTCGAGGCCGTTGCCATCCTCGAGGCGAAGATCGACCACGGCGAAACCGGGTTTCTTCGCCCGCGCCTGTTCCTTGCCTTCGCGAATGGTGCTTGCCGTCGTGACCTCGTAGCCGCGCGTTTCCATGGCGCGGGCGAGCCGCGTCAGGAACGGCACGTCGTCATCGACGAGAAGAAGCGTCTTGTCCTCGGGGATGAAAGGGACGGCGCCCTGTTCTTCGATTTTTTCAGACATCTTCTGCACGCTTTCTTCCTTCCGTTCGAAACGGGCCGACTATAGACGGCCTTTCCCGATAGGGCGATTTTAGGACGAATGGCCGCGGCAGGCCAACTCAGGGAAAGTCCCTACTTTGCGTTCCCGGAACGCAAGCCTCAGACGGCGGCGGGAAAGGCCGACTCCGCCTCGATCGCCTCGCGCGGCCAGATCACCTTGACCAGCGCGCCCGCCTTGCCGTCCTCGCGATTGGCGATTTCGACCTTCGCCCGCGAGCGCTCCAGCAACGTCTTGGCGATGAAAAAGCCGAGGCCCATGCCCTCGTGCTCGCTGCCGGGCTCGTTCGAGCGTGCGACACGAGGTCGCGTCGTCACATAGGGCTCGCCGATCTTCTCGATGATCTCGGGCGAAAATCCCGGACCGTCATCCATGATCGAGATCGCGATGCTGCTGTGGTCGTAGGAAACGCTGACCGCCACTTCCGTGCGCGCGAAATCGGCCGCGTTCTCGATGAAATTTCCAAGTCCGTAGAGAATCTCCGGCCGCCGCCAGATTTCCGGTTCGACTGCATCGGCTTCGCGCGCCGACACCGAAATCTTGAATTCGACGTCCATGTCGCGATGCGGTTCGACGATCTCGTCGACGAGAACATGCAGCGGCAGGCGCGAATACATTGCGTCCTCGCCCTTGGGCTCGCGCGACAGCCGCGAAAGAATGTCCTTGCAGCGTTCGGCCTGGCTCGACAGCAATTCGAGATCGTCCTTCATTTCCTCCGCGCTCAATCCGCCCCGGCGAAGTTCCTTGGCGACGAGCGCGATGGTGCCGAGCGGCGTGCCGAGCTCATGCGCGGCCGCCGCCGCGAGTCCGTCGAGCGCGGAAAGTCGTTGCGCGCGCGCGAGCACGAACTGCGTCGCCGCCAGCGCCGCCGACATGCGCCGCGATTCCTGCGATATGCGCCATGCGTAAGCGGCCATGAAGCCGAGGCCGAGCGCGATCGCGGTCCAGTTGCCGAGGAGATAGAGCGGAGGAATCCGTAACGGCTCGCCGGGTCTCCAGGGGAGCGGCATGTGGAAGAAGGCGAGCAGCGTCACATAGACGAAGGAGAGCGTGAGGAGCGCGATGGTGCTCCGGAGCGACAGCGTCGTCGCCGAGATCGTCACCGGCGCCATGAAGAGAAGCGCGAAGGGGTTCTGCAATCCGCCGGTGAGAAAAAGCAGCACCGCGAGCTGCGCGAGGTCGATGGCGAAATAGACCGCCGCCTGCCAGTCCGGCAGACGCACGGTCGAACGATAGCGCAAGGTCAGGAAGACGTTGAGCCAGGCCGACGCCGCGATCGCCGAAAGGCAGAGGCCGAGCGGCAGCGGAAAGCCGAGCCCGAGATTGACGAAGAGCACGGCGGCGAGCTGTCCGGCGAGCGCCAGCCAGCGCAGCAGTACCAGCGTCTGCAGGCGTACGCGGCCCGCCTCCGCGGCGACGCTCGCGGTCGCCGCATTGCCGCCGGCGAGAAAACGCCGCCTCAGCCAGCGCATGCTTCCGCGATCTTCGACAACAGCCATGATGGAATCCCCGCTTCTTTTGCGGGAGTGTAGCGCAGGCCGCCGCCCGCCTCATCTACGCAAAGCTACGGAGGAGGTTACTGGTTCGAGGGCCAGCTCTTGAGCGGCCGCGTCTCGCCGATCGCCATGATCCAGATGTCTTCCGGCGCGAAGCCCTGTTCGGCGCCCGCCTTGCGGAAGCGCTCCGGCGGCTCGAAGGGCGGCTCGACGGTGAGCAGCACCGTGCCCCAATGCATGCCGACGAGACGCCGGGCCTTGAGGTCGCGGCCCATCTGCACGGCCTCTTCGGGGTTGGCGTGGGATTCCTTCATCATGATGCGCGGTTCATAGGCGCCGATGCCGAGCAGCGCGGTATCGAAGGGCCCGTATTGCTCGCCGATCTCCTTGAAGATCGGCGCATAGCCGCTATCGCCGCCGAAGAACAGCTTGTGCTCCTTGCTTTCGAGCGCAAAGCCCGCCCAGAGCGTGCGGTTGGTGTCGAAGCCCGAACGCCGCGACCAGTGCACCACCGGCAGCGCCGTCACCTTGACGCCCTTGATCTTGTGGCTCTGGTGCCAGTCGAGTTCGACGACATTGGGAAAGCCGCGCTCATGGAAGAAGGAGGCGAGCCGCAAAGGCACGATCACGGTCATGTGCGACTTGTTCGGCAGTCGCGCCAGCGCGCGCTCGTCGAGATGGTCGTAATGATTGTGGCTGACCACGAGAAGGTCGATGCGCGGTAGCGCCGACATCGGCACGCCGCATTTGACGAAACGGCGAGGGCCGAGGGCCGCCGGTCCCGCATAGGTGGTGAGATAGGGATCGGTGAGAACGTTGAGCCCGCCGATGCGCAGCAGGAACGCCGCATGACCGAGCCAGGTGACGAAATCGTCCGGGCCCGCCGCATGGTCCTCGAGCAGGCGCACGGCGGCGTCGCGCGGCAGCACATGCCCTTCGGGAATATCGACCCGCCGCGCGCCCTGCTTCAGCATTTCGAGAAAGAAGGGCCCGGCATGCTTCAGCCGCCCGAGGCTGCGTTTGGGCGCGCCTTTCGGATTGCGGAAGGTGCCGTCGGGCAGATGATGGAACGGCCGCGCCGCTTCGTCCGGGGCGGCTTCATGGCCCCGCCGGCGCAGCTTGGCGCCGACCCGGGGGCGGCGGGGCGGTTTTTCGGATATGTCCATCGTCCACAGAAGATAGGGACGCGCGCGCCGTTCGGAAAGGCCTCTCTCGAAAAGAGAAGAAACCAGGTCTCAGCCGCCGGCCTGGCGAAGCACGGCGAGAATGTCCTCGTAATGGCGCTCCTCGGCGATATCCGTCGCCGTGCGGCCGGTCACGTCGGTGTCCTCGAGATCGGCCTTGTGATCGACCAGAACCTTCACGACCGAGGTCCGGTGAGCGCGGATCGCGATCAGCAGCGCCGTATCCTTGTTTTCCGCGATCACGTTCGGATTGGCGCCGCCGTCGAGCAGCGCGGCGGCGATGTCGGCCCGGCCCGACTGGGCGACGACGGAAAGCGCCGTGCGGCCGTTCTTGTCGCGGGCGTCCGGCCGGGCGCCGAGGCTGAGCAGATACTTCACCGCGTCGAGATGCCCGTTCTCGGCCGCCACCACGATCGCCGGCACATTGTCGACGCCGTCATCGTCCGGCGAAAGACCGCGCATGACGGCGACGTGAATGGCCCTGAGGTCGCCCGCCTTGGCCGCGTCGGTGAGATCGCTGTCGGGCAGCGACATGTTCATGCCCGGCGCCTCCTCGGCCCGAGCCTGCGAAACTCCGCCGAGCGGAAGGAGCAACGCGAAACCGGCGCAAAGAAGGCCCATGGCGTGAAGCAGCCTCCTCGAGGCCGCCCCGCGTGTCATTTCGTCGCTCGTCGCCTGATCCATGGAATTTCCTTCGCGTCTTGGACTGTGCTTAAACCCTGTCAGGGGTTAAAAACCGTCGCGGCCAGTCTTCTATAGGCCCGCGGGAACCTTCCGTTCAAGCCAAAGCGCCCCAGGGCCGGGATGCGCGCGCCGGAATCAAGGGAGAGTAATGACATGCCGCGTCAACGCCTCATCATCCTTCTCGTGGCTCTCGTCCTTGCCGCCATTATCGGCATTGCCCTTGCGCCGCAGGTCGATCGCCTGGTGAGCCGGCAGGCGCCCGACGGCGAGGCGAGCACGAGCGTCCAGACGACGGGCAAACCGCAGGTCGGCGGTCCCTTCACCCTGGTCGACCAGACCGGTAAAACCGTCACCGACAAGGATTATCGCGGCCGGTTCATGCTGATCTATTTCGGCTTCACGTTCTGCCCCGATGTCTGCCCGACCGAATTGCAGGTGATGGCGGCGGCGCTCGAAAAGCTGGGAGCGAGGGCTGAAAAGGTGCAGCCGATCTTCGTCACCGTCGATCCCGAGCGCGACACGCCCGAAGCCATGGCCAGATACGTCAAGCAGTTCGATCCTCGCCTCGTCGGCCTTTCGGGCTCGCCCGAACAGATCGCGGCGATCGCGAAGGAATACCGGGTCTTCTACGAGAAGGTGAAGGAAGAACCGGCCGAAGGCGAAGCCGCCAAGGATGCCGCTGACGACTACACGATGGACCATTCCTCCGTCGCCTATCTGATGGGCCCGGACGGCACCTTCCTGACCTTCTTCCCGCCCGGCGTCAGCCCCGACCAGATGGCCGACAAGATCGCGTCCTTTCTCTGAGGGATAGGCCTCCTTCCTTTGGCAATAGGGAAGCGAGCCTGTCCTATCTGCGTTATTCCACCGCGCTGGCTTGACGAAAGCCGGTCGCCGCCTCTATTTTCCGTCCATGGACAGGAAACGGCCCGCCACTCTCGCGCTTCTTCGCGCGCTCCTTCTGGAGCGTGGGCTTCTCTGCGCCTAGCGCAGAACATCACACCACCTCACCCACAGCTTCCGAACCTTTTGTCCATCGCGCCAGCGCCGAGAGCCGCTCGCGCCAAGACTGTCGGCGAACCGCCATGAACATGAATTCGAGCTTGCGACTTATCTCCGGCTGCCGGACCTTGCGCCCGTGGCAGTCCGGCAGTCCCGTGTTTCTTGAGCACGTCTCCGCCACGCTTTTCGCTTATTCCTGGAGACAGACATCATGTTGAAGAACCCTGCCGAAAAATACCGCGCCTTTCCGCCGATCGACCTGCCGGACCGCCAGTGGCCGAGCAAGGTCATCACGACGCCGCCGATCTGGATGAGCACCGACCTCAGGGACGGCAATCAGGCTCTCTTCGAGCCGATGAATGCAGACCGCAAGCTGCGCATGTTCGAGATGCTGGTTCGCATCGGCTTCAAGCATATCGAGGCGGGCTTTCCCGCCGCCTCCGAAACCGATTTCGGCTTCATCCGCAAGCTGATCGAAGAAGGCAGGGCGCCCGACGACGTCCATATCGAGGTGCTGACGCAGGCGCGTCCCGAACTCATCGCCCGCACCATGGATTCGCTCCGGGGCGCGAAGAACGCCATCCTGCATTTCTACAATGCGACGGCGCCGAACTTCCGCGAAATCGTTTTCAACCAGGGCAAGCAGGGCGTGAAGGCGATCGCGACCGAAAGCGCGCGCCAGATCAGGGAGCTGGCCGAAAAGCAGCCGGAAACGAACTGGACCTTCCAGTACAGCCCCGAAGTCTTCTCCGGCACCGAGCTCGACTTCGCCAAGGAAGTCGTCGATGCGGTGACGGAAGTCTGGGACGCCAATCCCGAGCGCAAGGTCATCATCAACCTGCCGGCCACCGTCGAAATGGCGACGCCCAATGTCTATGCCGACCAGATCGAATGGATGCACCGGAACCTGAAGCGCCGCGACGGCATCATCATCTCGCTCCATCCGCATAACGACCGCGGCACGGCGGTGGCCGCCGCCGAACTCGGCGTGATGGCGGGGGCCGACCGCATCGAAGGCTGTCTCTTCGGTCATGGCGAGCGCACGGGCAATGTCGATCTGGTGACGCTGGCGCTCAATCTCTACAGCCAGGGCGTCAATCCGGGTCTCGACTTCTCGCAGATCAACGAGATCGCGCGCACGGTCGAATATTGCACGCAGTTGCCGATCCATCCGCGCCACCCCTATGTCGGCGATCTCGTCTTCACGGCCTTTTCGGGCTCGCATCAGGACGCGATCAAGAAGGGCTTCGCGGCGCGCAAGGAAGGCGACATCTGGGAAGTGCCGTATCTGCCGATCGATCCGGCGGATGTCGGCCGTTCCTATGAATCGATCATTCGCGTCAACAGCCAGTCCGGCAAGGGCGGCATCTCCTATCTGCTGGAAGCCGAATACGGCCTCGCCTTGCCGCGCCGGCTGCAGGTCGAGTTTTCCTCCGCCGTGCAAAAGGTCACCGACGACACCGGCAAGGAAGTCACCGCCGCCGATATCTACGGGATATTCGAGCGCGAATATCTGGCGGTGAAAAGTCCGCTCGAATATGTGAGCCATACGCTCTTCGACGAAAACGGCAAGCAGGGCGTGAAGCTCCGCATACGCCGCTTCGGCGTCGAGGAAACGCTGACGGGTCTCGGCAACGGTCCGATCGATGCGTTGATGCAGGCACTGGCCGTGCCGGTGCAGGTGCGCCATTACGACGAGCATTCGCTCGGCCATGGCGCCGACGCGAAGGCGGTCGCCTATGTCGAGGTCGCGGAAGACGGTGTGCCCGGCGACATCTTCGGCGTCGGCATCGACCCGAACATCATCACGGCTTCCTTCAAGGCCGTGGTGAGCGGAGCAAATCGGGTGGCAAAACGCTATTCGGCGGCCGAGCAAAAGGCCCGCTTCAACGGCAAGATGGCTGTCGCGAAGTGAGGGACAGGGCGGAGAGACCTTGATCGGCCTCTCCGCCGCCTGACTGAAAAGCGTTTATTCTCAATGGCTTGAATTTTCATCGAAGATTTTCTTCGCCGCGCGTCGCATCGCTGCCTATATCCTATTGCACCGCAACAAGGAGAGGCCGAGAGGTCGCCAGATGGTCCTGTACCAGCTCTACGAGCTCAACCACGCTGCCGTCATGCCGCTGCGGGCTGCCGCCGAGCTGAGCCTCTGGGCGCTTCGTCATCCGCTTAATCCTTTCAGCGAAACGCCCGGCGCCAAGACCATGGCGGCGGCTTTCGACCTTTTCGAAAGTGTGACGCGGCGCTACGGCAAACCGAAATTCGGCCTCGACGAAACCGAGATCGGCGGAAAGCCGGTTCCCGTCGTCGAGCGCATCGTCTGGGAAAAGCCCTTCTGCAAGCTCATCCATTTCGAGCGCGAGCCCTCGGCGGTGAAAGGTCTCGATCAGCCGAAGCTCCTGATCGTCGCGCCGATGTCCGGTCATTACGCGACACTGCTCCGGGGCACGGTCGAGGCGATGCTGCCTCATTGCGACGTCTACATCACCGACTGGGTCGACGCCCGCCTGGTGCCGCTGGCCGAGGGTGCCTTCCATCTCGACGACTATGTCGATTACGTGATCGACATGGTTCACGCGTTGGGGCCGGATATTCATGTGCTGGCGGTCTGCCAGCCCTCCGTGCCAGTCTTCGCCGCCGTCGCGGTGATGAACGAGGGCGAAGACCCGCTCGCGCCCCTGAGCATGACGCTGATGGGCGGACCGATCGACACGCGCGAAAGCCCGACCGAGGTCAACCGTCTCGCCACCGAGCGCGGCACCGAATGGTACGAGCGCAACGTCATCACCACCGTTCCGCTGCCCTATCCGGGCGTCCTGCGCCGCGTCTATCCGGGCTTCGTCCAGCTCTCGGGCTTCATGGCGATGAACCTCGACCGCCACATGGACGCCCACTGGAATTATTTCGATCACATGGTCGAGGGCGACGGCGACAGCGCCCAGAAGCATCGGGAGTTCTATGACGAATATCTCGCCGTCATGGACATGACGGCCGAGTTCTATCTCGAAACCGTCGACCAGGTTTTCGTCCAGCACGCGCTTCCCAAGGGCGAGCTTCTGCATCGCGGCCGCCCGGTCCGGCCGGAGGCGATCCGGCGCACGGCGCTGATGACCGTCGAGGGCGAGAAGGACGACATCTCAGGCGTCGGCCAGACCAGGGCCGCCCACAAGCTTGCCGGCGCCTTGCCCGCCTCGATGCATGAACATTGGGAGCAACCTGGCGTCGGTCATTACGGCGTCTTCAACGGTTCGCGCTGGAAGGCCGAGATCGCGCCGCGCGTCCGTGCCTTCATGGCGAAGCACGCGCGCCACACTTAGGGCCGCCGATCGAAAAAAAGTGGTGTCCGGCAGGCATTAAATGCGTCGGCACCGCCGATTGATCTTGCGGAGACGAGTGGGGTTCATGGCATGCTTGTCACGATTCGACTCTATGAGTCTGAGGCTCGAGAGCCGATCGCGTGCGGCGCCGATCGCGCCGCGCCCGTGGTGAAAGAGTTCGCCAGCCCATGTCCAGACGCGCCAAGCCCATTCCGCTTCACATCGATTATCTCGACATCGACGGGCGCACCGTCCCCGTCACCGCCACCCACAATCCGCGCGCGCGGCGCATCATCGTTCGCGTCGATCTCGCCGCCGGTTCGGTTCAGGTCACCTCGCCGTCGAAGCGGGGCATGGCCAATGCGCTGAAATTCGCCCATGAACAGCGCGAATGGATCGCCGAGCGGCTCGAACATGTGCCGCCGCCGGTGCCGTTCCAGCATGGCTCGTGCATCCCGTTCCGGGGCCGCGAGCATCTGATCCGCCACGTCGGGTCCCGCCGGGCGAACGCCGAAGGCAGCGGTCCCGTCTGGCGGGTGCGCTCGGCCGACACGGGCGGCCTGCCGGAAATCCGCGTCACCGGCCATCCCTCCTTCGTCCAGCGGCGCGTCACCGACTGGCTGAAGATGCAGGCGCGGATCGAACTCAACGAGAAGGCGCTGGGTTTTGCCGAAGCCTTCGAGGTCCGCCCCTCGCGCATCACCATGCGCGATCAGACGAGCCGCTGGGGTTCGTGTTCCCATTCCCGCGCATTGTCTTTTTCCTGGCGTCTCGTCATGGCGCCGGGCCATGTGCTCGATTATGTGGCGGCCCATGAGGTCGCGCATCTCCGGCACATGAACCATGGACCCCGCTTCTGGGCGCTTGTCGCCGAGGCCATCCCGAACTACGAGACGGCAAAGAAGTGGCTTGAGATCCACGGGCCGGGCCTGCACCGCTACGGTGCGGATCCCTTCGGCGCTTTTGACGACGATGATGACGATGCGGAAGACTAGGTGCGCCGCCTGAAACGGGCCGGGGGCGGGGGAGCTAGCGCTTCTTCACCATGCAGTCCTGCCCGCCCGACTTCAGCTTCGCGCAGGCGCTCTGCGCCGCCGCCTTGCTCGTGAAGCCGGCCGCGCGGACGCGGTAATAGGTTCCCTTCTCGCCGAGATCGGCCTTCTCGATATCGAGCGCATGGCCGCCAAGGATGGCGGGGAAGCGCTTGCCGAGCTGCGCCCAGGCGGTCCGGGCGCTCTTCTCGTCGCGCAACGCGGAAATCTGCACCACATAGGCGCCGCCGGACGCGGGCTTTTGCGCCTTGGCAGGTGCGACGGGCGCCGCGTCTTCCATCGCGGGAGCCGGCGCGGGGCTCGAGGCCTCGCCGCCGGGCCGAAGCGCCGGAGCGGGCGTGGCCGCCTCCGGAACGACGGGCTGCGGAGCGGGCGTCTGCGGAACCGTGGCTTGAGGAGCGGCGGCACGAGGAACGATGTCCTCGGGAACGGTCGTGTCCGGTGCCGCCGGCGTTTCTGGCGCGGGCGCGGATTGCGACGCCATTGCCTGCGGAGCGGCAGGTTCGGCCGCTTGCGGCGCGGGCTGGGTGGCGGGCGGCGCTTCGGCCGTGATGTCGGGAGACACCGGAGCGACGCCGCGATCCGTCTTGCTCGACAGCGTCAGCAGCACGCCGCCAATGACGATCGCGCCGAGCACGGCGCCGATAATGAGCCGTGTGCCGCCGCTGCCCGACGAGGTTTCCTCCGCCGTGTAGATGATCTCGGGTTCCGGCGGCTCGGGCCGCTCGTCATCCGATCGGCCGGGTCCGCCGCCCGGCGAGAAGTCCGTCCCCGCGAACAGCGACATGCGCGCACTCGGATCGATGGAGAGGGGCTCGGCCTCTCCCTTGCGCGCGAGCAGGTCGCTGGTGAGCGAAGCAGGCTTCTTTGACATTTATGCGGCACCTCTGAGCGTATCGTTCGCGAAACTACCCGAGGCAAACGGAGATGTCTCGCGTCCGTGCAGGCGATCGCTCAAAAACGACCACAACTCGCCGATTTCCTCGGCCGATTTGGTCTGGGAGGCGATTTCCATGACGGTCCTGCCGTCGATCATACTCGAGGCAAAATCGATTCGCTGATGGACGATCGACGGGGCCACCGGGCCGTGATGCGAAAGGGCGATGACCGCCTCGGTCGTGATGCGAGCCCGGGGACTTGCGCCATTGACCGCGAAGACCAGCGGCTTGCCGACCTCGTCGCAGAGCCGGACGGTCGCGCCGGCGGCCCGGAGATCGTGCGGGCTCGGCCGGGTCGGGATCACGACCATGTCGGCAAGCCCGATCACATGGGCGATGGTCGAGGTAATGGCGGGCGGTGTGTCGATGATGACGAGGCGGACGCCGCCATCCTTGAGCCGCTTGAGGTCGGCCGCGAGCCCTTCATGAGAGGAGCGCACGAAGAAAGGCCGTTCCGCGTCGCGCGCGTTCCACCACTGCGAAAGACTACCTTGCGGGTCGGTGTCGATGAGTGCAACCGGTCCCTCGTTTCGCCGCTCCGCCTCGACAGCGATATGGCCGGCAAGCGTGGTCTTGCCGGACCCGCCCTTCTGAGACGCAAACGCTATGACGTGCATGAGTACCCCGTATCGAGTAGCGGGCGACCGCGCGTGACGACGCAAAATCCTGCCGCGGTCCCGGAGGCGCTCGCCCCTCGCGCCCACATGACCCACCGATTTGCTCGGACGGCAGATGGGGTCCCGAATCAGTCCCCCGACCGAGATTAGTGTGTGACCCAAAATGGCTCAACATGTAGCTCGCGATCGGGAGCGCCATACAACTGACAGTGACTCTGGAAGCACACCCGCCTCCCCGTCAGCGCGCCGCCGCCTCTGCCACGATTTTGAGCATCGCGGAGGTCAGTCGGGCGAGGTCCTCCTCGCCGATGACGAGCGGCGGGGTCGTATAGACGATCCGGCCGAAGGGGCGGATGAAGACGCCTTCCTCGACGAAGCGCCGCTTCATGCCGTTGAGGTCGGAGATCGCGTCGAGTTCGATGACGCCGATCGCACCCTTGATGCGCACGTCGCGCACGCCTTTGATCTCGCGGGCGGGTTCGAGCTCGCGCGTCAGCTGCGCCTCGATGCGCCCGACCTGTTTCAGACGCGGCTCGCTCTCGAAGAGATCGAGCGAGGCGTTGGCCGCCGAGCAGGCGAGCGGATTGCCGGTATAGGTCGGCCCGTGCATCAGCGCCTTCGACGGATCGTCGCTGAGGAAGGCCTCGAAGATTTTCGTCCGCGCGACGGTGGCCGCGAGCGCCAGGGTGCCGCCCGTGAGCGCCTTCGAAAGCGTCACGATATCGGGCACGATCCCGGCCGCCTCGCAGGCGAACATCGAGCCCGTGCGTCCGAAACCGACGAAGATCTCGTCAAGGATCAGCAGCACGTCATGCTTGTCGCAGAGGCGCCGGAGCCGTTTCAGCACCTCGGCCTCATGGAAGATCATGCCGCCGGCGCCCTGCACCAGCGGCTCGGTCATCACGGCGGCGACTTCATGCGCATGGGCCGCAAGGAACCTGTCGAGGGCCGCTTCCGTCTCGTCGTCCACCGGCAGATCGGTAATGAGCTGTTCGGCGATGGCGCCCTTGAAGAGCGTGTGCATCCCCTCGTCGGGATCGCAGACCGACATCGCGGCCAGCGTGTCGCCGTGATAGCCGCCGCGGAAGGAGACGAAGCGCTTCTTTCCCCTCACGCCGGAATTGATCCAGTACTGCACCGCGATCTTCATCGCGATCTCGACCGAGACCGAACCCGATTCCGAAAAGAAGGTGTGACCGAGATCGCCGGGCAGGAGCTTCGCCAGCCGCGTCGCGAGCGTCAGCGCCGGCTCATGCGCGAGTCCGCCCAGCATCACATGCGGCATCTTCTGGAGCTGCGCCGTCACCGCCTCGCGAATATGCGGATGGTTGTAACCATGCGCCGCCGTCCACCAGGACGAGGTGCCGTCGATGAGTTCCCGCCCGTCGGCCAGCGTCAGCCGCACGCCCTCCGTCTTCACGACCGGGAGCGACATCGGCACCGTCTGCATCTGCGTATAAGGCAGCCAGAGATGCTTCGCGCCGTCCTCGAGCCAGCGCGGCACGTCGTTCAGCAGCGGATTGCGGGGCGGGTAGGGCATGGCGTCGCTTTCTGGCGATTTTTCTGGGCGCAACATAGCCGGATTTCCATCAGGGGTGGCAAGAAGACGACACCCGCCGGTTGGCAAGCGCCGCGCCGTCGGCCTATAGTGCGCGCCGGTGCCGCGAGGGGCGCCGCCGTCCGACAAAGGGCCTCCCACCTTCGCTTCCGCGATGAAGATCGTCGACCGCTGACGCCGTACTCCAGTTTGCTTGCCGTCGTTCGGACAGATGGCAATCGTGAAAACAGGAGAAGTCCGTGCGCGGTGACAGGCCATTCCACGACATCGAAATCTCGAAACGCAAGGCGACCTTGCTGTTGAAGCGGCTTTGCGGCAGCGAGCCGACGCTCGCGCTGCGGGCCGCCGCCCGCATCCGCCGCGCCGCTTACTGGGCCGCGAAATCGCCCGAAGACATCCTCGCCGAACGCGACCGTGTGCAGCACAAGCATGCGCTCGACGCGATCGCCGTCGAGGCGGGCTTCGACGATTGGCGGCACATGAAGGCCGAAGCGGATGCCCGCCTCCGGACCGCCTTCAATCCCGAGCAGCTCTTCGGCCTGCGCGCCTCCTTCTTCCTCAATCTCTGGTTCACGACCTATGAGGAAGCGCGAGCCTCGCTCGCCGCACATCCGCAGCGCTTTCTCTTTCCCTATAGAAGCCAGTTCGTGATCTGCGACGCAGGGTTGCTGGCTGATCAGGGCATTGATGCCGGCGATCCCGACTGGGAGCTGATCGGCCACGACTGGGTCCGCCCGCGCGATCCGGCCGCGCGCGATCGACTGTCGGCAAGCGTCGCGCGTCAATTGTCGCGCGCGAGCGAGGTCCAGCCATGAAGGGCGACCGGAAGAAGGAGCTGATCCGGGCCTACAAGGAGAAGAAGCCCTCGCCCGGCGTCTACGCGCTGCGTTGCGCCACGACGGGCGAGGTCTGGGTCGCGCCGAGCCGCAATCTCGATGCGCAGCAGAACGGTATCTGGTTCACGTTGCGCATGGGCACGCATCCGAACAAGGCGCTGCAATCGGTCTGGAATGCGCAAGGCGAGGCGTCCTTCGCCTATGAGATCGTCGAGCGCATCGAGGACGAGGATCTGACGGGCTACCTGCTCGACTCCATATTGAAGGAGCGGCTGCAGCACTGGCGCGCAACGCTTGGGGCGGGATTGGCGGTGGGGTGAGGAAGACTGACGCCCAACCCACAACCGTCATGGCCGGATCGAGCCCGGCCATCCACGTCTTTCTTCCCTGATTTCTCTGCTAAAGGCGTGGATACGCGGGTCGAGCCCGCGCATGACGGAAAAAGAGAAGGGGTAGACCTACCTCTCCGACGGACAGCTATGCGCCGGCATCGGCTCGAGGCCGAGTTTTTCGAACATGCGCGCATCCTTGTCCGCTTCCGGATTCTTGGTCGTCAGCAGCTTCTCGCCGATGAAGATCGAATTTGCGCCGGCGAGGAAGCAGAGCGCCTGCGTTTCCTCGGACATGTGTTCGCGCCCGGCAGAAAGACGCACGACGGATTTCGGCATGATGATGCGGGCGACCGCGATGGTCCGCACGAAATCGATCGGATCGATCTCTTCGGAATGACCGAGCATCGTGCCTTCGACCTGCATCAGCTGGTTGATCGGCACGCTTTGCGGATGTTCCGGGAGGTTCGCGAGCGCAACGAGCATGCCGACGCGGTCATCCTTGCCTTCGCCCATGCCGACGATGCCGCCGGAGCAGACATTGATGCCCGCCTCGCGGACGCGCGCCAGCGTTTCGAGCCGGTCGGCGAAGGTCCGTGTCGTGACGATCTCTTTATAATAATCTTCCGACGTGTCGATGTTGTGATTGTAATAATCGAGGCCCGCATCCTTCAGGCGCAGCGTCTGCTCGACCGAGAGCATGCCGAGCGTCATGCAGGTTTCCATGCCCATGGCCTTCACGCCTTCGACCATGGCGCAGACGGCGTCCATGTCGCGGTCCTTGGGCGAACGCCAGGCGGCGCCCATACAATAGCGCGAGGCGCCCGCTTCCTTGGCCTTGCGCGCTTCCTCGAGCACACGCTCGACTTCCATCAGCTTCGTCGCCTTGAGGCCGGTCTCGAATTTCGAACTCTGCGAGCAATAGCCGCAA
>NZ_DATKFR010000030.1:0-6129 GCF_035511255.1 Parvibaculum sp.
GGGTCGAGCGTCGGATCGGCGAGCAGCGCATCGGCCAATGCTTCGAGCCCCGCCTCGCGCGCGATCTGCGCCTTGGTGCGGCGCTTGGGCTTGTAGGGGAGGTAGATGTCTTCGAGCCGCGCCTTGCTGTCCGCCGTCGCGATCTGGTGGCGAAGCGCATCGTCAAGCTTGCCCTGTTCCTCGACGCTTTTGAGGATCGCCGTCCGGCGCTCTTCGAGTTCGCGCAGATAGGTGAGGCGCTCTTCCAGCGTGCGGAGCTGCGCGTCGTCGAGCGTCCCCGTCACTTCCTTGCGATAGCGCGCGATGAAGGGCACCGTCGCGCCGCCGTCGAGCAATTCGACCGCCGCCTCCACCTGCCGTTCGAGGACGCCAAGCTCTTCCGCGATGCGCGCATTGATCGATTTCATGGGACTCATAAAGTTGGAATCGGAGGAGGGGCTTTGTAGCGCGGATGGGCGCGCTCACAAAGTCGTTTGGTGTCTGGAAAATGGAATGGATCGCGACCCGCCGCTTGACGGATGAACCCCGTCTGCGGAATGTTGCGCGATGACCATTGACGACAATATCCCGGCGGGGTTGAGCGACGCACAAGTCGCGCAATTCATGGACGACGGATTCGTCCGGATGGACGGCGCCTTCTCCCGCCATCTCGCCGAGGAGGCGCGCGCAATCCTGTGGCGCGATACGGGTTGCGATCCCGACGATCCCGCGACATGGACGAAGCCGGTGATCCGCCTCGGACAATATGTCCAGGAGCCCTTTGTCCGCGCCGCCAGCGGCGCTGCTTTGCATGATGCTTTCGACAGGCTTGCCGGCAAGGGACGCTGGCATCCGCGCATGGCCATGGGCACATTCCCCGTGCGCTTCCCGTCGCCCGAGGATCCCGGCGATACCGGCTGGCACATCGACGTCAGTTTCGGAACCGCGGAATCTGACTTCTTCGACTGGCGGGCGAATATTGTTTCCAGGGGCCGGGCGTTGCTGCTGCTGTTTCTATTCTCCGATGTGGGGGAGGACGATGCGCCGACGCGGCTTCGCGTCGGATCGCATCTGGAAATCGCCCGACGCCTCGCGCCGGCGGGAGAGGAAGGGCTGACATTGCGGGAACTCGCGGCAGAGGGGTTCGACGACACCGCGGACTGCGCGGAAGCCCTCGCGACCGGCGAGGCCGGCACGGTGTATCTCTGCCACCCGTTTCTGGTCCACGCGGCGCAACCGCATCGGGGCACACGCCCGCGCTTCATCGCCCAGCCGCCGCTGCTGCCGGCGGTCCCGTTTTCCATCGACCGGGAAGACGGCGACCATTCGCCGGTCGAACAGGCGATACGCAAGGCCCTCGGCGGAAAATGAAAACGCCCCGCTCGTGGGAGCGGGGCGATTGTCGATAAGGAGCGACTGGAAGAAATTATTCTTCCTTGCCGAGGTAGATCTTCACCAGCTTGTCGAGCATGGCGAGTGCGTCCTCGCGGCTCCGCTGGAACGTGTTGCGGCCGATGATCGAGCCGTTGCCGCCGCCGTCGCGGATCGCGCGGGCGTCGTCATAGACCGCGTCCGTGCCCTTCGAGGCGCCGCCCGAGAAGACGACGATGCGCCGGCCGTTGAAGAGCGTCTGCACGATATGCTCGACGCGCTTGGCGAGCGTCGAGATGTCGATCTTCTGCTGCTCATAGACCTTCTTGGCTTCCGCCTGCTCGATGAAGTCGGTCGGCAGCTTGATCTTGATGATATGCGCGCCGAGAAGGGCGGCCATGTGGGCGGCATAAACGCCGATGTCGACCGCGAGCTCGCCTTCCTTGGAGAGATTGCCGCCGCGCGGATAGGACCAGATGACGGTGGCGAGGCCGGCGGCCTTCGCTTCGGCCGACATCTCGCGAATTTCTTCCATCATGTCGAACTGCGCGTCCGAGCCCGGATAGATCGTGAAGCCGATCGCCGAGCAGCCCAGCCGCAGCGCGTCGTCGACCGTCGAGGTGATCGCCTGGTCGGGCGCATCCTTCGACCGGGCGAGGCTGTTCGAGCTGTTGACCTTGAGGATCAGCGGGATCTGGCCGGCGAAGGTGTCGGCGCCCGCCTCGATCATGCCGAGCGGAGCGGCATAGGCGTTGAGGCCCGCGTCGATCGCGAGCTGGAAGTGATAGCGCGGATCGTAGGCGGCCGGGTTCGGCGCGAAGCTGCGCGCAGGCCCGTGCTCGAAGCCCTGGTCGACCGGCAGGATGATCATCTTGCCCGTGCCGCCGAGCCGCCCCGCCATCAGCATGCGCGCGAGATTGGCTTTCGTGCCGGGATTGTCGCTCTCGTAGCAGGAGAGGATGTCGCGAACTTTGCGGGTGATCTTCATGGGGCTCTCGCAATTCTGAGGAGGTGGCTTGAGTGAGTGGGCTTCACGCCCGCGAATGAACAATGTGCCGCCCGGATACGCAGGGCGGGAGTGTAGCCGGTTCAGGCCTCGAGTGCAGCGACGCCGGGGAGCACGGCTCCCTCCATCCATTCGAGGAAGGCGCCGCCCGCCGCCGACACATAGGTGAAGTCTTCCGCCGCGCCCGCGTCGTTGAGCGCCGCCACCGTGTCGCCGCCGCCGGCCACCGATTTCAGCGCACCCATTTTCGTGAGCATGCCGACGAGCCGCGCCGCGGCCGCCGTGCCCTGGTCGAAGGGCGGCACCTCGAAGGCGCCGAGCGGACCGTTCCACACGACGGTCTTCGCCGTCTCGAAGCGCCCGGCGAGATAGGCCATGGTGTCGGCGCCGACATCGAGGATCATCTTGTCCTCGGGCACGGCATCGACGGACACGGTCTGCGCCGCGGCGCCCGCCTTGAATTCCGAGGCGACGACGACGTCGACCGGCAGAACGAGTTCGCAACCGGCCGCCTTGGCCGCCGCCGCGATCTCGCGCGCCTTGTCGAGAAGATCGTATTCGCAGAGCGACTTGCCGATTTTCTTGCCTTGCGCGGCGAGGAATGTGTTCGCCATGCCGCCGCCGACGATCAGCGTGTCGACGCGCTTGATGAGATTGGAAAGCAGCGCGATCTTGGTCGAGACCTTGGCGCCGCCGACGACCGCGACGACTGGACGCTCCGGATTGCCGAGCGCCGTTTCGAGCGCGTCGAGTTCGGCCTCCATCGCGCGTCCCGCATAGGCGGGCAGCAGATGAGCCACACCTTCGGTCGAGGCATGCGCGCGATGCGCGGCGGAAAAGGCGTCGTTGACATAGGCGTCGCCGTTTTCGGCGAGCGCCTGCGCCAGCGCCGGATCGTTCTTCTCTTCGCCGGCATGGAAGCGCGTGTTTTCGAGCACCAGGATGCCGCCGGCGGGAAGCGCGTCGACTGCTTTCCGCGCGGGTTCGCCGATGCAGTCGCCGGCGAAGGCGACCGGCTTGCCTACGACCTTGGCGAGCGCGTCGGCCACGGGGGCCAGCGTGTATTTGGGATCGGGGCCGCCCTTGGGCCGTCCGAAATGCGACAGCACGATCACCTTCGCGCCGCGCCCCGCGAGCTCGGTCAGCGTGTCGGCGATGCGGGCAAGCCGCGTCGTGTCGGTGACATGGCCTTTGTCGTCCGTCGGCACGTTGAGATCGGCGCGGACGAGAACCCGCTTGCCGTTGATGTCGGTCTTAAAAAGATCGTCGAGGGTCTTGTGCTTGGCCATGTCGGTGCGGAACGGGTTCCCAAAAGGTGTTTTGGCATACCTCCCACTTTGAGGGGGAGGTCGATCAGCGTAGCTGATCGGGTGGGGGGTCTTCTTCGTAAGACTCTTTCCTGAGCCTACCCCCCTCCCAACCCTCCCCCTCAAGGGGGGAGGGCTTCACGGAGGGATTTTTACAGCAGCTTGCCGAGCGCGACGGCGGTGTCGCCCATGCGGTTCGAGAAGCCCCACTCATTGTCGTACCAGCTGAGCACGCGCACGAGCTTGCCGTCGATGACCTGCGTCTGCGTGAGGTCGAAGGTCGACGAGGCCGGATTGTGGTTGAAGTCGACCGAGACGAGTTCCTCGTTGGTCGTCGCGAGCACGCCCTTCAGCGGGCCCTTGGCGGCGGCGACGATCGCGGCGTTCACTTCTTCCACCGTCGTTGCCTTCTTCGGCGTGAAGACGAGATCGATGACCGAGACGTTGGCCGTCGGAACGCGGATCGACGTGCCGTCGAGCTTACCCTTGAGTTCCGGCAGCACGAGGCCCAGCGCCTTCGCGGCGCCCGTCGAGGTCGGGATCATCGAGAGGCCGGCGGCGCGGGCGCGGCGCGCGTCCTTGTGCAGCGTGTCGACCGTGTTCTGGTCGCCCGTGTAGGAATGGATCGTCGTCATGTAGCCGCGCTCGATGCCGACGGCGGCATTGAGCACCTGGGCGACCGGCGCGAGGCAGTTCGTCGTGCAGGAGCCGTTGGAGACGATCTTGTGGCTCTTCTTGAGGTCCTTGTGGTTGACGCCGTAGACCACGGTGATCTCGGCACCGTCGGCGGGCGCCGAAATCAGAACCTTCTTCGCACCGGCGGTCAGGTGCATCGAGGCCTTTTCCTTCGAGGTGAAGATGCCTGTGCATTCGAGCGCGATGTCGACGCCGAGATCCTTCCAGGGCAGCTTCGCCGGATCGCGTTCGGCCAGCACCTTGATCGGCCCGCGGCCGAGATCGAACGAAGACTTCGTCGTCTTGATCTTGCCGGGGAAGGGACCGTGGACCGAGTCCCACTTCAGCAGATGCGCGTTCGCTTCCACCGAACCGAGATCGTTGATCGCGACGACGGTGATGTCCTTGCGGCCCGACTCCGCGATGGCGCGAAGGACGAGACGCCCGATACGACCGAAACCGTTGATAGCGACGCGAACAGCCATTTCCTGAAATCTCCTGACGAGGTTAGGCCCCGAGGCAAGCCTTCGCGGCGGCAACCGCGGCTTCCGGGGTAATGTTGAAGTGCTTGTAAAGTTCCTTGGCCGGCGCGCTGGCGCCGAAGCTCGGCATGCCGATGAAGGCGCCGTTCTCGCCGATATAGCGATCCCAGCCATATTGGATGGCGGCTTCGATCGCGACTTTCACGGTGCCTTCGCCCAATGTCTTCTTCTTGTACTCGCGCGGCTGCGCCTCGAAGAGCTCGACGCAGGGCATCGAGACGACGCGGGCGCCGATGCCGTCGGCTTCCAGAAGCTTCTGCGCCGCGAGCGCGATTTCTACCTCGGAGCCGGTCGCGATCAGTGTGACCTTTGCGTTGGAAGAAGCGGGCGAAAGCTCATAGCCGCCCTTGGCGCAGAGGTTCTCTTCCGTGTGAACGGTTCTGACGGTCGGCAGGTTCTGGCGCGACAGCGCGAGGATCGAGGGCGTCTTCTCGGCTTCGAGCGCGAGCTGCCAGCATTCGAGCGTCTCGACGGCATCGGCCGGGCGGAAGACATAAAGGTTCGGCATGGCGCGCAGCGACGCCAGATGCTCGACCGGCTGATGCGTCGGGCCGTCCTCGCCGAGGCCGATCGAGTCATGCGTCATGACATAGACGACGCGCTGCTCCATCAGGGCGGAAAGCCGGATCGCCGGGCGGCAGTAATCGGTGAAGACGAGGAAGGTGCCGGAATAGGGAATGAAGCCCTTGTGCAGCGCGATGCCGTTCATGGCCGCGGCCATGCCGTGCTCGCGAATGCCGTAATGGATGAAGGAGCCGGAGAAATCCGTCGCGGTGACGGGTTTCTGGTCCTTCGAACGCGTGTTGTTGGAGCCGGTGAGGTCGGCGGAGCCGCCGATCATCTCGGGCACCACGGCGTTGATGACGTTGAGCGCCTCTTCCGACGATTTGCGCGTCGCCCAGTTGGGCTTCTCGTCGACGAGCTTCTTCTTGTAGTCGTCGATCGCCTTGGCGAAGGTCGCGGGCAGCTTGCCCGAGAGTTGGCGTTCGAACTCGCCGCGCTTGGCGGCGTCGAGTTTGGCGACCCGTGCGTCCCATTCGGCGCTGGTCTTGGCATGCGCGCGGCCGGCGGCGCGCCAGGCGTTCAGAATATCGGCGGGAACGACGAAAGGTTCGGCATCCCAGCCGAGCGTCTGGCGCGACAGCGCAATTTCGTCCTGCCCAAGCGGCGAGCCATGCGAGGAAGACTTGCCGCGTTTGTTCGGCGAGCCGTAACCGATGACGGTGCGGCAGGCGATCAGCGTCGGCTT
>NZ_DATKFR010000031.1:0-12768 GCF_035511255.1 Parvibaculum sp.
CCGCGCACCTTCGGCGTCTATTTCAAGACCAACTTCTGATCTCTGGAGACGGAGGAACATCATGGCCGACAGTATGCGTATCGACGGTTTTGGTGTTCCTCCGAAGACCGGCGCGATTGCCGCCTGTCTCATTCTAGGCTCGATCGCGCTGCTGATGCTCGGTCTGCAGCCATTGTTGCTCGGGTCTCTCGCGGAAGCGGGACGTCTCGACGTGGCCGAGGTCGGCTATGCGGCGACGAGCGAGCTCCTCGCCATCGGTATCGTCTCCGCCCTCGCCGGCATGTTGCTCAAGCCGCATCGCCTGCGGCTCATGAGCATCGCCGCCTGCCTCGTTCTGGCGGCCGCCAATTTCGGCACGATCTACGTCGACGGCATGGGCATCGTCCTGCTCCGCGCCGTGGCGGGATCGGCCTCCGGTCTTCTGGTCTGGGTCGCCGTCAATCTGATTACGCGCGGACAATCGCCGGAAAGGCTTTCCGGCATCTTCGTCACGCTGCAGACCCTTATGCAGTTCGCGCTCGCCGCCACCCTGCCCGTCACCCTGCTGCCGATCTATGGCGCAAATGTCGGGCTCTTCGCACTCGGTTCATTTTCCGTGCTCGCGATCGCCTGCACCTTCTTCATCCCGGATCGGTTCGAGCCGCTGCCAAAAACGGAGGAGACCACGAGCACCGCGCTGCCGATCTCCGGCATTGTCGCTCTCCTCGTCGTCTTCCTCTACCTTGCGGCGATTGTCGGCCTGTGGGTTTACATCGAACGCGTCGGCGTTCTGGCTGGCGTTTCGCCACGGACCGCCGGACTGGCCGTCGCCGTCGCGCTGGCGGCGCAGGTCGTCGGCGGCTTTGCCGCGACAGCGCTTGCCGGCCGCGTGAATGCGGTCTTCGCCTTCATCGCCTGCGGTCTCGCCAACATCGCGCTCGTCGGCGTCTTTGCCCTGCAGCCCGGTGCAACGGTCTATCTGCTCAGCGTCGCCGCCTTCGGCTTCCTCTGGCTCTTCGCCCTGCCGTTTCAGGTGCCGCTCCTCATCGAGGCCGATCCGTCCCGCCGCTCCGCGATGCTCATGGCGGGCGCGCAGCTTCTCGGCTGCAGCGCCGGCCCCATGCTGACATCGGCCGTGGCTACCGACCACGACATGAGCGGCGTTCTTGACGTCACCGCCGTCGTTTTCGTTCTCGCGGTCGCAATCGCCTTCACGCTTCACCTGCGCTTTGCCCGCGCCCATCATGCGGCATCCGTCATCATCGTCGAACCGGCCGACTGATCCACGCGGCACTTCGGAAACAAAAACGCCCGCCGGTTTACGCCGGCGGGCGTTTCGTCGAGAACGTCAGGATACTTACATCCGCTCGATGATCGTCGCCGGCGCCATGCCGCCCGCCGCGCAGAGCGTGGCGAGGCCGACATTGAGATCTCGGCGCTCGAGTTCGTCGAGCAACGCCCCGAGAATGATCGCCCCCGTCGCGCCGATCGGATGACCGAGCGCCATGGCGCCGCCATTGACGTTGACGATCGCCGGATCGACATTCAGATCGCGCATGAACTTCAGCGGAACGACCGCGAAAGCCTCGTTGATCTCGATAAGGTCGATGTCCTTCAGCGTCATCCCGGCGATCTGCAGCGCTTTCTTCGTCGCGGGCACCGGCGCGTTGAGCATCAGCTCGGGGCTGTCGCCCGCCGTCGCCACCGAGATGATGCGCGCGCGGGGCTTGAGCCCATGGGCCTTCGCATATTCCGGCGAGGCGATCACCACCGCGCCGGCACCGTCCACGACGCCCGACGAATTGCCCGCGTGGTGGATGTGATTGATGACGACATCCGGATAGTTTTTCTGCACGAGCTTCTTGTAGGTGAGGCCCTCTTCGTCGAGCGGGAACTCATACATCGCCGCGAAGGCCGGCTTGAGGCCCGCAAGACTTTCGAGCGTCGTGCCAGGGCGCGGGAACTCTTCCTTGTCAAGCGCCAGCGTGCCGTCGTCGTGATAGACGGGGACGAGGCTCTTCGCAAAATGCCCGTTGCGGATCGCGTGATCGGCGCGGCGCTGGCTTTCATAGGCGAGCTTGTCCGTGTCCTCGCGGCTGATGCCTTCAAGCGTCGCGATGAGATCGGCGCAGATGCCCTGATGCGGCTGCGGGTGAATTTCGCGCAGATGCAGATTATGGCTGTCGATCGTCGCGCCGCCGGTGCGTGGAAGGGTCGAGCCATGCGACATGGACTCGACGCCGCCCGCGACAACGAGATCCTGCATGCCCGACATGACACCCATGGCCGCGAGATTGACCGCGGTAAGCCCCGAGCCGCAGAAGCGATCGAGAGAGAAGCCCGGCGCCGTGTTCTTCCAGCCGGCGTCGAGCGCCGCCATGCGCGCGATGCAAGCACCCTGCTTGCCCGACTGCGTACCGCAACCGGCAATGACGTCGTCGATATCGTCGCTATCGAGATTGTTGCGCTCGCCAAGCGCCTTCAGAACCGTCGAGAGAATACGCTGCGGATGAACTTCCGTCAGCGCGCCTTTGCCGACCTTGCCGACACCGCGCGGCGTGCGTGCCGCGTCGATGATCCATGCTTCTTTCACTTGTAACTCCCTTGATGGTGTTATTCCGATTTGTCGGGAGTGTCGTCTCGCGCGCAACCGGCGTCAATTGTCGCTCATATTGACGCAGCGTCACGCGGCGTCCAGATCGATCTTCCGCCCTCCGTCTTCGGCGTAATATGGCATTGCACACTTTACTTCCGGTCAGACATGACCGTAATTTCTTGGGCGGCATTTCCGGGGCCGATGCCCCATAGACGCCACCCGATCGTTCGACGAGAACCAGCCAATGACAGCTTTCATCGACGACCTCGATCGTCCGCTGAGCGAACCCCATGCGATCGACCCTTCAGCCGTCGCCTCGCTCCGACTGAAAGGCCATGCCGTCGTGCGCGGTCTTGCCTCCGCGTCGGAGATCGCCGCCTACCGTCCCGCCATCGAAGCGGCGGTATTGAAATATGCGGAGCGCGCGGCGCCGTTGTCCGACAGGGATACTTACGGCAAGGCTTTCCTCCAGGTGCCCAACCTCTGGATGCGCAGTGAAGTCGTCCGGGAATTCGTCTACGCCTCGCGCTTCGCAAAGGTAGCCGCCGAGCTTCTGGGCGTTTCGGGCGTCCGGCTCTATCACGATCAGGCGCTTTACAAGGAGCCGGGCGGCGGGCACACGCCCTGGCACCAGGATCAGAATTACTGGCCGCTCGACACGAACGACACCATCACCATGTGGATGCCGCTGATCGACATCCCCGCCGAGGTCGGCTCGATGACCTTCGCCAATGGCAGCCATCTTCACGGTGATCTGGGTCCATGGATCATCGGCGACGAGTCCGAGGCGGCCTTTTCCGATCTCGTCGCGCGCGAGGGCTACGAGACGGAGACGCATGGCGCGATGCGCGCCGGAGACGCGACCTTCCACAAGGGCTGGACGCTGCATCGCGCGCCCGCGAATAACAGCAATCTGCTGCGATCGGTAATGACCATCATCTGGTATGCCGATGGCACGAAGGTTGGCGCGATCGACTCCCCGGCCCGCAAATTCGATCATCAAATCTGGTTGAGCGGCAAGGAGCCCGGCACTCCCGCCGACGGCCCGATCAATCCGCGCCTCTGGCCGCCGTCGGAAGCGAATGTCGGCGAGCAGACCGGATAAGCGCCGGCGAATGCACCCGATCAAACCACGCGGAAATTCTTGAACTGCCAGGGATCTTCCGTATCGAGATCCTCGTCGAAGAGCACACCCCGGCCCGTCAGCGGCGTCCAGTCGCTATAGACGCCCACCACATTGCCGAGATAGTGACCGGCGATTTCGAGCACGCGCTCGAAATCCATTTCCTCAGGTTCGACGACGCCCCGCCTCGGATTTTCGATCGCCCAGACGACACCGCCGAGAACGGCCGCCGTCACCTGCAGTCCCGTCGCATTGTTGTAGGGCGCGAGACTCCTTGCTTCGCCGATCGACAATTGCGAACCGTACCAGTAGGCGCCCTTCTTGTGCCCCATCAGCAGTACGCCGAGTTCGTCGATGCCGCTGGTGATTTCATCGACGATGATGCGCTTGCTCGCCTGTTCCTGCCAATTCTTGCCCGCAAGCTCGTGAACGGAGAGAACGGCGGCGTCGCATGGATGATAGGTGTAATGGACGGTTGGCCGATAGCGCACCGCGCTGCCGTCCATTTGCGTCAGATAGTCGGCGATCGAAATCGACTCGCCATGCGTGATGAGAAAGCCGTGGTAGGGCCCTTCGAGCGGCGTCCAGCTCCGCATGCGCGTCGACGCGCCCGGCCGCCCGAGATAGATCGCCGCCCCGCCGCCAAACTCGTGCCGGAAGCCGTCCGCCGGAAAATGCCGTTCGTGGCTGCCCCATCCGAGTTCCGCCGGCTGGCACCCCTCGCCGATGAACCCGTCGACCGACCATGTGTTGACGAACTCGCCCACGCGCTTGGGAATGGGCGAAACTTGCGTATCCCGCTCGGCGATGTGGATCACCCTGACGCCCAGACGTTCCGCCAACGCCCCCCATTCCGCGCGATCCGTCGGCCTGGAAATCAGGAGCCCCTGGTCCTCCGCGAGATTGATCAACGCCTGCTTGACGAAATGGGACACGAGCCCCGGATTTGCCCCATGCGTCAGGATCGCGGTCGGCCCACCCTCCTGCCGCGCCCTGAGATCGAGCGCTTCTTCGCGCAGCGCGTAATTCGAGCGCATCGACGGCGTCAAGGAGACGTCCGTATAGCGCCCCGGCCACGGCTCGTTGCAGGTGTCCAGATAAAGCGCGTTCTTGGCGTAGCAGAGCTCAATCAGCGAGAGGCTCGAGACCTCGACCGAAAGGTTGAGCAGGAAATCGCCCTCGCCGATCAGCGGCTCCAGCACCGAGATGTAGTTCTCGCGGGTCAGCGGCTGAAGAATGAAACGAATGCCCTGAAGCTGCGCCTCACGCCGCCCCTCTTCCTCCGCGGTCACGATGACCATCCGGTCCGGCGTCACGCCGATATGACGCAGGATCAGCGGCAGCACACCGCGTCCGATGCTGCCGAATCCGACCATGACGATACGACCGGTAAATTCGATGGGTTTCGACTGCAGAGGCATCTTTCACATTTCCGACATAGACGGCGCGAGCGGCCTCGTGAGTTGGGGAGAACCTTTGCCTTATACAAAACAAGCGCCGCCAATGAAAGAACGCAGACGTCGCGGACCCGACGATCCGTCGGTTGATCGAGGTCAATGCAGTGGAGGGCTGTCGGCGCGCCTATAGGAGCATGTCATTCTCCGCTCCAGGGAGCGTCCCGATGAAAGCCCTCGTCTATCAAGGTCCCGGCAAGAAGGCGCTGGAAGACCGCCCGATGCCAGAGGTCGAGGCCCCGACGGATGCCGTCGTCCGCGTCACCCGCACCACCATCTGCGGCACCGATCTTCATATTCTGAAGGGCGATGTCCCGACCTGCGAACCGGGCCGCATTCTCGGTCACGAAGGCGTCGGCGTCGTCGATAAGGTCGGCGCGGCCGTCTCGACCTTCAAGCCTGGCGACCGCGTGCTGATCTCCTGCATCTCCTCCTGCGGAAAATGCAGCTACTGCCGCCGCGGCATGTATTCCCACTGCGCCACGGGCGGCTGGATTCTGGGCAATACGATCGACGGCACTCAGGCCGAATATGTCCGCATCCCTCATGCCGACACGAGCCTCTACCGCATTCCCGAAGGTGCGGACGAGGAAGCGCTCGTGATGCTGAGCGACATTCTCCCGACGGGCTTCGAATGCGGCGTGCTGAATGGCAAGGTCAAACCTGGCGATAGCGTCGCCATTGTCGGCGCAGGACCCATCGGCCTCGCCGCGCTGTTGACGGCGCAATTCTATTCTCCCGCGGAACTCATCATGATCGATCTCGACGACAATCGGCTCGAGGTTTCAAAACGTTTCGGCGCCACTGCGACAGTCAACAGCAAGGACGGCAAAGCCGTCGAGACCGTGATGAAAATGACGGGCGGCGTGGGCGTCGACGTCGCCATCGAGGCCGTCGGTGTGCCGGCAACCTTCGTCATGTGCGAAGACATCGTGGCGCCGGGCGGAACCATCGCCAATATCGGGGTTCACGGCGTCAAGGCCGATCTGCATCTCGAACGTCTCTGGTCGCAGAACATCACCATCACGACGCGGCTCGTCGACACCGTGACGACACCCATGCTGTTGAAGACTGTGCAATCGAAGAAAATCGACCCGACGCGGCTGATCACGCATCGCTTCAAGCTGGCGGAAATTCTCGATGCCTATGACACCTTCGGCAAGGCGGCCAGTACGCATGCGCTGAAGGTCATCATCGAATCCTGAAAGGCGCCGACCGGGCATCATCCATGGATAAGAGAGTCCAGTTCAACGCCGGCTACTTCGTCGCCGCCTTCCTGCTCATCACGGCCTTCCAGCTCTGGTTCGGCTATCGCCAGGTGGCGCAGATCGACTACAGCGATTTCATGAAGCTGCTCGACGAGAAGGCAATCAGCGAAGTCACCGTCACCGAAACACAAATCCGGGGCAAGTTCGTGACGCCCCGTGACGGCAAGGAACAATTCGCGACGAGCCGTGTCGAGCCTGTATTCGCCGACGAGCTGGCAAAGGCCGGCGTCAAATTTACCGGCGGTTCCGACGAGAACTGGGCGACCACCCTCCTCTCCTGGGTTTTGCCGGCGCTGCTCTTCGGCGGCGTCTGGTACTTTCTGTTCCGTGGCATCGCCGATCGTCAGGGCATGGGCGGTCTGATGAACGTCGGCAAATCGAAAGCCAAGGTCTATGTGGAGACGCAGACCGGCGTCACCTTTGCGGATGTCGCCGGCGTCGACGAGGCAAAAATGGAACTGCAGGAAGTGGTCTCCTTCCTGAAGAACAAGGAAAAATATGGCCGCCTCGGCGCCCATGTGCCGAAGGGCATTCTCCTTGTGGGCCCGCCCGGAACCGGCAAGACGCTGCTTGCCCGCGCCGTCGCCGGCGAGGCTGGCGTTCCCTTCTTCTCGATCTCCGGTTCGGAATTCGTCGAACTCTTCGTCGGCGTCGGCGCCGCCCGCGTGCGCGACCTCTTCGAACAGGCGAGCAAGGCTGCCCCCTGCATCATCTTCATCGACGAACTCGATGCACTCGGCCGCGCCCGCTCACCGATGGGCGGCATGGGCGGACAGGACGAGAAGGAGCAAACGCTGAACCAGCTCCTCGCCGAACTCGATGGCTTCGATCCACGCGCGGGCATCGTGCTTCTTGCCGCGACCAACCGGCCGGAAATTCTCGACCCGGCCCTGATGCGCGCGGGGCGTTTCGATCGCCAGATCGTCGTCGACCGCCCGGACCGCAGCGGCCGCACAGCCATCCTCAAGGTCCATTTGCGCAAGGTGACGCTGGCCTCCGATATCGACGCCGACAAGATCGCCGCCATCACGCCCGGCTTCACCGGTGCCGATCTCGCCAACCTCGTCAACGAGGCGGCAATCCTCGCCACGCGGCGCAATGGCGACAATGTCTCCATGGACGATTTTACCGGCGCGGTGGAGCGCATCGTCGCCGGTTCCGAAGTGAAGAGCCGCCTTCTCAACCCGACGGAACGCGAGCGCGTCGCCTATCACGAGATGGGACATGCGCTCGTCGCGGCCACGCTTCCGGGAACCGATCCTGTACATAAAGTCTCGATCATCCCCCGCTCCATCGGCGCGCTCGGCTATACGTTGCAAAGACCGACCGAGGATCGCTTCCTCATTACTTTAGGCGAACTCAAAAACCGGATGGTGGTGCTGCTGGCGGGACGCGCCGCCGAGGACGTGACATTCGGTGAGATTTCGACCGGCGCCGCCGATGATCTCGCCAAGGTGACCGATGTGGCGCGGCAGATCGTCACCCGCTTCGGCATGGCCCCTGAACTCGGCCAGGCCGTGCTCGAGGCGCAGCATTCCGCCTATCTCGGCGACGGCATGCTGAACGTCCGCGACAAGGACTATTCGGAGGCGACCGCGCGCGAAATCGACCTTGCCGTCCGCAAGCTCATCGACGAGGCTTACGGGCGTGCCCGGGACGTTCTGGAAGCCCGTTCGAGCGATCTTGAAGCTGGCGCGAAGCTGCTTCTCGCCAAAGAATCCATAACGCCTGACGACTTTCCCCAATTGAGGCCCGTCGCGGGCGAGGTTGTGCCGCGAAAGCACGCCTGATGGAGCACGCCTGATGGAATGAATCCTCGAATGAAGCGCACACATTCTTGCGGCGTTGCCGCCCAGGCTTCGGCGGGATAGTTTTCCAGAGCCGGGGAACAGGAGATGACGAGAAAGATGCCAAATTCCACGACACCCTACGCGCTTCCCTCAACGCTCGACTCCGATCTCGAAAAGGTCCGCGCCTATTGGCACGGACTCATCCGTGGTAAGGCGAGCGACATGCCCTATTGGGATGACGTGAAGCTATCGTCGCTACCGCAACTGGTCGATCGCTTGATGCTCATCTCGGTCTTCGGCAAACCGGAGCGGTTCCGCTTCGACATCGTGGGGAAAGAGATCGTCGCGCAGTTCGGCAAGGATTTTGCCGGCGGTTTCGCGGACGAAATGGAGACCCACGCCCCGCTGAATTTCATCCGCGCCCAGGCAAGCGCCACCGTTGAAGGTCGCATACCCACCTACTATCGACACGATGACTACGTGCGTCTCCTCCTTCCGATGTGGGGCGACGGTCACATCGGCATGTTGCTCGGCGCCGTGACCGCCGCCTAGGGCGTGGTGGACCGGCTTTCCAGTGTATGGAAAGCTTAGGCGATCTTCCGCGTCTTCACCTCGACGAAAAGGCGCTCGGCATCTTCCGGCCGGCAGAGTTCGGTACCCGGCGACAGGAGCGCGGCCGAGCCCGCGGCGATGCCGCGCCGGAATGCCTCCTCCCAATCGTCGCCCGATGCAAGCGCGCCGACCATCCCGCCGACGAAACTGTCTCCGGCACCGACAGCGCTCCTCATTTCCACATGTGGTGCGTTGGCGCGCCATGCGCCGTCGCCGGTAACGAGAACTGCTCCCTCCCCTCCAAGCGTCAAGGCAACGGCTTCGGTCTGTCCCTCCGCGATCAACCGCCGCGCCGCCGCAACCATCGAGACCTCTTCACCCAGCTCCTCGCCGGTCAGTTCGCGCAACTCGCGCAAGCTCGGCTTGACCATGAACGGACACGTCGCCAGAGCCCCGGAGAGGGCCGCGCCTGATGTATCCACCACGACCCTGCTGCCGACCTGCCGTCCCGCCGAAACGACGCGCGCATAAAAATCCGCTGGCACGCCCTGCGGCAGGCTACCGCTCGCAACGATATATTCAGGTGCCGGATGGAGCGCCGAAATCGTATCGAGCGCCGCCGAGCACACGGTTTCGCTTAGTGCAGGACCTGGCAACACGAAACGAAATTGATTTCCGCTCCGTTCCTCAAGAACCGTGAAGTCCTCGCGCGTCTCCTCGTCTGCCTCGATGATACGGCTCTCGATCCCCTCTCCCTCGACGAGCTTCCGCAATAGCTTGCCCGTAATGCCTCCGACGACATAAATCGCGGTTGCCGCATGGCCGAACCGCCGCAATACCCGCGCGACATTGATGCCACCACCGCCCGGATCGCGGCGCCCTGCGGCACAGCGGAGCTTATGAACGGGCATTACCTCCGCGACCGACGTCGAGGTGTCGATCGCGGGGTTCATCGTCAGCGTCGCAATTTTCATCGTCATTGCATCTCCGCTCTCCTATTCACTCTTTTCGAGCGCACGCCGCAAACGGCGAAGGATGATGCCGCGCGCCTTGTCGTCTGCTGCATGATCTAGTTCATCGCCGATGTCGAGCCAGAGGCGTGACAGATCATTGTGCCAATCGAAGCGACCGACGTTTTCTGGTTGCAGACGCCGTGGACCCGGCCGCGAACGCGGCTCCGGCGCCTCGGCGACGAGATCGTAAATGTCGTCGAGCGTGGGCTCGAGCACACGCGTCCCGTAGAGCCCCGATGCCGTCAACCTCTCGTGAAGCGCGGTCATCCCTTCCTCTTCTCCATGCACCAGAAAAACTGCTCGTTTCACGGGAGTGCGGGCCTCGATCCATAGCGCCAGAGCCTCTCCATCGGCATGGCCCGAGTAAATGTCGATCTGGCGGACCTTCGCCCTGACCTTCACTTCCTCGCCCTGAATGCGGACTGCCTTCGCGCCGTCGGCGAGAATGCGCCCCAACGTGCCCTTCGCCTGAAATCCGACCAGAAGAACGGTCGAATTCTGCCGCCACAGATGGTTTTTCAGATGATGCCTGATCCGGCCCGCGTCGCACATGCCGCTCGCCGCCACGATGATGTGGTTGCCCTCGATGCGCTCGATGCCCATGCTTTCGGCGGCGGTCTCGGTCGTGCGCAGCAAAGGCGTCGCCATGGCCTTCGCAAATTCGCCGCCGTTTTCGAGTTCGTCGGTATGATCGAGAAACACTTGTGTTGCCCGGATGGCCAGCGGCGAGTCCAGAAAGATCGGTACCCGCGGAATGCGGCCGGTATCGACCAGCTCGATAAGGTCGGCGAGCAGCTCCTGCGTCCTCTCGACGGCAAAAGCCGGAATTACCAGCGCCCCTTTGTCCTTGAAAGCATCGAGCACCTCGGTGGCGAGAAGATCGAGCCTGCCGTCATGCGTGAGCTTCGGCCGTACCCGTCCGCCATAGGTCGACTCGCAAATGAGATAGTCGATGTTCTCCGGTGAGTCCGGTGCCGGATGAAAAGTCTGCGCGTCCGGCCCTATGTCACCCGAAAAGAGGAGACGTAGCTGGCGCGCAGACGGCACGTCGGTATCAAGTTCGATCTCGATCGACGCCGATCCCAGAATATGCCCCGCATTCCAGAAGCGCGCGCGAATGCCTTCCGCCGGCCGCATCCAGTCGTCGTATTTGACTGGCCTGAAGAGCTTCAGACAGGCCTCCGCA
The DNA here is from genome assembly GCF_035511255.1 of Parvibaculum sp. Taxonomy (GTDB): domain Bacteria; phylum Pseudomonadota; class Alphaproteobacteria; order Parvibaculales; family Parvibaculaceae; genus Parvibaculum. The sequence continues at coordinate 10,962 of NZ_DATKFR010000031.1, forward strand.
TCTTCGGCCGTATAGATCGGCGTCACACGCTCACGCCCGCGTCGCGCATTGCGTCGGTTCAGTTCTTCGACTTCGACTTCCTGGATATGCCCCGAATCCGGCAACATGCAACCGGCAAGATCGATCGTTCCTCGTGTCGCATAGATCGGTCCGTCGAACCCTTGTTTGGCGAGCTTTGGGAGAAGTCCCGAATGATCGATATGCGCGTGCGTCAGCAGCACGAAGTCGATGTCGCGGGGATCGAAGGGGAAGGGCCCGTAATTGAGCGCCTTGAGCGTCTTCGCGCCCTGGAACATGCCGCAATCCACCAGAAACTTCCGTTCGTACGTCTCGATGAGATAGCAGGAGCCGGTGACGGTGCGAGCGGCCCCGTGAACGGTCAGAATAGCGGTCATGACATCCCCATTTGAGCGTCCCGAACGGGACTACCACGATCTCACAAGCCAGCCTTGATTCATCGCCGCCGTCCATGACCTCCCTCAATGCGGGTTTCAAACCCGTGCTGCCGGTCCCGGCAGGGGAAACCCAAGCCGTTCCCGGGCGTTATGTCTAAAACGAGGGAGCATTTTCATGGCCGCACTGCGAAGAAACCTGCTGTCGCGTCCCATCTATGCCTGGGCGAAAACCGTCTTGCCAGGCATGTCCGGAACCGAGCGTGCCGCCATCGAAGCCGGCGACGTTTGGTGGGATGCCGATCTCTTCACCGGAAATCCCGACTGGCGCAAACTGCTCGATACGCCGGTAGCCGCCCTGAGCACGGAGGAGCAAGCGTTCCTCGACGGACCGGTCGAAGAGCTCTGCGCCATGCTCGACGACTGGAAAATCAATTGGGAGCTTCGGGATCTGCCACCGGAGGCTTGGGCATTCATCAAGGCCAATAGATTCTTCGGCATGATTATCCCGAAGGAGTATGGCGGCCTCGGCTTCTCGGCCTTCGCCCATTCGGAAGTCGTGCGCCGGATTTCGACGCGTTCCATCGCCGCCGCCGTAACGGTGATGGTTCCGAACTCCCTCGGCCCCGGCGAACTTCTGATGCAGTTCGGCACGAAGGAGCAGCGCGATCGCTGGCTGCCCCGCCTCGCCGACGGCCGCGAAATTCCTTGCTTTGGCCTGACGAGCCCCGAAGCGGGCTCGGACGCCGCCGCGATGACCGACGCCGGCGTCGTCTGCCGGGGGACGGTGAATGGTCGCGACGTCATCGGACTTCGCCTCAACTGGCACAAGCGCTACATCACGCTCGGTCCCGTGGCGACGGTGCTCGGCCTCGCCTTCAAGCTCCGCGATCCCGACCGCCTGCTCGGCGGACAAGAGGATCTGGGCATCACCGTTGCCCTCATTCCGACCGACACGCCCGGCGTCGAAATCGGCCGCCGCCACCTTCCCTCCATGCAGGCCTTTCAAAACGGTCCGAATTGGGGGCGCGACGTCTTCGTGCCGCTGGATGCGATCATCGGCGGTCCCGAACGTGCCGGACAGGGCTGGCAGATGCTGATGAGCGCGTTGGCCGCCGGCCGTGGCATCTCTCTACCCTCGCTCTCCTCGGCAGGTGCTGCCTTCTGCGCACATGCGACGGGAGCCTATGCCCGCATCCGTACGCAATTCGGCATTCCGATCGGCAAGTTCGAAGGCATCGAGGAGCGCCTCGCACGTATCGCCGGCATCGCCTATCAGCTCGATGCCGGCCGCCGCCTCACCTGCGCGGGTCTCGACCAGGGACACAAGCCGTCGGTCATTTCGGCGGGATCAAGACCGAGGTCGCGGAGTTCTTCGTCAAGCTCAAGACCGCCGAAGAAGTGCGCGAATACAA
>NZ_DATKFR010000032.1:0-2547 GCF_035511255.1 Parvibaculum sp.
GGAGCGCCCGCTCGACATGTGGGAGAAGATGATCGACGTCGGCCTGCGCTCGAGCTATGTGGCGAGCTGGTATGCCGCGCCGATGATGATCGCGGGGGGCAAAGGGCTGATCGTCAACACCTCGTCCTGCGGCTCGCGCGCCTACCTGCACACGCTGCCCTATGGCCTCAGCAAGACCGGTCAGGACAAACTCGCCCACGACATGGCGCATGATCTTCGCCCACACAATGTCGCGGCCATTTCCTTCTGGCACGGCCTCGTCAAGACCGAGCGCACACTGCTCGGCCTGCGCGGCTTTCCCGCCATGTTCGAACATCTGGGCGGCGAGAAAAATGCGGAGACGCCGCGCTTCGGCGGACGGCTCATCGACGCGCTCTATCACGATCCCGATCTGATGCGCCTGTCGGGCGGCACTTTCTATACCGCCGAGCTCGCGCGCCATTACGGGATCAAGGACATCGACGGCGGCGAACCCGGTTCCTTTCGCCCCATCTTCGGACCGCCGCTTTTCGAAATTCCGCTGGAAGCCGAAGCGCCTGCCGCCAAGGTGGCCAGCGTCTAGCTCATATGGATAGTCCATATAGGGTATGAGGGTATTCGGAGCTTTATTTACGTTCTAGATTATCGCTAAGCATAAGGCGGACCGGCGTCCATCGCCGGCCGGGCGCGGGCGCGACGGGCTCGCCTCGGAAGATGTCGCGCGAGGCGTTGGAGGAGGAACAATGGGCCTGCACGAAAGCGAAGTCAGAATCATCGAAGCGACAAACCCGCCGCCGCGTTATGCGCGCGGCTGGCATTGCCTCGGCCTCGCCGAACCCTTCAGGGACGGCAAGCCGCATTCGATGGACGTCTTCGGCTCGCGCGTGGTCATCTTTCAGGACCAGGCCGGCGACCTCCATGTGATCGACGGCTATTGCCCGCATATGGGCGCGGATCTCGGCGAGGGAACCATCGAAGGCGATACGGTCGCCTGCCCCTTCCATGGCTGGCGCTGGGGCGGCGACGGCAAGTGCAAGGAGATCCCCTACTGCACGCGCGTGCCGCCTAAGGCGCGTATCAAGTCCTGGCCGACCCTTGAAGAAAACAAGCAGCTCTTCATCTGGAACGATCCGGAAGGCAACCCGCCCGATCCGAAAGTCCGCATCCCGCACATCCCCGAAGTCTTCGACGGCAATTGGAGCGACTGGATCTGGGAGACGGTTCGCATAGACACCAATGCGCGCGAGCTGATCGACAACGTCTCCGACATGGCGCATTTCTACTACGTGCACGGCGCTCGCGCGAAATCCTTCAAGAACACCTTCGACGGCCATACCGCGCGCCAGATCATGACGGGCAAACCCCGCGCGTCTGCCGACGGCAGCAACATGGCCGAGTTCGGCGGCATGAAAGTCGAGATCGACGAGCTCTATTCGGACGCCTGTTACTACGGCCCGTCCTACATGATCGACTATCTGAAGAGCCTCGTCAGCGGCATGGAGGTTCAGGCCTATCTCATCAACTGCCATGTGCCGATCGACCACAACAGTTTCCACCTGCATGTCGGATTGATGGTCAAGAAGATCGAAGGTCTGCCGGACGAAGCGAACGACCAGATCGCCCAGCTTTATGCCAAGGGCAATCGCGACGGCTTCTTCCAGGATGTGCATATCTGGAAGCATAAGAGGCGCATCGACAATCCGCTGCTCTGCGAGGGCGACGGGCCGATCTATCAGCTTCGCCGCTGGTACGAGCAATTCTACGTCGACGTAAAGGACATCCAGCCGGACATGGTCGATCGCTTCGAGGTCGTGATGGACCTGACGAAGGCAAACCAGCTTTGGGACGCCACGGAAGAAAAAGAACCCGCTGACGCCTGATCGACGAATTCGAGATCGACACTCAGAGTAGACCGCGCCTCACACTGGTCTGCGTCCGGGATGACGATTGTCCCTCCCCTCGTCATCCCGGAGTTCGTTCCGGCTCCCGCGACATTCAATCCATGTTCTTCCAGTCCGGCGGCAGGTGAAACCGCTTCGGCCGCTGATGCGCTCGTTCAAAACGTGTCGTCAGGAACTCGAGGAAGAGCTGAACCTTGAGCGACAGATTCTGCTTGTGGCCATAGACGGCCCAGACGTCGCGGTCGTAATAGCTCCAGTCGCCTTCGACGCCGACGAGCTGGCCCGTCTGCAACTCCTTGCGGATGAAGACGACGGGCAGTTGCGCCAGGCCGAGCCCCGACCGCGCGGCAGCGAGGATCGCCATGCCATCGTCGCATTTCCAGGTGCCTTGCACGCGCGTCTTGACCGTGCCGGCGCCGGAGTTGAATTGCCAGTAGCCGGATTGCCCCGTCAGGCAATTATGCTCCTTGAGGTCGGCAAGATTGCGCGGCATCCCATGCGCCTCGAAATAATCGGGCGTCGCGCAGAGGCAGAAGGATTGATGCCCGATCGGCCGCGCAAAGAGGCTCGAATCCTCGAGCGCGCCGTAGCGGATGGTGACGTCATAGCTGTCGCCGACGAGATCGGCATCATGCAGCGACGTCGACACCTCGACCACCAGCTTGTC
>NZ_DATKFR010000033.1:0-10860 GCF_035511255.1 Parvibaculum sp.
ATTGCTTTGTCGGCTTCGCCGCCTCGCAACGACGCCTTAGGGCGACTCCGAGAGCGATCAGGCGTCGATCAGGCGCAGCGCGCGCTTCTCGAAAACCTTCAGCACCTGCTTCAGATCGTGGCCGCGCTTCAGCACCAGCCCTGTCGCTGCGACGACGCTGTAGGCGCCCTGGCGGCGCGTCAGCTTCGGGCGCTTTTCGATGCGGTAAAGCGGCATCTCGCTGGTTCGTCTGTGGACGGCGAAGATCGCGACATCCTTGCCGGAGCCGATCGCGTAATCCCGCCACTCGCCCTCTACGACCTTGCGGCCATAGACCGAGAGAATGGCCTCGAGTTCGGCGCGATTGAAAAAGACATCCGGCTCGCGGAGGAGTTTGGACGGCGCGGAATTCGACGAGATGACGAGGCTGAGGGAGCCGGTGGCGCTCTGCGATGTTTTTCCCGCTGCCTCACCGCCATCCGCCATGCGTCACAAACCTTTCATTCGCGAGGCCTTTGATCCGTCCAATACGTGACTGCGACCCGCTAATCCCCTCATTCTGCTAGCTTTTGCGCGATTAATCCAGAATCACAATATTGCCTTTTTTCAGCCCTTGTGAGGACACACCGGACCGCCAATCTCCAATCGTTGCCTCACTGGCCCGGTCCTCTTGGACGTTCCGGTATCATCAGCCCCCCAGCCCCACCGGGATGAAATTGGGGGCCGGGCCACCCCTTCAAGGGGCAACACCAAAGATGAGACGCGCCGCGCTTGCCCCCCTCGCCGGCGCGTTTTCATTTTCAAAAGCCCCACTTATCCCCGCATCCCCGCCGCCGTTTACGATGTCTCATCTTTCACTTGAGAGAGGAGGGGCCATTGTCTACACATGCGAGCAGGTCTTTGGAGGAAACGAGGCAAAACAAGAGCGCCCGTCCCGACCTTGAGGGAGTTGACGTCATCACGCGAGCGAGTATGCAGACGGCAAGCGGCACAAATCCGAGCGTGGGTCAGGCTGCGGGCGATGCCATGATCGCGATCGACGGGCTCACCAAACATTTCGGCCCCTTCACGGCGGTCGATGGCATCAGCTTCAGCGTTTCGCGCGGCGAGGTGCTCGGTTTTCTCGGGCCGAACGGCGCCGGCAAATCGACGACCATGAAGATGATCACGGGCTTCCTCGCGCCGAGCGCGGGACGGGCCTCGGTCTGCGGGCATGACGTCGTCACCGATCAGCTCGCGGCGCAACGCATGCTCGGCTATCTCCCCGAAGGCGCGCCGGCCTATGGCGACATGACGCCGCTCGCCTTTCTCAAATTCATCGCCCGCGTGCGCGCGCTCCATGGCGCGACCGCGACGCGCGCGATCGAGAGCGCGGTCGCCGCGACCGAACTCCAAGGCGTTCTCGAACAGCCGATCGACACGCTGTCCAAGGGCTTCCGGCGCCGCGTCGGCCTGGCGCAGGCGATCCTGCATAATCCGCCCGTGCTCATCATGGACGAGCCGACCGACGGTCTCGACCCGAACCAGAAGCACGAGGTGCGCAAGCTCATCGGCCGCATGGCCGCCGACAAGGCGATCATCATCTCGACGCATATTCTCGAAGAGGTCGACGCGATCTGCACGCGCGCGCTCATCATCGACCGCGGCCGCGTCGTCGCCGACGGGACGCCCGCCGAACTCATTTCGCGCTCGCGCTATCACAACGCGGTGTCGCTGACGATCGGCGGACAGGTCACGGCGGTCGCCGCCGAGGCGCTGAAGGCGCTGCCCGGCATCGAATCGATCGAGATCAATCCGCGCGGCTCGGAAACGACCTTCACGCTTTTCCCGCTACAGCAGGATGCGATTTCGGCGGAGGTGAAACTCATCGACGCGGTCGCCGATCTCGCGCGCGAGAAGGGCTGGCTGGTGCGTGCGCTTTACGGCGAACCCGGCCGTCTCGACGAGGTGTTCCGCAAGCTCACGCGTTCGGACACCGCCGATCTCGCTGGAAAGAACGCCGCATGAGAGAGCTCTCCGCCGTCTTCCGCCGCGAGCTCGGCGGCTATTTCGCGACGCCGCTCGCCTTCATCTTCATCGTGATCTTCCTGTTCACGATGGGCGCCTTCACCTTCTACATGGGCGGCTATTTCGAGAGCGGTCAGGCGGATCTCCAGATTTTCTTCAACTTTCATCCGTGGCTCTATCTGTTCCTGATCCCGGCGATCTCGATGCGCCTCTGGGCGGAAGAACGCCGCACGGGCTCGATCGAGCTCTTGCTGTCTCTCCCCATTCCGCTCTGGGCCGCCGTGCTCGGCAAGTTTCTCGCGGCCTGGGCCTTTTCGGGCATCGCGCTCCTCCTCACCTTTCCGATGTGGATCACCGTCAATTATCTCGGGCAACCCGACAATGGCGTGATCCTCGCCGGCTATATCGGCAGCTTCTTCATGGCCGGCGGCTATCTCGCCATCGGTTCCTGCCTCTCGGCGACGACGCGCAACCAGGTCATCGCCTTCGTCGTCAGCGTCGTCGCCTGCTTCCTCTTCACGGTGGCGGGGCTTCCGCTGGTAACCGATTTCTTCGCGAGCTGGGTGCCGCAGCAGGTGCTCAACACCATCGCCTCCTTCTCGTTCCTGACGCATTTCACGGCGATCACGCAGGGCGTCATCGACATTCGCGACGTCATCTACTTCTTCACGCTGATTACAGCGTGGCTCATCGCCTGCGGCATCGTCGTCGACATGAAGAAGGCCGGCTGAGCCATGACCAACATCAACCGCTCCGCCATCCGCATCGCGACGCTCGTGCTCCTTGCCGTGCTCTTCCTCGCGGTCAATCTCTTTTCAAACATCGTCTTCCGCTCGGCCCAGATCGACCTGACGCAAGCGCGACTCTTCACGCTGTCGCAAGGGACGGAGAACGTGCTCGCCAAGATCGACGAGCCGATCACGCTGAAATTCTTCTATTCGGAATCGCTCGCGACCGATTTCCCGCAGGTCCGCGCCTATGCGAACCGGGTTCGCGACCTGCTTCAGGAAATCCGCGACCGCTCGCATGGCAAGATCGTGCTCGAGGTGGTCGATCCGGAGCCCTTCTCCGAGCAGGAAGACCTCGCCATGTCGCTCGGCCTCAAGGGCGCGCGGACGACAGAGGGCGAGGTCATCTATTTCGGTCTGGTCGGCACCAACCTCGTCGACGGCATCGAAGCGATCCCCTATTTCACCGACGAGCGTCAGCAATATCTCGAATATGACGTGACGCGGCTCATCCAGAATCTGAGCCGCCCGAAAAAACCCGTGCTCGGCATCGTCACCAATATTCCGATGGACACCGGTTCGGGCGGGCTGATGGCGGCGATGCGCGGCCAGTCGCAACCCTTCGCGATCTATCAGGAATTGCAGAACCGCTTCGAGATCAATTTCCTCGAACAGAAATTCGTCAAGGTGCCCGCAGGCGTCGATGTGCTGATGATCGCGCATCCGAAAAAGCTCGACGAGCAGACACTTTATGCGATCGACCAGTTCGTGATGCGCGGCGGTCGCGTTCTCGCCTTCGTCGATCCGCATTCGGAGGTGAGCCTCACCGCCGGGCCGGACGGCCAGCCGGTGCAGGGCTATACGGAATCCTCCGACCTTGCGCCGCTGCTGAAGGATTGGGGCGTCGACTTCGACGCCAGGCATGTCGTCGGCGATCGCGATCTCGCGATGCGCGTGCAGACCGGGCTCGATGCGCGGCGCCAGACCAGCGACTATGTGCTCTGGCTTTCGGTGCCGAAGGGCAATTTCGATCCCGACGACATCGTGACGTCGAGCATCGATCATCTCAATCTCGGCACGGCGGGGGCGCTGAAACAGGCGCCGGGCGCGACGACCAAGTTCACGCCGCTCTTCTGGTCCTCCAAGGACGCGGAAGACTACGATCTCGACTATGTGAAGTCGGGCCCGACGCCGGACGAGCTTCTCAACGGTTTCAAGCCGTCGGGCGAGAGCTATGTCTTCGCCGCGCGGGTCTCGGGCCCTCTGAAAAGCGCCTTTTCGGCCGCGCCCGTTCCGCCGCAGAACGAGGACGCGACCAAGCGCTCCGACGCGATGGACAAGCCCGACGACTTCCTCGGCCAGACCAAGGCGGATGCGAACATCATCGTCGTCGCCGACAGCGATCTCTTCGACGACCGCTTCTGGGTGCAGGCGTCGGGCTATGGCAACGACCGGACGCTCGAGCCCATCGCCGACAACGGAAAATTCGTGCTCTCGGCGATCGACAATCTGATGGGTTCGGACGATCTCATCTCGCTGCGGGCGCGCGAACGCGTCGACCGGCCCTTCGTCGTGGTCGAGAATCTGCGCCGCGAGGCCGAGCGGAAGTTCCTCGCCGAACAGCAGAGGCTGACGGCGAAGATCACCGAGACGGAGCAGCGCCTCGCCGCGCTCCAGACGGAAGGCGCCGCCGAAGCCCAGAGCGGCCCCGAAAGCGCCGGGGGCCAAGCCGCCGATCCGCATGCGCAGGAGGAGATCGCGCAGTTTCGCGCCGAGCTCCTGCAGAGCCGCAAGGCCCTGCGCGACGTGCAGCGCAATCTCAGGCGCGACATCGACGGGCTGGCGACCGAAATCCGCTTCGTCAACGTGATGGCGATGCCGATCCTCGTCGCGTTGGCGGCGCTCGGGATCGCCGTGTTGCGTCATCGCCGCCGCAAGGCGCGCGCGGCCAAGGGGATATAGGCTCATGAACCTCGCAGTCCTCAGGGGGAACAAGCCGCTCCGCAATCTCGCGATCCTCGCTTTGGCAACGGTCGTCGCCGTCGTCGCGGCGACGATCGCCGTCGTCACGATGGAGCGCGGCGTGCGCGTCAAGTTCGCTCCGGAGCCTTTCTTTCCCGGCCTCGAAACCAAACTCGATCAGGTCGGCAAAATCACCTATACGCTCGGCCGAGGTTTGCGCGGCGTCGAGAAGATCACGCTCGACCGCGGCGCCGACGGGCGCTGGACGGTGGCCGAACGCCAGAACTATCCGGCGAAGCAGGATCTCGTGCAGAAGGCGCTGATCGGCATTTCGGAATTGACGCTTTATGAGCCGCGCACCGCGCGCGCCGAATGGCATCGCAATCTCGGCCTGCTCGCGCCGGAGGATCTGGGCTCCGGTACGCGGGTTCAGCTCCTCGACAAGGCGGGCAAGCCCATGGCGTCCTTCATCGCCGGCAAGGTGCCGGACCAGACGGGCGACGCGCGCGGGCAGGGCATGATCTATGTCAGGCGCGACGGCGACAACCAGACATGGCTCGCCCGCGGGCGCTTCCCGTTGTTCCAGGCGGCGCAGGATTGGCTCGACGCCACCTTCCTCGACCTCAAGCGCGACGAGATCAAAAGCGTGACGCTCTGGGCCGGCACCGATCATCCGGTGGTGATGGACCGCGCATCGGCCGACGAGAACGATTTCACACTCGAAAACATCCCGAAGGGCCGCGTCACGCGCGGCGCGCCCGTCGTCAACGGAACGGCCACCAGCCTCGTCGATCTCACCTTCGACGACGCGGTGCCGGTCGGCTCCCTTGAATTCCCCGACACTTCGCCCCAGGTGCTGGTCGAGACCTTCGACGGGCTTCGCCTGACCCTGACGCTCACGGGCGGCGGCGGGGCGCTGTGGGCGAAGATCGCAGCCGATGCCGAACCGGCTGGCGGCGACGCCATGAAGACGGAGGCCGCGAAAAAGAAAGCCGACATGCTTAACGATCGGTTGACGAAATGGGCTTATAAGCTACCGCAGCAGGCTGGCAATCAGCTCACCCAGTCGGTGGACCTCCTCACGCATGAGGCGGGACCGGAGAGATAAAAGGTCCCCACGTATCATTGCTTGCCGCGGCCTTCGCGCGTCCTGACGTGCATGCCGCCAACCCTGGATTCTACGCCTTTGAGTATCGGACATAATGTCGGGGCTTCCCGCCTCGACGCTCGCGCCTGGATGCAAATCCTCAGTCGCTATCGCGATCCTCATTTCGGGCGCAGCCTGGGAGAGCTTGCGATCACCGCGCTTCCCCTCGTTGCGCTCTGGACCGCCGCCTGGGCGGCCACGGCGTTCGGCTATTGGTGGATTTCGCTTCTGCTCGCCATTCCCGCCGCCGGGTTCCTGGTGCGGCTCTTCACCATCCAGCACGATTGCGGCCACGGCTCGTTCTTTTCGCACAAGCTGCTCAACGACTGGGTCGGCCGCGCGCTCGGCGTTCTCACCATGACGCCTTACGATTTCTGGCGCCGGACGCATGCGCTTCATCATGCGAGCTGCGGCAATCTCGACCGTCGGGGCGTCGGCGACATCGACACGCTCACGGTGCGCGAATATCTGGCGCGCTCCCGGTGGGGCAGGCTCAAATACAGGCTCTATCGCAACCCGGTCGTGCTCTTCGTCGTCGGGCCGGCCTATATGTTCCTGCTGCAGCAGCGCCTGCCCGTCGGGCTGATGCGTTCGGGCTGGCGGCCCTGGATCAGCACGCAGGCGACCAATGTCGCGATCGTCGCGATTGCGGCGGGGCTCATGTGGCTGATCGGCATACAGGCTTTTCTGCTCGTGCATCTGCCCATCGTGATGCTCGCCGCGTCGATCGGCGTCTGGCTCTTCTATGTACAGCATCAGTTCGAGGAGACGCTCTGGGCCAGGAACGACGGCTGGAGCTTCCACGAGGCGGCGCTTTACGGTTCGTCGCATTACGACCTGCCGCATGTGCTGCGCTGGTTCACGGCGAATATCGGCATCCATCACGTGCATCATCTCTGTAGCCGCATTCCCTTCTACCGGCTGCCGCATGTGCTGCGCGATCATCCCGATCTCCGCGATGTCGGAAGGATGACGCTCATGGAAAGCTTCGGATGCGTCCGGCTGACGCTGTGGGACGAAGAGAAGGAGCGGCTGGTGTCGTTCAGGGAAGCGGCGCGGGCCTAAGCGCCTCCGCTTCGCGGCTCCTCGGGACGAGGATCGGAGGGCGTCCGGCTTCGGGCGCCGATCAAACAAAAAGGGCGCTCCCTCGGGAGCGCCCTTTGTCGTTTTAGCTGCGGCTCGCGTTACGCGGCGAGACGGCGCAGCACGTATTGCAGGATGCCGCCATTCGCGTAGTAGTCGAGCTCGTCCTGCGTATCGATGCGGCAGAGGAGGTCGATCGCCTTCTTCGTGCCGTCGGCATAGGCGATGACGGCCTTGACCTTCGCGCGCGGCTTCACGCCCTTGAGGCCTTCGATGGTGACGACTTCCGAACCGTCGAGACCGAGCGACTGCCAGCTCTCGTCGCCGATGAACTGCAGCGGCGCGACGCCCATGCCGACCAGGTTCGAGCGGTGGATACGCTCGAAGCTCTGCGCGACGACCGCCTTGACGCCGAGGAGCATGGTGCCCTTGGCCGCCCAGTCGCGCGACGAGCCGGTTCCGTATTCCTTGCCGGCGAAAATCACCAGCGGAACGCCACGGCGCTTGTATTCCATCGCCGCGTCGTAGATCGGCATCTGCGTGCCTTCGGGTTCGAGCTTCGTCAGCCCGCCTTCGATCCCCTTCAGCATCTGGTTCTTGATGCGGATGTTGGCGAAGGTGCCGCGCATCATCACTTCATGATTGCCGCGGCGCGCGCCGTAGGAGTTGAAGTCCTGCTGGCCCACCTGCTTCGAGTTCAGGTAGGAGCCCGCCGGGCTCTGCACCTTGATGTTGCCGGCCGGAGAGATGTGGTCGGTCGTGATCGAGTCCGCGAAGAGGCCGAGGATGCGCGCATCCTTGACGTCTTCCATCGGCGTCAGGTCCTTCGAGAGGTGCTCGAAGTAAGGCGGGTTCTGCACATAGGTCGAACCGCCGTCCCAGTCGTAGGTGAGGCCGCCGGTCAGCTTGATCGCCTGCCAATGCGCGTCGCCGTCGAAGACGTTGGCGTAGCGCGTGCGGAACATGTCCGGCGTGACGCAGGCGCGGACCGTCTCGGCGACTTCGGCGCTGGAGGGCCAGATGTCCTTCAGATAGACCGGCTGGCCGTTCGAACCGGTGCCGATCGGATCCTTGGTGATGTCGATCTGGGTGGAGCCGGCCAGCGCATAGGCGACGACGAGCGGCGGCGAGGCAAGGTAGTTCGCCTTCACGTCGGGCGAGACGCGGCCTTCGAAGTTGCGGTTACCGGAGAGCACGGCCGAGGCGACGAGATCGTTCTTGTTGATCGCGGCGCTGATCTCGGTCGGCAGCGGGCCGGAGTTGCCGATACAGGTGGTGCAGCCATAGCCGACGAGATTGAAGCCCATCGCGTCGAGATCGGACTGCAGGCCCGACTTCGTCAGATAGTCGGTGACGACCTGCGAACCGGGGGCGAGCGAGGTCTTCACCCAGGGCTTCACCTTCAGGCCGAGCTTCCTCGCATTGCGGGCGACGAGGCCGGCCGCGACGAGGACATTCGGATTGGAGGTGTTGGTGCAGGAGGTGATGGCGGCGATCACGACGTCGCCATGGCCGAGATCGAAATCGGCGCCCTCGACGGAGACGCGAGTCTTCGCCTGGCCGGGTTTGCCGAAATCCTTTTCCAGCGCACCGAGGAAGTTCTCCTTCACGTCGGTCAGGGCGACGCGGTCCTGCGGACGCTTCGGACCGGCGAGCGACGGCACGACGGTCGAGAGATCGAGTTCGAGCGTGTCGGTGAAGACCGGGTCCGGCGTGTTCGTCTCGCGGAACATGCCCTGCGCCTTCGCGTAAGCCTCGACCAGCGCGACGCGCTCGTCCGAACGGCCGGTGGCCTTCAGATATTTGAGCGTCTCGTTGTCGATGGGGAAGAAGCCGCAGGTCGCGCCATATTCCGGCGCCATGTTGGCGATGGTGGCGCGATCCTCGAGCGTCAGGTTGTCGAGGCCCTTGCCGAAATATTCGACGAACTTGCCGACGACGCCCTTCTTGCGGAGCATCTGCGTGACGGTGAGCACCATGTCGGTGGCGGTCACGCCGTCATTGAGCTTGCCGGTGAGGCGGAAGCCGACGACTTCCGGGATGAGCATCGAGACCGGCTGGCCGAGCATGGCCGCTTCCGCCTCGATGCCGCCGACGCCCCAGCCGAGAACGGCGAGGCCATTGACCATCGTGGTGTGGCTGTCGGTGCCGACGCAGGTGTCGGGATAGGCGACTTCCTCATGGCCTTCCTGCTTCGTCCAGACGGTCTGGGCGAGGTATTCGAGGTTGACCTGGTGGCAGATGCCCGTTCCCGGCGGCACGACGCGGAAATTGTCGAAGGCCTTCGAACCCCAGCGCAGGAATTCGTAACGCTCGCGGTTGCGCTCATATTCGATGTCGGTGTTTTCCTTGAAGGCGAGCGGCGTGCCGAACTTGTCGACCATCACAGAGTGATCGATGACGAGATCGACGGGGACCAGCGGGTTGATCTTGGTCGGGTCGCCGCCGAGGTTCTTCACTGCGTCGCGCATCGCCGCAAGGTCGACCACGGCGGGAACGCCGGTGAAGTCCTGCATCAGCACACGGGCCGGGCGGTAGGCGATCTCGCGGTCCGAGGTGCGGTCCTTCAGCCACTTCTTCATGGCGGAAATGTCGGCGGCGGTCACCGTGCGGCCGTCCTCGAAGCGCAGCAGGTTCTCAAGCAGCACCTTCAGCGAGAAAGGGAGGCGCGCCGTGCCCGAAAGGCCGTTCTTCTCGGCCTGCTTCAGGCTGTAATAGGTGTAGGTGCGGTTTCCGACCTTCAGGGTCTGCTTCGCGCCGAAGCTGTTGCCGGCAACCGAGGCGGGCGCCTTTTTCGCAACGGGCTTCTTTGCAGCAGGCTTTTTCGCCGGGGCGGCCTTCTTCGCGGGGGTCGGCTTCTTCGCCGGAGTCGCTTTGGCCGCGGGCGCCGGCTTCTTCACGGCGGCCGGCTTTTTGGCCGGCGCGGCTTTCTTCGGCGCTACCTTCTTGGCGGCGGGTTTTTTCGCCGGGGCCTTCTTCGCAACGGACTTCTTCGCCGGTGCGACTTTCTTCTTCGGCGCGGCTTTCTTGGCTGCGGGCTTCTTCGGCGTGAGCTTCTTTGCCGGTGCCTTCTTCGCGACGGGCTTCTTCACGGCTTTTTTCGCCGCAACCTTCTTCGCGGGCTTTTTCGCCTTGGCGACCGGCTTCTTCCTTGCGGCGGGTCGGGCCGCCGTCTTGCTCTTCACGGGTTTCGCCGCCTTTTTGCTGGCGGCTTTCTTGGCAGGCTTCTTCGCCTTCGCCTTTGCTTTCGCCGGGGCCTTCTTCGCCATTCGATCGTTCCTTGATGCTGCCGGCCCGGACGGGGAGGGGTTTGGGAAACGGGTTGGCATTGAGCGTGCCGCCCGCGCGATCTACGCGCCGGGGCCCCGACATGATCGCCGCTTCCCGCCTCATGGGCCTATCTGCTTAACGCGCGCGACTATAATGTCTTTCGTTCGTGAAGGCTATGCTTCGCCCGACGCGCCGCGAGGTGATATTGAAGGGCAAAGAAAGAGCGGGAGGAGCGACATGGAAGCGGTCCGCGTCGAGAAAAACGGTCCGGTCACGACGGTGATCCTGAGCCGGCCCGAGGTGAAGAACGCCGTCGACCGGCCGACGGCGACGGCGCTCGCCGAGGCTTTCCTCGCTTTCGAGCGCGACGAGGAGGCGCTTGCCGCCGTCTTTGTCGGCGATCACGGGACGTTCTGCGCCGGCGCCGATCTCAAGGCTGTCGCGCAGGGCGGTGAGGGCGCGAAGGACGAGCGCCCGCGCGGCAACCGCACGACGCCGCCGGCGACCGGGCTCGATTTCGACCGGTTCGCGGCGGACGGTCCGATGGGCCCGTCGCGCATGCTGCTTTCCAAGCCCGTCATCGGGGCCATTTCGGGCTTCGCGGTCGCCGGCGGGCTCGAACTCGCGCTCTGGTGCGACATGCGCGTCGTCGAGGAAGGGGCGGTGATGGGCGTCTTCTGCCGC
>NZ_DATKFR010000034.1:0-2396 GCF_035511255.1 Parvibaculum sp.
CATGGCCAGCGAACGCAGCACCAGCCAGGGGCTGGCATCGGCGGGGATCAGCGCGATCGACGGCAGCCAGCGCAACTGGACAGAAAAGATCAGCACCGCCACCGTGGCCACTAGGAATTCCGGCAGGGCCACCATGGACAGGGTCGCCACATTCAGGCCCCGGTCCAGCCTTGTGTCGCGGTGCATGGCCGACAGGATGCCGATGGTCAGCGCCACCGGCACCGACACCAGGGCCGACAAGGCCGCCAGCAGCAGCGAATTGGGCAGGCGCGCGGCGATGACATCGGCCACGGCCATGTTCGCCACCAGCGAATACCCTGGATCACCGGTCAGCATACCCACCAGCCAGCGCACATAGCGTTCCGGTGCGGGCCGGTCCAGACCGAACTTTTCCCGCAGCGCCGCGACCGCATCGGCGGTGGCCGCCTGGCCCGAATCCGATGACGGCCTTGGTTGTGTTCATCAGGGTAAAACCCGGCGGCGCAGTGAAAGTGATCCTGAGTTTTGGATGGACGAAGCTCCGTCCCCGCACCATGCCTTGCTCGGGCGCATCGCCATAAAGAAGGCCATCGACGGCGTGCAGGAGCGCGTCGCGATTGCGGTCACCCGCATCGACCTCCATGCCCGTCGCGCCTGCATGTCCGCGCGCCGCCTTGACGCGATCGGGCGTGGCGGGATGGCTCGCCAGCCAGTCAGCCGTGTTGCCACCCTTTTGTCCCATGAACCGGTCATCGAGCTCCTGTTCGGCAGCCATGGTTTCGAGAAAGTCGGCTTCGGCATAGGGGTCGTAGCCTGCCTGTGCCAGGTAACGGACGCCGAGTGCATCCGCTTCATACTCCTGGTCGCGCGAATAGCCGGCAAGCAACCCCCGCCCGCCGAGACCGACCGCATCGCTCACGGCCGAGGAGCCGGCGACGGCGCCCAGGATCGCGCCGACGACCGATGCGCCAAGCGCCGCCGTCTGACGCTGGGCGCCATGCCGCGCGATTACATGACCTATCTCATGACCGAGCACGCCCGCGAGCTCCGCCTCGTCATCGACGAGCGAGAGCAGCCCGCGTGTGACATAGACATAGCCGCCAGGCAGCGCGAAAGCATTGACGATCGGGCTGTCGAGGACTGTGACGCGGTAACCGATGTCGGGCCTGTCGGAACCCTTGGCGATCCGCGCTGTCACCTGTGCCACATAGGCTCCGAGCTTCGGATCGTCGTAAATGCCCCCATAGGCTTCGACGATTTTTGGATGCGCCTCCGCACCCGCCTTCGCCTCGTCTTCGGCGGACATTATCGTCGCGAGTTGCATCTTGCCGGTGGCCGGATTGGTCGTGCAACCCGCAAGCCCGGTCATAGTCAAAGCGGCCAGCGAGAATGCAAGCGACGCAGCAAGACCGCGGCATGCCGCCCTACGGCTTGCGTTTCTTACGCTTGCCGACGCCGTCGACGCCCTCATTAGCCCGTGCCTTGTCTTCACTTGAAAATTCAACCTGCTCGGGATGCGTCAACGTGATCTCGGGGCCGTTATAGCTTTCGATGAAACCGCGGACGCGCATCTTTCGGCCAGCGGCAAGTCTCGGGTCGCGACGGATCGACGTCCAGTCTCCGGCCTTGAAAAGCTTAGCGTCCGCCGGCGCGACTGTCACCGTGAAGTCGGTGCGACGGTCCTCTCCGAAATTGAAATAGAGCCGTCCGCGGACGGAGGCAGCTTCATGCACGACGCCTTCGACGATCGCAAATTCGCCTTCCGCCCGCAGAAGCGCCGCAACATCGTCTGCCGCCATGATCGCATAGGCGGAGTCTCTCCAGATTCCACGGCGGCCCGCGCGTGCTTCCTCCTCAAGCGCCAGAAGTTCGGCAATGCAGTTGCGGTTGTCGGCGGAACTTCTGACGCGGGCGAGCCCTGCCTCGACCAGATGGGACTGCACGGACCGACCGTCGGCGGCGAGCGGGAAGGCGAGAACCCGGCCATAGCGGTCTTCGCGCGTCTGATCGTAGGCAAGCGTCGCATCCTGCACGAGCAGGCCGGCGAGAACGGCGTCGAGTTGCTCTCCGACTCTCGGTGCGCCGCCTTTCGCCACATCATGTTTAGGGATGTCGATGCCGGCGAGCTTCACCTCGCGCCCGTCGGCGAGCGTGAGGCTCTGCGCATCTTTGACGTCGCCCGCAAGCAACGGCTCACCCCGCGTCAACTTGCAGGGCGCCGCTTCCACGGCGGGGCCGAAGAGAAACAATGTGACGAGAAACAATATAAGGACAAGCGCGATCGCCCGGCGGCGCATCCGCCGGCGCGAGGTTTTCATGCGCGAGATATCAATCGTTGCCCGCCGGCGTCCTCGCACGCAGGGCGATGATCGCGGCCTCCGTCCTGTTGCGTACACCTAGCGCCTGCAGAATCGCAT
>NZ_DATKFR010000035.1:0-10902 GCF_035511255.1 Parvibaculum sp.
GCTGGATCGGCGCGCGCGAGCGTTGGGCTTCGGCGACCATCTGCACGATGCGCGAGAGCATGGTCTCTCGGCCGATCTTCTCGGCCGTCATGATGAAGCTGCCCGATTTATTCATCGTGCCGGCGATCACCTTCGCGCCCGGTTCTTTCGTCACCGGCATCGCTTCGCCGGTCACCATGGATTCGTCGATGGCGACGCGGCCTTCGGCGACGGCGCCGTCGCAAGGCACTTTCTCACCGGGACGCACGCGCAGGCGGTCGCCAATGACGATGGCGTCGAGCGGCACCTCCTCATCCTCGCCATCCGCGCGAATGCGGCGCGCGGTTTTCGGCGCGAGGTCGAGCAACGCGCGAATGGCGCCGCTCGTCTGTTCGCGCGCGCGGAGCTCCAGCACCTGTCCGAGCAGCACCAAGACGGTGATGACGGCGGCCGCCTCGAAGTAGATCGCGACGGCGCCATCCATGCCGCGAAAATTCTCCGGGAAGAGGCCCGGCGCAAGCGTCGCGACGATGCTGTAGCTCCAGGCGACGCCGGTGCCCATCGCGATCAGCGTGAACATGTTGAGGTTGCGCGTGACGAGCGACTGCCAGCCGCGTACGAAGAAGGGCCAGCCGCCCCAGAGCACGACCGGGGTCGCCAGCGCGAGCTGGATCCAGTTCGACAACGTGGCCGAGATCAGCATCCGTCCGATCAGGTGTCCGCCCATTTCGATCGCGAAGACGGGTAGCGTCAGCACGAGGCTGATCCAGAAGCGCCGCTGCATGTCGATGAGTTCGTGGCTCGGTCCTGCATCGGCGGTCGCGACCACCGGCTCGAGCGCCATGCCGCAGATCGGGCAGGAGCCGGGACCGACCTGGCGGATTTCCGGGTGCATTGGGCAGGTATAGATCGTGCCTTCCGGCTCGGGCCTTGTCGCCGCCGGCTTTGCTGCGTCGGCCTTCAGATATGTCTCCGGATCGGCCCTGAACTTCGCCTCGCAATTGGCCGAGCAGAAATACCAGGTCTGACCGTCGCGGCCTGCGCGGTACTTCGCCGTCTCCGGATCGACGGTCATTCCGCAGACGGGATCCTTCACCTCCGTGTCATGCGCGTGGTGGCCATGCTGGTTGTGAGGGCCGTGACCGCCGCAGCAAGCCTGGCCCTTGGGGAGCGAAGCCATGTAATTCCTTTCGTCGGGCGTGATCATCATTTCGTGTACCCTAGGCCTTCCAGTTACTGGAGGGTCAAGCCTGCTTCGGCGATCATGGGCTGTCCGCATCAGAAAATGCCTCTTTTATGTTCAGAATGCTTTTGAATTACGCAATAAAAACAAGGCCTTGCTTCACCTCTTGGAAAGGGGACCTGAGACAAACTCCGGCCGTGCCGCCAGTTTGCGCTTGGAAATCGGCCCGGGGATAAGTGCCTTTGAGCGATGTTATGGGTATGACGAGACAGCAGAGGTTCGCCGAACCGGGGCCTCACCAAGGCCTCGAGCCGCATGTGCCGGCCGATATGTCCTCGCCCGAGGTCTATCGCGGCATGTTCGAGCACGCGATCTGGGGCATTTTCCAGACGACGCCGGATGGACATTACCTCGCCGCCAATCCGGCGCTGGCCCGCATCTATGGCCACGACACTCCGGCCTCGATGCTCGGCGCACTTACCGATATCGGCCGTCAGCTTTATGTCGATCCTCACCGGCGCGACGAATTCGTTCGCCTGATGCGCGAGACGGGCGTCGTCTCCGGTTTCGAGTCGCAGGTCTATCGCCGCGACGGCGAAGTGATCTGGATTTCGGAAAGCTGCCGCGAGGTGCGCTCCAGCCAGGGCGCGCTTCTCTATTACGAAGGCACGGTCGAGGACATCACCGTACGCAAGCATGCCGAGCGGGATCTGCAAGCGGCCAAGGAGCAGGCGGAAGCGGCGAGCCGCGCCAAATCGGCATTCCTCGCCAATATGAGCCATGAACTCCGCACGCCGCTCAACGCGATTCTCGGCTTTGCGCAAATCCTGCGCGACGAAATTCTCGGGCCGATGGGTGAACCCAAGTATCGCGAATATGCCGGCGACATCTATGGCAGCGGCAAGCATCTCCTCGATGTCATCAACGACATTCTCGATCTGACGAAGATCGAGGGTGGGCATCTCAATCTCGACGAGCAGGAAGTCGATGTTGGAAACGTCTTCTCGGCCTGCGAGCGGCTCGTCGCGGAAAGCGCCCGGTCGGCCCAGGTCGACCTCAGGGTGACGAGCCCGCGCGAGCCCATGGTGCTCTCGG
This sequence comes from Parvibaculum sp., assembly GCF_035511255.1. GTDB lineage: Bacteria > Pseudomonadota > Alphaproteobacteria > Parvibaculales > Parvibaculaceae > Parvibaculum. The sequence goes on from NZ_DATKFR010000035.1 coordinate 2,258, forward strand.
TCGATCCGACGCGGCTCACGCAGATTCTTCTCAACCTCCTGTCGAATGCGATCAAGTTCACGCCCGAAGGGAACCGCGTCGCCCTTTCGATGAGCCGGGGCGAAAATGGCGATTGCCTCATCAGCGTGACGGATACGGGCATCGGCATGACGGCCGAAGAGATTGTTCAGGCCTTGCAGCCCTTCCAGCAGATCGACAATTCGCTGGCCCGCCGCTACGAGGGGACGGGTCTCGGCCTCACCCTCACCAAGCTGCTGACCGAGTTGCATGGCGGCAGTCTGGCGCTTGAAAGCGAACGCGGCCGTGGGACCAGGGTGACCGTGTGCCTGCCGGCCTGGCGTGTGATCCAGGACTTCTCCTGATCGGGTCCTGATCGGGAAGCGCTGCCTCTGGATGGTGTATAAGCAGCACTCTGCATAAAATTCAGGCAGAAAGTGCCGTACAACCTGCTTGCGGGAGCCTTTATCGAGGCTTCGCCGCTGGCACCGCTCTTGCTCTCTCTTTTGCCGGTGGCGGCGCGCCCAAGCGTCATGTTTGAAGAGGAGTTGCGATGCCAGGGGCCGTTTTCGACGAAATGGGCCTCACCGGACACGAGGTTCGCAATGCTTATCAGACGCTTCGCGACTGGCTGGGCGAAACGCCGCCCGAGATATTGTCGCTCCGGCGCGAGGAGGCGGAGACTTTCTTTCGCCGCATCGGCATCACCTTCGCGGTTTATGGCGAGGGCGGCGATCCCGAACGCATCATCCCCTTCGACATCATCCCCCGCATTCTCGAAGCCGCCGAGTGGCGGCAGATTTCGGCCGGCCTCATCCAGCGCGTGAAAGCGCTCAACGCCTTCATCGCCGATATCTACGGACCGCAGGAAATTCTGCGCTCGGGCATCATGCCGTCCGACCACGTGATGCTGAACGAGACCTATCGGCATGTGATGCAGGGCGTCGCGGTCCCGTCGGGCGTCTACACGCATATCTCGGGCATCGACATGGTGCGCGTGGGTCCGGAGGAATTTTACGTCCTCGAGGACAATGTGCGCACGCCCTCCGGCGTCTCCTACATGCTCGAGAACCGCGAAATCACGATGCGGCTCTTTCCCGATCTCCTGTCGCGCTACAATGTGGCGCCGGTCGATCATTATTGCGACGATCTCCTGAAGACGCTTTCCTCCGTCGCGCCGCGCAATTGCGACCGGGAGCCGACCGTCGCGCTGCTGACGCCCGGTATCTACAACAGCGCCTATTACGAACATTCCTTCCTCGCCGACCAGATGGGCATCGAACTCGTCGAGGGCCCCGATCTTTATGTGAAGGATGACGTCGTCTTTATGCGGACGACGCAGGGACCGAAGCGGGTCGACGTCATCTACCGGCGCATCGACGATGAATATCTCGATCCGCTCGCCTTCAAGGCGGATTCCGTGCTCGGCGTCGCCGGGCTGATGGCCGCCTATCGCGCTGGCAACGTCAATCTGGCGAATGCCGTCGGCGCCGGCATCGCCGACGACAAGTCGACCTACACTTACGTGCCGAAGATGATCGAGTTCTATCTCGGCGAGCAGCCCATCCTGAAGAACGTGCCGACGTTCCGCTGCGGCGAGCGCGAGGATCTTCTCTATGTGCTCGAACGGATCGACGAGCTTGTGGTGAAGGAAGTCCATGGCTCGGGCGGTTACGGCATGCTCGTCGGACCCAAGGCGACACGCGCCGAGCGGGAAGCCTTTTCCGAGCGCGTGAAAGCGGCGCCGGAAAAATACATCGCGCAACCGACGCTCGCGCTGTCGACCTGCCCCACTTTCGTCGATCAGGGCATCGCGCCGCGCCATGTCGATCTCCGGCCTTTCGTTCTGGCGGGAAAGGAAATCCGCGTCGTGCCCGGCGGGCTCACCCGCGTCGCGCTGCGCGAGGGATCTCTCGTGGTCAATTCGAGCCAGGGAGGCGGCACCAAGGATACTTGGGTGCTGAAGGACTAGTTTCATGTCACGAGCGAGCGCAACGCGATGCTGAGCCGTACCGCCGACAGTCTCTACTGGATCGCCCGCTATCTGGAGCGGGCGGAGAACCTTGCCCGCATCATTCAGGTGACGGACAGGCTGTCATTGATGCCGTCGGGGACGGAGACATCGGGCAGCGAATGGCATTCGACCATCGTCGTCTCGGATTGCGAGGAGGGCTTCTACCGCAAGTACAACGACGCGACGCCGGAGCACGTGATTTCCTATCTCGCCTTTGACGAGGACAATCCGTCGAGCATCCGCCGCTGCATCGAAACCGCGCGGCAGAATGCGCGCGCGGTCCGCACCGCGCTGACGACCGAGCAGTGGGAAAGCCTCAACACGACCTGGCTCGAACTGCCGAAATGGAGCGAGAGCCGGATACGCGGCAGCGGCCTCCACCGCTTTCTCGACTGGGTGAAGGATCGTTCGTTGCTCTTTCACGGCGGAACGGTTGCAACCATGCTCCGTTGCGACAGTTATCACTTCATGCAGCTCGGCACCTTCATCGAGCGTGGCGACAATACGGCGCGCATCCTCGACGTGAAATATCACCTGCTGCTTCCAGAACATGCGGAGGTCGGCGGCGGCATCGATTATTACCAGTGGGCCTCGATCCTCCGGGCCGTTTCGGGCTACCGCAGCTATCACGTGCTCTACAAGGAGGGCATCAGGCCCTGGCATATCGCCGAGTTCCTGATCATGCGCGAACAGATGCCGCGCTCGCTCATCAGCTGCACGGCCAAGATCAAGGACTGTCTCGATGCGCTGGGCGAGGAATATGGACAAAGGCACGATTGCCATCGCATGGCCGGGCAGGTCTACTCGCAGCTCCGCTTCGGACAGGTCGGCGATGTCTTCCGCCAGGGGATGCATGAATTCCTGACGCAATATGTCGAGCAGAACAATCGTCTCGGGAGCGAGATCAGCCGAAGTTACTTGATGTGAAACTCAGAATGCGAATCCAGGTCCGTCACGAAACCGTCTACCGCTACGCGGAGCCCGCTTCCTATGCGATCCAGGCTCTGCGCCTGAAGCCGCGGGACAGCGAGACCCAGAAAGTCCTGAACTGGAAGCTCCAGGTGCCGCCGATCGCAAGCCTGACCGAAACGCGGGACGTCTATGGCAACGTGCTTCAGATGCTCTATGTCGAGCGCCCGCATGACGAGATAGCGATCAGCGTGACCGGCGAGATCGAGACCGCCGACCGCAGCGGCGTCGTCTCGACCCATGAGCCCTTCACGCCGCGCTTCTACCTTCGCCACACCGACCTCACGCTGGCGGATGAAACGATCGTCGATCTGGCGCAAGCGGCGCAATCGGCGTCGGACCGTTCGGCGCTAGATATCGCGCACCGGCTGATGGATGTCGTCCGCGACGCGCTGGATTACCGGATCGGCAAGACCGACGCGACGACGACCGCGGCCGAAGCGCTGGCGCAGGGCTCCGGCGTTTGCCAGGACCACGCCCATGTCTTCATCGCCGCGGCCCGAAGTCTCGGCATTCCGGCGCGTTATGTCAGCGGCTATCTCTGGATCGACGCCAATCAGGAGCATGAGGCGGGGCATGCCTGGGCGGAAGCCCATATTGACGGACTCGGTTGGGTCGGCTTCGATGTCGCCAACAGAATCTGCCCGACCGCTGCCTATGTGCGCGTCGCGTCGGGACTCGACTATCTGGAAGCGGCGCCCGTGCGGGGACTTCGGCGCGGGGGCGGACAGGAGACGCTCGAAGTGCGACTGAAGATCGGCGAGAGCGCGGCACAACAATAACAATCCGGATGCCAAATCCGGGCGGAAGAGATTTATATGACTTACTGCGTTGCGCTTCGCCTCCGAGGCGGTCTCGTCATGCTCGCCGACACGCGCACCAATGCCGGCGTCGACAACATCTCGACCTTTCGCAAGCTGACGACGATCGAGCATCCGGGTGACCGCGTCATCGGCATCATGACGGCGGGCAACCTCGCGCTCAGCCAGGCGATCGTCAATCTGGCGACGGAGCAGGGGCTTTCGCTCTATGACGGAGAGCCCCACGAGACGCTGCATACCGTGCCCAGCATGGTGCGCGCGGCCCAGTTGATGGGTCAGGCGGTGAGGAACGTCTACAAGGTCGACGGTCCGTCGCTCGAGGCGCAGGCGGAACCCTTCAACGTCTCCATTCTGATGGGCGGCCAGATCGGCGGCGGCAAGCTCCGGCTTTTCCAGATCTATGCGGCGGGCAACTACATCGAGGCGACGGAAGACACCCCCTATCTCCAGATCGGCGAGCATAAATACGGCAAGCCGATCATCGACCGCGCCGCGACCTACGACACCGATGTCGGCGATGCGTTGAAGCTCGCGCTGATTTCGATGGATTCGACCATCCGTTCCAATCTGTCGGTCGGATTGCCCATCGATGTGATGGTCTACCGCCGCGACGCGTTGAAAGTGGCGCTCAACCGTCGGATCAAGGATGACGATCCCTATTTCAAGAATATCCGCCAGTCCTGGTCGGATGCGCTGACACGGGCCTATCAGGCGCTGCCGGGCCCTGACTGGGAGTTCTGACCCCCGCCCGCGCCATCTGGTCCGGAACTTGCTCCTGAAGGTCTCACGGGGAGCCGGAACCGAAGGCGCGAAAGCCCATGCCGAACCTGAAACTCATCTCGCAGGACGAGCGCCATTTCGTCCGTACCGTCGACTGGAACCTGTTCGGTCTCTTTCTTGAAATCGTCAATTCAGGCGGGATCAGCGCGGCGGCGCGCCATCTCAACAAGCAGCAGCCGACGATCAGTGCCGGGCTGAAGCGGCTCGAGGAGCATTTCGGCGTCGAGCTTTGCCGGCGCACCAGCCAGGGCATCGAGCTGACGCCAGCCGGCCGGGCGCTGGTGCCGCTCTGCGAAGCGATGATGGGCGCGCTGCGTTCCGCTCCGCATGAGGTCGCCAAGGCCGCGAACCTCGTCGAAGGCGTCATCAACATCAAGATCATGTCGAGCATCGTTTCGCCGGAATTCGACGCCGCCATCGCCGCCTTTCACGCCGCGCATCCAGGCGTCGAGATCAGGCTCGACGTTGTCCCCTGGCGCGGCGTCGTCAAGGCGCTGAAGCTCGGCGAGGCGGAGGTCGGCATCGCTTGCGACAGCGCGCCCGGCGAGGGGCTTCGCTACGAGCCGCTGATGAAGGAAGTGCAGCAGCTTTATTGCAGCAGATCGCACCCGCTGTTCGGCCGGACCGTCGGCCAGCCCGCGTCACTCTGCGACGAGCCCTTCGTGATGACCGGCGAGGACGAGCCCGAAGAACTGGAGCGCTTTCGGCGCCGCTACGGTCTCGGTCGATACGCAGGCGGCTTTGCCGAAAATCTCCATGAAGTGAAACGGCTCATCGAACTCGGCGTCGGCATCGGCTTCCTGCCGACCTGCGTCGCCGAAGAGATCGACCGCGCGCATAATCTCTGGCCGCTGCTTTCCGACGATCTGCTGCCGAGCTATCACGTCTATCTCATCACGCGTGAACAGGACGCGCGCGACACGCCGACCGAACTCTTCCTCGACGAAATCCTGACCCGGCTCAGGGCCCGCCCATCTTGACCCAGCCGGCTCGCCGCTCAGGAGGCGACCCCATAGACGCCGTCTATGGGCGGCATCAGAATTTCATGTCTTCGCCTATGCCCTGCTCCCGGCGCATGCTTTGTGCAGTGCAGTATCGGAATGGGCGCATGGCGAAGATCGAACCGACCATCGAAACTCTTACGGGGCTCTGGAGCCGGTCCCTCATCGACTGGCCGGACGGGCGGAGCGACCGCGAAACCTTCGTCAACTGGATGCAGGGTCCAAGCTTCTATCTCGATCTCCGCCAGCCTCTCGGGCGGCCCGACTGTCGCGAGGCGACGCATCTGCGCGCGCTTGCGCCGGAGCAGCTCGACTGGCTCGCCTCGCAGGAAGGCTTTGCCGGCGAACTCCATTATGCCGATGGGTTCTTCGAGTGGCGGCGCGAAATCGATTTCCAGCCGCAAGCCATCTATTCCGATCAGGGCCGTCTCTGGATGGAGCCGGACATGATGGTCGAGGAGGGAAAGGACATTCCCTATATCGAGCACTGGCACCGCGAACCCATTGTTCCCGATCCGGTCTGCGCGCTTCGGCTCGACGATCCGGCGAGCGGCACGCGCGCTTACCTGATGCGGCTCGGGCCGCTTTTCATGTATGCCCGCGCGCGCCGCGCGCCCATGCCAGCCGGCCTGCATCTCCAGGACTGCGTGGCGGGGGCGGGCAGCCTCGTGGAAGCGCAGGACCTCGTCGATTGCGAAATTTCACAAGGCGCAATCACGGGCGCGGGCTGGATCATCCAGCGCTCGAGCCTTCCCTATCGCGAGACGCAGCGCCTCGATCCCGCATGGGCGGCGCGCGCCTCCGGCGCGCTCATGCTCTCCGACATGACAGCCGAGGGACGTCCCGTCACGCGGCAATGGCAGATTCTCGAAGCACAGGGTGCTCTCGACGCTTTCCCCACCGAGGGAAACGTCAAGGCGGCCCTTTGATGGAGCCGAAGATGGCAAAAGGAACAGCTTTCGACCGTATTCCACTGGTGGATGTCGCGCCGCTTCTCGGCGACGACATGGAAGCGAAGAAAGCCGTCGCCCGCGAGATGGAGAAGGCGGCAAGCGAAGTCGGTTTTCTCTACGTCACCGGACATGGCATCGCGCCGGAGATGATCGAAAGGCTGCAGGCAAAGGCCGCGGCTTTCTTCGCGCTGCCAGACGACGTGAAGAAGAAATATTACATCGGCAACTCCCGCGCGCATCGCGGCTATGTGCCGACGGGCGAGGAGAATTTCTATTCCGGCGACGTGCCGAGCGTAGACAAGAAAGAAGCCTACGATCTCTCGATCGATCTCGCCGAAGACGATCCCGATCACATCAAGGGTTACCGGCTTCTCGGTCCGAACCAGTGGCCGGCCGAGGTCGACGGTTTCAAGGAAGATGTCTACGCCTATTACGAGGCGGCGATCTCTCTTGGACGGGCATTGTTTCGCGGCTTCGCGTTGGCGCTCGGCCTCGAAGAGACTTATTTCGACCGCTATCTGACGCGGCCGCCGTCGCAGCTGCGTCTGGTCCATTACCCGGAAGCGGAAAGCTTCGACGCCTCGGCGATCGGCGGCAGCGACAGCAATTTCGGCATCAGCCCGCATACGGATTATGAATGCTTCACGATCCTGCATGTGACCGCGCCAGGCCTCGAAGTCGTCAATGCCGACGGGCAGTGGATCGACGCGCCGCCCGTGCCGGGGGCTTTCGTCATCAACATCGGCGACATGCTCGAGGCCATGACCAATGGCCGCTTCATCGCCACCGCGCATCGCGTGCGCAAGGTGCCTTACGAAAGGTTCTCCTTCCCGCTGTTCTGCTCGGTCGATTACGACACGGTGGTCGAGCCGCTGCCGCAATTCATCGAGCCGGGCGCGGCGCGCACCTATCCGACCTATGTCGCGGGGGATCATTTGCTCGCGCAGACGATGCGCACCTTCGCCTATCTCAGGAAACTCGAAAAGGCCGGGCTTCTCGCGATCCCCGAGTCCGAAAAGACCGGCGAGACCTTCTTCGGTCGCAAGGAGCGCGCCTGATGCTCAATACAGAAAAGACAGCAGTGGAAATGCCTCAACCATACGGGATCGCGGGACGCGCACCCCGCGACATTGAAAGGACAGATCATGTTTAGGCTGCCGAAAGTCAGAAAGACCGTATTCGCGTTTCTTGCCGCCGCCCTGATGGCCGTCTCCGCCGTTCAGCCCGCCGCCGCCGCTCCCAAGACCTTCAAGGTCGCCTGGTCGATCTATACGGGTTACATGCCCTGGGCCTATGCGGAGAAATCCGGCATCCTGAAGAAGTGGGCCGACAAATACGGCATCAAGATCGAGCTCGTGCAGATCAACGATTATGTCGAGTCGATCAATCAGTATACGGCGGGTCAGTTCGACGCCGTCGCCGACACGACGATCGACACGCTGACCATTCCGTCGGCGGGCGGCGTCGATTCCTCCTTGATCCTGCTCGGCGACTACACCAACGGCAACGACGCGATCTTCCTCAAGGGCAAGGGCAAGACGCTGGCCGACATCAAGGGCCAGAAGGTCTATCTGGTTCAGTACTCCGTCTCGCACTACATGCTCTGGCTCGCGTTGAAGCAGGCCGGGCTGAAGGAAGAAGACATCACGACGGCCAACATCGCCGACGCCGATTTCACGGCCGCCTTCTCGACGCCGGAAGTGAAGGCGCTGGTCGCGTGGAACCCCGCCACGAGCCAGATCAGGAAGATGTCCGACGTCTCGGAAGTCTTCGACTCGTCCAAGCTGCCCGACGAGGTGCAGGACATCATGGTCGCGAACACGGCGACGCTGAAAGCGCATCCCGAGTTCGGCAAGGCACTGGCCGGCGCCTGGTACGAGACGCTCGCCCTCATGCAGAAGAACGACAAGGAAGGCATCGCGGCGCGGACCTTCATGGCGGCGGCTTCCGGCACCGACCTCGCCGACTTCGACGGACAGGTCAAGACGACCGCCTTCTATTACGACCCGGCAAAGGCCGTCGCGCTTCTCAAGAGCGAGAAGATGGTCGCCATCGCCAACGACGTGCAGGAGTTCAGCTTCACCCACGGACTTCTGGGCAACAAGGCGAA
>NZ_DATKFR010000036.1:0-3192 GCF_035511255.1 Parvibaculum sp.
CATCTTCACGACCTTCTGGGCCTGCGCGTCGTAGCCGGCCTTGTCGGCCCATGTGTCGCGCGGGTTGAGAATCTTCGTGTCGACGCCCGGCACGCTGACCGGTACCTCGAAGCCGAAATTCGGATCGGTGCGGAACTCGACCTTCGAGAGCGAACCGTCAAGCGCGGCGGCGAGCAGCGCGCGCGTCGCCTTGATCGGCATGCGGCTGCCGACGCCATAGGCTCCGCCGGTCCAACCCGTGTTGACGAGCCAGCAATCGACCTTGTGCTCGGCGATGAGCGCGCGCAGCAGATTGCCGTATTCGGTGGGATGGCGCGACATGAAGGGCCCGCCGAAGCAGGTCGAGAAAGTCGCTTCCGGCTCCGTCACGCCCTTCTCGGTGCCGGCGACCTTCGCCGTATAGCCCGAGAGGAAGTGATACATCGCCTGGCTGGGCGTCAGCTTGGCGATAGGCGGCAACACGCCGAAGGCGTCGGCCGTCAGCATGATGATGTTCTTCGGATGGCCGCCGGTGCCGGTCTCGCTTGCATTCGGAATGAAGGAGAGCGGATAGGCGCCGCGGCTGTTCTCGGCGAGGGCGGCGCTGTCGAGATCGAGCTCGCGCGTGTCCTCGTCCATCACGACGTTCTCAAGCACCGTGCCGAAGCGCTTCGTCACAGCGTAGATCTCGGGCTCGGCTTCGGCCGAGAGCTTGATCATCTTGGCATAGCAGCCGCCTTCGAAATTGAAGACGCCATTCTCGGACCAGCCATGCTCGTCGTCGCCGATCAGCGTGCGCGAAGCGTCAGCCGAAAGCGTCGTCTTGCCGGTGCCCGACAGGCCGAAGAAGACCGCCGTGTCGCCCTTGGGGCCGATATTGGCCGAGCAATGCATCGGCATCACGCGCTTGGGCGGCAACTCGTAATTCAGCATCGAGAAGACGGACTTCTTGATCTCGCCGGCATAGGAGGTGTTGGCGATCAGCACGATCCGCTTGGCGAAGTTGCAGGCGATCACCGTCGAGGTGCGCACGCCGTACTTCGCCGGGTCCGCTTCGAAGCTCGGCAGGTCGATGATCGTGAATTCGGGGAGGAAGTCGTCGAGCTCTTCGGGCTTGGGTTCGATCAGCAGGTTCTGGATGAAGAGCGAGTGCCAGGCATATTCGGAGTAGATGCGGGTCGCGAGGCGGTGGGTCTTGTCGGCGCCGCCGAAGAGGTCCTGGATGAAAAGTTCGCGACCTTCGGCGTGCTTCAGCATGTCCTGGTGGAGAAGATCGAAGGCTTCCGGCGTCATCGCCTTGTTATTGTCCCACCAGACCGCTTTTTCGGTGTTTTCGTCGCGGACGATGAACTTATCTTTCGCGGAGCGGCCGGTGTGAACGCCGGTCTTGACGACGAAGGGACCATCGGCGGCGACCATGCCCTCCTTGCGGCGGACGGCTTCTTCGTAAAGCGCCGCCGGGCGATAGTTCCAATGGGCAGCGGCGAGGTTTTTGAGGCCGCTTTTTTCGACGCCGTATTTACTGATGTAGGGCCCGGTCTGTTTCACACCTTCTCTCCTGTGATGCTCGAGGCTGCGCCGGTGCCGTGCTGGGCTTTTCGGATCGCGCGCCGCGACGGAAATTCTTCTCCGTCATCGGGCTCTTCCGCGAACCGCCGGTCTCTCGCCGCCTCGTCTTCTGCTGAATTGTTCTATTCGCGTATCGCCCAGTCTCGTAAGTCTCGCGACCAGTCTTGTGAAGGGGGCGGATATGCCCCGTAATTAAGGCGGGATTATAGCATGGCCGAAGCCCTCCCGTGCGGACGGCCCCGTGACCAATCTGGTTCATTTTCTACAGGGAATGACGGATGGCCCGCGAAGGTTCCGTCCCGCCGCGGCCCGACTTCCCTCCGGTCCCGTTCCGATTGGCGCGCACCATAATTGGCCGGCTTTCGGGGCGCAACCGACTCGCAAGGGGTGCGGCCTATGCCGCAGGGGAAGCCGGCCGGAATGGCCATTCCCGGAAGTTCTCTTCTTGTTCCCGGGATCTCTTGTGACTCTCGTCATACATTATGGGCACAAGCGTGGCGTGAACCGTCGCAAGTGCTTATACTGCCGCCACATTTTAGGCCAAAAGCGACCCTAAGCCTTCGCGAGCCTTTGCTCACGAAGCCGGACGAGGCCCGGCGCCTGCCGAGGGGACCCGCGGATGGACACTGTTGGAAACGACGCTCTTGAAAAGGGACGGGGGCCAATGCCAACCATCGCGCTGGTTGACGATGACCGCAACATTCTGACTTCGGTAAGCATGGCCCTCGAGGCCGAAGGCTATCACGTCCAGACCTACACGGATGGCGCGGCGGCTCTGGCGGGCCTTGCCGCCAATCCGCCGGACGTCGCCGTCTTCGACATCAAGATGCCGCGCATGGACGGCATGGAGCTGCTGCGCCGTCTGCGTCAGAAATCCGATCTGCCGGTGATCTTTCTCACCTCGAAGGACGACGAGATCGACGAGCTCTTCGGCCTCAAGATGGGTGCGGACGACTACATCCGTAAACCCTTCTCGCAGCGCCTTCTCGTCGAGCGCGTCAAGGCGGTGCTGCGTCGCGCGAGCCCCAAGGCCGAGGGCGCCGCGCCGGAGAGCGGTGCCGAGAAGGTCGTGCTCGAACGCGGCAAGCTCGTGCTCGATCCCGAGCGCCATTCCTGCACCTGGGACGCAAAGCCCGTCGTCCTCACTGTCACTGAATTCCTGATCCTGCAGGCGCTCGCGCAGCTTGCGCTCCACATAGAAGCAGTCCGGGGCCTTGATGTCTTCCAGGTTGATGCCGCCGAAGGTGGCTTCCAGGCCGGCGATGATCTCGACCAGCTTGTCCGGGTCGGTCTCGTTGATCTCGATGTCGAACACGTCCAGCCCGGCGAATTTCTTGAACAGCACCGCCTTGCCTTCCATCACCGGCTTGGAGGCCAGCGCACCGATATTGCCCAGGCCCAGCACCGCGGTGCCGTTGGAGATCACGCCCACCAGGTTGCCGCGGCCGGTGTAGCGGAACACATTGGCCGGGTCCGCCACGATTTCCTCGCAGGCCGCCGCCACCCCGGGCGAGTACGCCAGGGCCAGGTCACGCTGGTTGACGAGCGGCTTGGAGGCCACGACGGAGATCTTTCCCGGGGTGGGAAACTCGTGGTAATCCAGAGCGGCCTGGCGGTCGGATTGCGAATTCATGGGGCGGCGCT
>NZ_DATKFR010000037.1:0-3181 GCF_035511255.1 Parvibaculum sp.
GAGTGCGTTGGGCGGCAATTTTTCGGGATAGGCCCGCGAGAAATTTTCCAGCGCCGCGTGAATGATGTTGCCGCGCTCGGCGGCGGCGACATCGGCGTCGATCGGATCGAGCGGTTGCAGGCGCAGCACTTTCTTCGCATAGATCGCGTAAGGGTCGCGGATCAGCGTTTCGATTTCGGTGACGGAAAATTTCTCCGGGCGCTTCATCAACGGCGGCTTCGGGCGCGGCTTCTCGCTGGCGGCGACGCGGTCCGGCGTATCGAGCGCTTGCGCCCAACCGGTCCATCCCGGTGCCGCCAGCGCATCGGCGCGGCCGATGCCGGCCAACAGGCTTTGCAGCCGCAACAGCCAGCGCGAGGCGACCGTCGGCGCGCCTTCGACCTTCAGCGCGCGCGTCAGCACCACTTCGGCGGCGCTGGCGCCTTCGGCGAAATCATGCGCGGCAAGGCCGATGCGGCGTTCCGGCGGTTCGAGGCCCAGAGCCGCGCGCATCGGGCGGTTGAGCCAGGGGTCAATATTCGCTTCCGCCGGCCAGGTGCCTTCGTTGAGGCTGCCGAGCAGGATGCGGTCGGCGTGCTGGAGGCGCGCTTCGAGCGGCCCCCAGATGAAGAGACGCGGATGGCGGCCGAAGCGCGGACGCAGGACACGCGTCGAAGCAAGCTCGGCAAAGGCGCGCGCATAGGTGTCGATGTCGGCATGGCCGAGGGTCGATGCCGCTTCGAGGAGATCGGCGACGAAGGTGGAGGCCGCCTCGCCTTCTTCCTTTGTCCAGAGTTCGGAGCCGGTCTCGTTCCGCGCCAGCGCTTCGGCGGCGGCGACATGGGCGCGCGCCATGTCGTCGAATGCGGCGCCCGACAGGCGCAAATCGACGAGCGGCTTCAGCGCGGCTTCGATCCGGTCGAGCAGACTGTCGAGGCCGGCGAAATCCCTGAGCGACCGATCGCGCGCCTCATGGTCTTCCCTCGCCTCCTTCAGAGCCGCGCGCAGGCCGGCAAGACCCGGCGCGGGACGCGGCCCGCGCAACACGAGACGTTCGAGGCGGCGCGTTTCGTCGCGCAGCCGGGCCGGGTTTCCGCCGAGCGCCGCGAAGGGATGTTTCAGCACGGCCAGCAATCCGAGCGGCGCGAAATCGTCGGCGACCGTTTCGGCGACAAGGCGCAGATAGACCATGGGCGGCGTGGCGGCGAGCGGCACGCCGCCCGAATCGTCGATCTCGATATCCCAGCGGCGGAGTTCCATCGCGACGCGGCGGGCAAGCGCGCGATCCGGTGTGATCAGCGCCGCCGTCTTTCCCGGTGTTTCGAGCGTGTCGCGCATCAGGAGCGCGATGGCGCCGGCCTCGTCGCGCTGCGTCGGCGCCTCGATCAGAGAGAAGCCTTCGAGTGCGGCGTCAGCCTCCTGCTTCAGCGCATCGAGACGCGAACGCCAGAGCGAGGTCGTGTCGGCAGGACGCAGCGCTTCCGACAAAAGCCTGATGCGGGCGCGACGCGCTGCGACCGGCTCGACGCCGGGCCAGAGCGCGACGTCGTCGCGGTCGACGCGGAGATGCGTCAGCAGCTGTTTCAGCCCATATTGCGGATGGGACTGCGTGCCGGGGCCACCGATCGCGTTCCAGCTTTCCTTGTCGAGTTCGGTATCGAGGCCGGGCAGCACGACGGCGCCGGCGGGGAGCCGCGCGACGACGGAAAGAAGGTCGGCGGTGGCCGGGATCGAGCCCGTGGAGCCTGCCGCGATGACGGGCTTTGACGGCGGAACCTGCGTCCAGGCGGCGGCTTGCGTTTCGAGCAGCGCGTTGCGGCGGGCGGCGCCTTCCATGAAGCCGAGGCCTGCGAGTTCTTCCGGCCAGCGCTCCGTCAGCAGTTTCAGAAACTCGATGGTGATCTGCCAGTATTCGGCGAATTCATCCGGCACCAGCGAGGCCAGCGACTTCAACTCGACACGTTCGGTCAGCGCCATGTCGAGAAAGCGGCCGAGATCAGCGGCAAGCGCCAGCGCACGGGTGAGATCGGAACCTTCTTCCGTCTCGTCGAGGTCGAGGATCAGCCGGGCGAGGCGAAACTGACGCTGGAGCGGGGAGATTTCGGGCGGCAGGGAAAGCGCCTGCAAAGGTTGCGAGGCAACGTCGAGCGTCAGTTCGTCCTCGTCAACATCCCCGAGAGGACGGATCGCGGGCAACAGCAGCGCCCCGCCGCCGCCCGCCCGCAGAAACGCATCGCCCAGCGCGCGCACGGCGCGGCGCGTCGGCAGCAGGATCGTGACGTCGGCAAGCTCGACGTCCCGGCCGAAGCGGCCGCCCAATGAAGGATCGGCGATCAGCGTCCGCGCCAGCGCGTCCAGAAAGGGCGTGCCGGACGGAATGGTGAAAAGACGCGGCGAATCGTGGGCCATAGGCCAGTCTACCCCCGCTGTCCGGCCGGATTGAAACCCCGCCTAGAGATCGCGCATGAAGGCTTCGGCGGAGGCGAGATCCTCGGGCGAGCCGACATGCATCCAGATACCGGACATGCGCTGGCCGAAAAGCGTGTCCTTTTCCATCAGCCGATCCCAGATGAGATTGGTCGTGAAGGGCCCGTCGGGACCGTCGGCAAAGAGCTGCGGCTTGATGATCTGCACCCCGGCGAACATGTAAGGCACCGTTTCGGCGGGTCCACGCCGTGTAAGGCGGCCGAGCGGGTCCATGTGAAAATCGCCGCGGCCGACATAGCCGATAGTGCGGGCGGCATCGGCGATCATCAGCAGCGCATCCATGCGGGTCTCGTCGAAGCCCTCGATGAGGCGCGTCAGGTTCGCGCCCCAGCCCTCGACCCAGACGCTGTCCGAGTTGAAGGTGACGATGGGCTCCTCGCCCAGGAGATGCAGCGCCTGTTTCGCGCCGCCGCCCGTATCGAGCAGGCGCTCGCGCTCATCCGAAATGACGATGCGGGGAAAATTCCGCTTCGCGAGATGGGCTTCGAGCTTGTCGGCGAAGTGATGGACATTGACGATCACTTCCTCGATGCCGGCGTCTTCGAGCCGGTCGAGAACATGGTCGATCAGCGGCGATCCCATGAAGGGGACGAGCGGCTTCGGCATCGTGTCGGTCAAGGGCCGCATGCGTGTGCCCTTGCCGGCCGCCATCACCATCGCACGTTTGATCGAGGCCAAGATTCACGCTCCGGGAGCAACGAGACGATCGGCGGGG
>NZ_DATKFR010000038.1:0-6374 GCF_035511255.1 Parvibaculum sp.
CGACGTTGACGCCAAGACGACAAGGCTTGCAAAGGCGGATGCGGCGTCTTTGAAGAAACCTGCGCGGGAAACGGCGGCTCGGACGAACAAGACGGTTGCCGCCGCGCCGTCAAAGCCGGTTGCGTCCCAAACCGCCGCGCATCACCGGAACGAACCCGACGAGGCGGAGATCGAGGCGATGGCGGAGCGGCAATCAGGCCCGGTCGCGCTTGCCCCCGGGCCGCGCATGCTCGATGCCAGCCCCGCCATTCCCGCAAGCCTGCCGACACGTATGAACGGCGATCTCATATATGACGTTCAATCGAAGTTGATGCGGCTCGGCTATTCGCCCGGCCCGATCGACGGCACCTTCTCGCCTCAGACACGCAACGCCGTCCTGCATTTTCAGAACGACATGGGTCTTCGACCGACGGGCGAGATCGACGCGGAGCTTCTCAGCCGTCTCCGGACGACCCGGCAGGTCGATCTGCGTTTCGTCAGAGGACCAATGCCATTGTCGCAGTGATCTGTCGTCACGCCGCGCGACGCAGGACGGCGCTTATGGAAACCAAAGCATTGTTATGGAACAGGTTACATTTTTTTGCAGTGCAATAGACCTGAGGACGGAATAGGCGGGCCTCCCGGAGAGTCCCTTAATGGGGGCCGACGAAGAGAGGACCGCCATGAGAACTCATTCGCCCGCCTATCGAGACCAGACCAATTACTACCAACCTGTCGATGGAACGCCGGGTGGAGCCTTGGCTTCGCCCTCCTCTTCATTTTTCGCCCGCGCCGGACGCCAGTCAGCTCCGGATATCCGGCTCGGCAGTCTCTCGCATGAAAACGGAGACGGCGTCTCCGCCAACCGGCCGATCAGCATTGCGCTTGTCGGCGAAGGCAAGTCACACCGCGCGCTTGACCTCAACGAGCAGATTGATGTCGCGAGATTTTCGTCCGCGTTCGAACTCGTGGCGGCGTTCCGCCGCGGAGAGACGAGCGACGTCGTGCTGCTGGACTGGAACATGGGGACGGCGGCCTCCGATCTCCTGCGCGAACTCAACAGGGCGCAGACCCGTGTTCCGGTCGCCATGGTGATCCACAGCGAGGAGGACGGCGGAGCGGCGGACGACAGCAGCGAAGCGGGTGGTCACGACCAGCTTCTCGCACGCGTTCGGCTCGTCGCCGAAATGCTGCGCGCACCCGGCGGCGAGGCCTCTCGTCGGGCTGCCCCGTCGACGCCGACCGCATTGCGGCTCGACACCAAGACCTGCCAGGCTTTCTGGAAAGGCGGCCCCGTCAATCTGACGATTACGGAGTTCAACATCGTCAGCCTCTTTGCGAAGCGAGTGGGCGAGAACCTCTCCTACCGCGAAATCTACGATATTGTTCATGGCCCGGGATTTTGCGCTGGCGACGGTGTGAACGGCTACCAAACCAATGTCCGTTCGCTCATCAAACGCATCCGGCAGAAATTCCACGAGGTCGATGAAAGTTTCGCGGACATCGAAAATCACCGCGGCTATGGCTATCGCTGGCGGGCAACCGAGGCTGCGGCGGGTGACGACGCTTCGACCGACGAGCCGGGACGGGTCGAGCAGCCAGCGCCGCCGGCGCCGCAAACCTCTGCGGCACCGCAAACGACCATGCCGGCCGGTGCGGCTTTGATGATGGTCGTCTATCTCTCGAGCAGCGCCGCCGGCTGAGGGCGGCGAGCGCCCAACCACCAAATGGTCACGCGGCTTGACCGCCCGCGCGCGCGATATTCGGGCGTCGCGTCATCCGGCTTTGCGACGTCCTGACCGTCGCCGCGATCGAAAGGGACCAGCCATGCAGCACGACCGCGCCGAAAGGAACGTTGCCGAACGACGCGTCGTCTTTTTCTCTCCCGACGTGACGGATGTCAGCACGATCAAGAGAGCCGACGAGTTTATCGACCGTGGTTTCGTTCTCACCGTGCTTGGCTTCCGCAGGTCGCGATACAACCGAGACTATCAGCCGCGCTGGAGGTATTTCGAACTCGGCCGGACAGCGGATGGAAACTATCTCAAGCGCCTCGTCCTGCTCCTCTTTTCGTTCGTCGTGATATTCCGGGCGCGCGAGCATCTGCGGAATGCGGACTGGCTTTATGCGCGCAATCTCGACCAGCTTCTGCTCGCGCTGTTTTCGAGAGCTTTCTTCCGTTCGCGGGCGCGTCTCATCTACGAGGTCCTCGACGTGCAGCCAGCTTTCGTCCGGCCGGGTTTGCGCGGTCGCTTTCTGCGCCTGATCGAAAGAACCTGTCTCGACAAGATCGAACTTCTGGTCGTGTCTTCACCCGGCTTTGTGCGCAACTATTACGAGCCGACTCTCGGCTATCGCGGCAAGTGGTTCCTGCTCGAGAACAAGCTCCACGCATCGACCCTTCCCATGCTGAACGCGGCGCGCGAGAGAATCCTGAAACGACCTCGCCGTCGAGGCCGTTACAGATGGACAGTGAGCTATGTCGGTCTCATCAGGGGAGAGGCGACGCTCGAACTCATGGAGCGCGTCGCACGGCGACTGCGTGACGACGTGCTGTTCAAGTTTCACGGCATCCTGACGACCGTCGATCCGCGGAAGTTCGCGGAGACGATCGCCCGCAATCCGAACATGGTCTATTGCGGGGAATATGTGAACCCGCGCGATCTCGGGACCGTCTACAGCGACACCGATTTCGTCTGGGCACTCGACCTCGAAAATGCCGACAACAATTCCCGCTGGCTCCTGCCCTGCCGCTTCTACGAGGCGGGCGTCCTGGGGTTGCCCTGTCTTGCCGCGCGGGAGTTCGAGCTCGGCCGCAAGATCGACGCGCTGAAGGTCGGCTGGACCTTCGCGCCCCCCTTCGAGGAGGAACTGACCGCCTTTTTTCTCTCCGTCACGACCGAGGCCTATGAGGAACGGCGAAGCCGCCTCCTGGACCTTCCAACCCCGGCCTTCATCGCCGGGGAGGATGTGTCCGTTCTGACCCATTTCATGTCCGGCGACAGTTTCGACAAGGACCTCCACGGCGTCCGCCCGGGCGAAAGGACGGAGGCAATGCGGCTCGTTGCCGCCGGGGGCACCGAGCGTCAAGGCATGCCTCGCCTGACGCTCGAGGAAGGGGATCATCCCGCTTCTCTGCGCTAACCGGTGCCTGCTCTGTCGGCCCGTTTCGCGCTCATGTCCGGCCTTCCCGCCGCCTTCCTCCAATTCCTTGCGAAAAGGGCGCTGTTCATGCGAAACATCGGCAGCCGGCAAGCGGAACGGCACGCCTCTTTCGGGCGTTGACCCCTTCGAAAGAGTGAAAGGATCGGCATCAGCATGGCTTCCAAGAAACTACGGAAGGTCGTTTTCCCGGTCGCCGGGCTCGGCACAAGATTTCTGCCTGCGACCAAGGTCATCCCGAAGGAAATGCTTCCCGTCGTCGACAAGCCGGTCATCCAGTATGCGGTCGAAGAAGCCATCGAGGCCGGCATCGAGCATTTCATCTTCGTGACCGGTCGCGGCAAAGGCGCGATCGAGGATCACTTCGACCTCGCCTATGAACTCGAAGCGACGCTCAAGGCGCGCGGCAAGACAGCCGAGTTCGAGATGCTGAAAGCAGACCGCCCGGCGGCCGGCACGGCGAGTTTCGTACGTCAGCAGGAACCGCTGGGGCTCGGGCATGCGGTATGGTGCGCGCGCGACATCGTCGGCGACGAACCCTTCGCCCTGGCGCTGCCCGATATGCTGATCCACGGCAAGCCGGGCTGCTTTGCGCAGATGGTCGAGGCCTATGAAAAACACGGCGGCAACATCGTCGCTGTCGAGGAAGTGCCGCATGAACATGTGAACCGCTACGGCGTCGTCGCGCTCGGCGAGAGCTATAACGAAGCCACGCATCGCATCACCGGCATGGTCGAGAAACCGAAGGTCGAGGATGCGCCGTCGGACCTCATCATTTCGGGACGGTATATCCTGCAGCCGGAAATCTTCGCAAAGCTCGCGCAGCAAAAGCCAGGCGCGGGCGGCGAGATCCAGCTGACCGATAGTATGATCGCGCTCTGCGCGGAACAAGATTTCTTCGCCTATCGCTTCACCGGAACGACCTACGACTGCGGCGACAAGATCGGCTATCTCACCGCCAATGTCGTCCTCGCGCTCGACCGTCCGGATATCGAGCCGAAATTCCGTCCCATACTCGAAAAGCTCGCCAAGCGTTAATCCGCCCGTCCAAAGAGGCTCGACATGAAAGTTGCGATGATCGGGACAGGCTATGTCGGCCTCGTCACCGGCACTTGCTTTGCTGACCTTGGACACGACGTCATCTGCGTCGACAAGGATGCGGGCAAGGTCGAACGGCTGAAGAGAGGCGAGATTCCGATTTTCGAGCCGGGCCTCGAAGACATGGTCGAGCGCAACGTCGAAGCGGGCCGCCTGACCTTCACGACTTCTTATGCCGAAGCCGTACCGGGACGCGACGCGGTCTTCATCGCAGTCGGCACGCCGACCAAGGAAACCGACGGCAGCGCCGATCTCAGCGCGGTCTATGCGGTCGCGCGCGAACTGGCGCGGCACATAACCGGCTACACGGTCGTCGTCGACAAATCGACCGTGCCCGTCGGCACCGGCGACGAGGTCGAGGCCATCATCCGAAACGAAAATCCGTCGGCCCAGTTCGATGTCGCGTCCAACCCCGAATTCCTGCGCGAAGGGTCCGCCATCGACGATTTCATGCAACCCGACCGCATCGTGATAGGCGTCGACGCAGAACGGCCGCGCGCCGTGATGCAGGCCCTCTACCGCCCGCTCACCATGCACGAAGTGCCGATGATCTATACGAGTCGGGCGACGGCGGAGCTCACCAAATATGCGGCGAACGCGTTTCTTGCGACGAAAGTGACCTTCATCAACGAGATCGCCGATATCTGCGAACGCGTCGGCGCGGATGTGCAGGACGTGTCGCGTGGCATCGGCCTCGACAGCCGCATCGGCCCGAAATTCCTGCAGGCAGGTGCCGGCTTTGGCGGCTCGTGCTTTCCGAAGGACACGCTGGCACTGACTGAAACCGCGCGCCGGGTCGGCCGGCCGACGCAGATCGTCGAAGCCGTCATGGCCGCGAATACGGAGCGCAAGCGACGCATGGCGGAGAAAATCATTGCGGCCTGCGGCGGCGACCTGCGAGGCAAGACGCTCGCCGTCCTCGGCGTGACCTTCAAACCGAACACCGACGATATGCGCGACGCGCCGAGCCTCGACATCATCCCCTATCTTCAGAAGGCGGGTGCACATATCCGCGCCTACGATCCCGAAGGCATGGAAGAGGCGCGCAAATATCTGACGGGACTCGAGTGGACGAAGGATGCCTACAGCACCATGCCCGGTGCCGACGCGCTGCTGATCCTGACCGAGTGGAACGAGTTCCGCGTTCTCGACTTCGAGCGGATCAAGAGTCTTCTGAAGGCACCACTCGTCATCGACCTCAGAAACATCTACTCGATGATCGAGATGGCGACGGCTGGCTTCACCTATCATTCGGTCGGGCGCGGCGTGGTCCTGCCGGAAAACTAGGACCTTATCGGTTGCGCTCTCGAAGCTTCGTTTCCCAAGCGAGTGCATGGAAGACGATTGTGTCGAGATCGTCATAGGCCGGCGTCCAGCCGAGCGTCGCCTTGATACGGGTGGGATCGGAGACGATCGAGGCTGGATCTCCCAACCGGCGGGGGCCTTTGCGAATTTCGATCTCGTGACCCGCCGCGCGTTCGACGGCACGCAGAACGTCGCGCACCGAAAAGCCATGTCCATACCCGCAATTGGCGACCAGGCTCTTCCCGCCATCGCGCAGATAGAGGAGTGCCGCGGTATGCGCAGCGGCCAGGTCGCTCACGTGGATATAGTCGCGGACACACGTTCCATCGGCCGTCGGGTAATCCTCGCCGAAAACTTCGATATAAGGTCTTTGACCCAACGCGGTCTGGCAGGCGACCTTGATGAGGTGCGTCGCATTGGCCGTCGATTGACCGACCCTGCCCTTCGGATCGCCGCCGGCGACATTGAAATAGCGCAGCGCGACATAGGTGAGGTCGTGCGCGGCGGCCGTATCGCGCAGCATCCATTCCGTCATCAGTTTCGACGTGCCATAAGGCGAGATCGGGTTGAGGGCTATGTCCTCGCTGACGGCATCCGTTCCCGTCATGCCGTAAACGGCGGCGGTCGACGAGAAGATGAAATGCTTCACGCCCCCTTTCACGCTGGCGTCGATGAGGCTGCGGGATTTGGCGGTGTTATTGTGATAATATTTAAGCGGGTTGACCACAGACTCCGGTACCACGACCGAGCCCGCGAAATGGATGACGGCCTCGACCTTGCGCTCGCGGATGATCCGACTGACTAAAGCCTCGTCGGCAATATCTCCCACA
>NZ_DATKFR010000039.1:0-2734 GCF_035511255.1 Parvibaculum sp.
CTTCGAGGCGATGACGATCTGTTCGGTGCGGCGGGTCGTGTCGCCGGCGCCGAGATAGACGCTTTCCTCGATCGTCAGCGGGGCGTCGCCGGCGGCGGTGCGGGCGTGAAGCTGCCAGCCCTCTCCATTGGAAAGGCGGACGAGGGCGCTCGCGCCTTCATGGGCGAGCGAGAGCTTCGCGTCCGGATGGAGGTGAAAGCGGATCGCGAAGGGCGGATCTTCGACCGGCTTGCGCCAGAAGCGCCAGCCGTTTCCGGTTTCGCCCGGAACGAGCAGGTCCTCGCCGCGCAATTCGTCTCCCGTCGCCGAGAGGAAAAGCCGACGGCGGTGAACGAGGCCGAAGAGTTTCTCGTAGCCATTATGGCTCGCTTCGAGCCAGATGCCCTGGTCATTCTCGTGGCGGCGGCTTTCAACGCGGGTCGGGCCTTCCATGGTCCGGGCGCCGAGAAGGGCGCGCGAAATGCGGCCGCGCAGGATGCGCATCGACGAGGTGTCGGCGACGGCCAGCGTCGAATGGGCGGCGGTGGCGCGGCTCGCCGCTTCCCAGTCGGGACCGAGAACGCGCGTCGTGCCGCAATTGACGACGAGGCGTGATTTGCCGGAACTCATCTCGAAAGAGAGACAGCCCGCATGGGCGTCGTGGCTGTAGCGGCCGGGCGGCGGCGGACCGGTGTCGGCCATCGCATAGGTGCTGCCCGCTGCCATGCGCTGATAGCCTGAATGCGGCGCAAAGCCGTAAGGCGCGCCGTCGGCGTCGTCGAAGGCCAGCACCGCGTCGATGGCGCCGTCGAGCCCCTCATTGGCACCGTTGAAAAGCGCCAGCCGTCCATCGCCATGCCGGAAGAAGCGCAGCATCGGCATCATGCGGTCGATGGCGTCGCGGATCGGCTTCGGCACCTCGATGCGGCGCGCGGTCATCGCATCGCGCAGCGAGATCAGGTCGAGCATGATCGAGAGGATGGCTTCCGGATTGCGGCTGACATGGCCGCCATCGGGCAGCACCTGGCGGTCGAGTTCGCGGCAGACGAGGCGCAGGCCCTTGGCGAGGCGCTTTTCGCCTTCCGACAGGCAGAGGCCGGAAAAGGCGAGGCCCAGCGCCGCCGTCAGCCGCTTTTCGCCAGCGGGTGCCATCGCCGCGGTGCGGGCGAGGTGGCGAGCCTGCCGCGCCATGTTGCGCAACAAGGTCGAGCGGTAGATGAGGTCGGAGCCGTCGATGATGAGGGCGCCGTTCGCAACCCATGAGGTGAGGCGGCGGCCGATCACATGCGGACGCCAGGCGATGCGGTCCCAGCGCGCCGACTGCATCATCCAGCCGGCGACCAATGTCTGCGCATAAGTGCGCGCGGCGTCGCCGCCCGCCGCCGTGAAGTGGCGCAGCCATGAGAAGCCGTGAAGCTCCTCCGCCCAGGCTTCGCCCGGCGCGACGGCGGAAAAGGGCGAGCCGCCATCGGTCTTCACCTGTCCGCCGGGAAGCGACCAGCGGCCCTGAAAGAGTGCGTCGGCCTTTTCGGCAAGGCCCGGACGCAGGTCCCTCGGATAGAGCACCATGTGATCGGGCATCGGGCCGCGCAGCGTCTGTCCGTAGGCCCATGTCGCATAGGCGCGGGCGAGAATGCCGTCGCGGGCACGGATCAGCGCCGCGCCGACGAGATCGACGGCGCGATTGCCGGGCGGCATCGCATAATAGGTCGGAACGGAATGCGCATCGGCGACAGGCGAGCCCAGCGGCGGGTCGATTTCGACATCCGTCATATGCGCCAC
This sequence comes from Parvibaculum sp., assembly GCF_035511255.1. GTDB lineage: Bacteria > Pseudomonadota > Alphaproteobacteria > Parvibaculales > Parvibaculaceae > Parvibaculum. Next base: position 1,762 of record NZ_DATKFR010000039.1, read on the forward strand.
GCCGCTTTGCTGCGGCCTCCCGTTGCCGGCGCTCGCTTCTTCAAGCGGCTCCGCGAAGGGTTGCGATGTTTTTCGCATAGGCGGCCTCTCCGCCCTTGAATGTCGCCGTCCCGGCGACGAGCACGTTGGCACCGGCCGCAATGGCGCGGGGCGCCGTTTCGAAATTGATGCCGCCATCGACTTCGAGGTCGATGCCGGGATTCTCCTGATCGATCCGTTTACGGATGATTTCGATCTTCTTCAGCTGGCTTTCGATGAAGCTCTGTCCGCCGAAGCCGGGATTGACGCTCATGACGAGGACGAGGTCGATGTCGCCGAGGAGCGGCCAGAGCGTCTCGACCGGCGTGCCGGGATTGAGGACGAGGCCGGGCTTTGCCCCCGCCGCGCGGATCGCCTGGATCGTACGGTGTGGGTGGGGCCCCGCTTCCGGATGGAAGGAGATGATGTCGGCGCCCGCTTTCGCGAAGGCTTCGATATAGAGGTCGACCGGCGAGATCATCAGATGGACGTCGAAGACCTTGTCCGAATGCGGGCGCAGCGCCTTCACGACATCGGGGCCGATGGTGATATTCGGAACGAAATGGCCGTCCATCACATCGACATGGATGTAGTCGGCGCCGGCGTCGGAGATCGCGCGCACTTCGGCGCCGAGCTTGGCGAAATCGGAGGCGAGGATCGACGGGGCGATCTTGATCTGGGACTTGCCGCTCATTGCGCTTTATGGGGCCAAATCAGGCCCGACCCACTAAATCTTGGCTGTTTCTCTGCTTAACAGCTTGAATCTTGAGGCGCAAGGCTGACCCGCAGGTCAGGCTTTCCGGGTCAGCCGCGCCGCATAGAAGCCGTCCATGCCGCCCGCCTCGGCGAGCTGGCAGGGAAGCGTCCGCAGATCGCCATCCGCCGTCAGAAGCTCGGCAAGGCCGCCGATTTCGGCCGCCTCGACGGGCCGGCGGCTGAAATCGGGGTGGCGGTA
>NZ_DATKFR010000040.1:0-7089 GCF_035511255.1 Parvibaculum sp.
ATTGCTTTGTCGGCTTCGCCGCCTCGCAACGACGCCTTAGGGCGACTCCGAGAGCGATCAGGCGTCGATCAGGCGCAGCGCGCGCTTCTCGAAAACCTTCAGCACCTGCTTCAGATCGTGGCCGCGCTTCAGCACCAGCCCCGTCGCTGCGACGACGCTGAAGGCGCCCTGGCGGCGCGCCAGCTTCGGGCGCTTCTCGATCCGGTAAAGCGGCATCTCGCTGGTACGGCGGTGGACCGCGAAGATCGCCACGTCCTTTGTCGCGCCGATGGCGTAGTCGCGCCACTCGCCCTCCACGACCTTGCGGCCATAGACGGAAAGAATGGCTTCAAGCTCGGCGCGGCTGAAGAAAACATCCGGTTCGCGAAGAGGCTTCGAGGCGGAATTCGACGTGATGACAAGGCTGAGCGAGCCGGATTGGAGGTGAGACGCTTTTTCCGATCCCTCTGCGCTATCCGTCATGCGTCGCAATCCTTCACATTTCCGGGGTTCATACGGCCCCGGACGGTCGGTCCGGAGGCCGGCAGAACCAGCTAATTGTCTCATTCTGCTAGCTTTTGTCGGATTAATCCAGAATCACAATATTGCCTTTTTTCAGCCCTTGTGAGGACACACCGGCCCATCAATCTCCAATCGTTGCCTCACTGGCCCGGTCCTCTTGGACGTTCCGGTATCATCAGCCCCCCAGCCCCACCGGGATGAATTTGGGGGCCGGGCCACCCCTTCCGGGGCAACATCAGAGATGAGACGCGCCGCGCTTGCCCCCCTCGCCGGCGCGTTTTCATTTTCAGGCGCCCCACTTATCCCCGCTCCATCGCCCGCATTTACGATGTCTCATCTTTCACTTGAGAGGGGGATTGCCTTTGTCTACACATGCCGTCAGGTCTTTGGGAGCAACGAGGCAAAACAAGAGAGCCCGTCCTGACCTTGAGGGAGTGCACGTCATCACGCGAGCGAGTATGCAAACGGCAAACGGCAGATATCCGGCCGCGGGCGATGCCATGATCGCGATCGACGGGCTCACCAAGCATTTCGGTCCCTTCACCGCAGTCGACGGCATCAGCTTCACGGTCGCGCGCGGCGAGGTGCTCGGTTTTCTCGGGCCGAACGGCGCCGGCAAGTCGACGACCATGAAGATGATCACCGGCTTCCTCGCGCCGAGCGCGGGCCGCGCCTCCATTTGCGGGCATGACGTCGTCACCGATCAGCTCGCGGCGCAGCGCCTCATCGGTTATCTGCCCGAAGGCGCGCCGGCCTATGGCGACATGACGCCGCTTTCGTTTCTCAAATTCATCGCCCGCGTGCGCGCGCTCGACGGCGCCGCGGCGACGCGGGCGATCGAGGATGCGGTTGCGGCGACCGAGCTTCAAGGCGTGCTCGACCAGCCGATCGACACGCTGTCCAAGGGTTTCCGGCGGCGCGTCGGCCTGGCGCAGGCGATCCTGCACAATCCGCCGGTGCTGATCATGGACGAGCCGACCGACGGCCTCGATCCGAACCAGAAGCACGAGGTGAGGAAACTCATCGGCCGCATGGCCGCCGACAAGGCCATCGTGATCTCGACGCATATTCTCGAAGAGGTCGATGCGATCTGCACGCGGGCGCTCATCATCGATCGCGGCCATGTCGTCGCCGATGGTACGCCGGCGCAGCTCATCGCGCGGTCGCGCTATCACAATGCGGTTTCGCTGACGATCGGCGGGCAGGTGACGGCGGTTGCGGCCGAGACCCTCAAGGCATTGCCCGGCATCGAATCGATCGAGATCAGCCCGCGCGGCACCGAGACGACCTTCACGCTCTTCCCGTTGCAGCATGATGCGATCTCGGCCGAAGTGAAACTCATCGATGCCGTCGCCGATCTCGCGCGCCAGCAAGGATGGCTGGTCCGCGCGCTGTACGGCGAGCCGGGCCGCCTCGACGAGGTGTTCCGCAAGCTCACGCGCTCCGACACGGCCGACATGCCGGGAAAGACCGCCGCATGAGAGAACTTTCCGCCGTCTTCCGCCGCGAGCTTGGCGGCTATTTCGCGACGCCGCTCGCCTTCATCTTCATCGTGATCTTCCTTTTCACGATGGGCGCCTTCACCTTCTACATGGGCGGCTATTTCGAGAGCGGCCAGGCGGATCTGCAGATCTTCTTCAACTTCCATCCCTGGCTCTATCTATTCCTGATTCCGGCGATCTCGATGCGCCTCTGGGCCGAAGAACGCCGCACGGGCTCGATCGAGCTGCTGCTGTCGCTGCCCATTCCGCTCTGGGCGGCCGTGCTCGGCAAGTTTCTCGCGGCCTGGGCTTTCTCGGGCATCGCGCTCGTCCTGACCTTTCCGATGTGGATCACCGTCAACTATCTGGGACATCCGGATAATGGCGTCATCCTTGCCGGCTATATCGGCAGCTTCTTCATGGCCGGCGGCTATCTCGCCATCGGCTCCTGCCTTTCGGCAACGACGCGCAACCAGGTCATCGCCTTCGTCGTCAGCGTCGTCGTCTGCTTCCTCTTCACGGTGGCAGGGCTTCCCCTCGTGACCGATTTCTTCGCGAGCTGGGTGCCGCAGCAGGTGCTGAACACGATCGCCTCCTTCTCGTTCCTGACGCATTTCACCGCGATCACGCAGGGCGTCATCGACATTCGCGACGTCATCTACTTCTTCACGCTGATTGCCGGCTGGCTGATCGCCTGCGGCGTCGTCGTCGACATGAAGAAGGCGGGGTAGAGCCATGACGACCATGAGCCGCTCCGCCATCCGCATCGCAACGCTCGTGCTCATCGCCGTGCTGTTCCTCGCGGTCAACCTTTTCTCGAACATCGTCTTCCGTTCGGCGCAGATCGATCTCACACAGAGCCGTCTCTTCACGCTCTCGCAAGGGACCGAGAATGTGCTGGCGAAGATCGACGAGCCGATCACGCTGAAATTCTTCTATTCGGAATCGCTTGCGACGGATTTCCCGCAGGTGCGCGCCTATGCGAACCGCGTGCGCGATCTGCTGGAGGAGATCCGCGACCGCTCGCATGGCAAGATCGTGCTCGAGGTCGTCGATCCCGAGCCCTTCTCCGAGCAGGAAGACCTCGCCATGTCGCTCGGCCTCAAGGGCGCGCGGACGACAGAGGGCGAGGTCATCTATTTCGGCCTCGTCGGCACCAATCTGGTCGACGGCATCGAGGCGATCCCGTTCTTCACCGACGAGCGCCAGCAATATCTCGAATATGACGTGACGCGGCTGATCCAGAATCTGAGCCGGCCGAAGAAGCCTGTTCTCGGCATCGTGACCAATATTCCGCTGGATACGGGCTCGGGCGGGCTGATGGCGGCGATGCGCGGCCAGTCGCAGCCCTTCGCCATCTATCAGGAATTGCAGAACCGCTTCGAGATCAATTTCCTCGAACAGAAATTCGTCAAGGTGCCGGCGGATGTCGACGTGCTGATGATCGCGCATCCCAAGCAGCTCGATCAGGAGACGCTTTACGCGATCGACCAGTTCGTGATGCGCGGAGGCCGCGTGTTGGCCTTTGTCGATCCACATTCGGAGGTGAGCCTGACCGCCGGTCCGGACGGACAGCCGGTGCAGGGCTATACGGAGGCGTCGGACCTGGCGCCGCTGCTGAAGGACTGGGGTGTCGATTACGATACCAACCATATCGTCGGCGACCGCGATCTTGCGATGCGCGTGCAGACGGGGCTCGACGCACGACGCCAGACCAGCGACTACGTGCTCTGGCTCTCGGTGCCGAAAGCCGAGTTCGACCAGAACGACATCGTCACGTCGAGCATCGATCACATCAATCTCGGCACAGCCGGCCTGTTAAAGCCGGCGGCCAATGCGACCACCCGCTTCACACCGCTCTTCTGGTCGTCGAAGGATGCCGAGACCTACGATCTCGATTATGTGAAGGCGGGCCATACGCCGGACGAGCTTCTCAATGCGTTCAAGCCGACCGGTGAAACCTATGTACTGGCCGCGCGGGTTTCGGGACCGCTGAAAAGCGCCTTCTCCGCCGCGCCGGCCTTGCCCGTCGAGGACGAGACGAAGCGTTCCGATGCGACGGACAAGCCCGACGCCTTCATCGCGCAGACCAAGGCCGACGCCAATATCATCGTCGTCGCCGACAGCGATATTCTCGACGACCGTTTCTGGACGCAAGTCTCCGGCGACGGCAACGACCGGACGCTGGTTCCTTTCGCCGACAATGCGAAATTCGTCCTCTCGGCGATCGACAATCTGATGGGGTCCGACGATCTCATCTCGCTCCGGGCGCGCGAGCGCGTCGACAGGCCTTTCGTCGTCGTCGACAATCTGCGCCGCGAGGCGGAGCGCAAGTTCCTCACCGAGCAGGAGAGGCTGAAGGCGAAGATCACCGAGACGGAGCAGCGGCTCGCCGCGCTGCAGACCGAGGGCGCGGGTCCGAACCAGGCCGCGGGTGTTGATTCGTCCGATCCCCATGCGCAGGAAGAGATCGCCCAGTTCCGCACCGAGCTGCTGCAGAGCCGCAAGGCGCTGCGCGACGTGCAGCGCAATCTCAGACGCGACATCGACCGGCTCGCGACGGAAGTTCGTTTCGCCAATGTTGCGCTGATGCCGATCCTCGTCGCCATCGTCGCGCTCGGCATCGCCGTCCTTCGTCATCGTCGCCGCAAGGCGCGCGCGGGCAAGGGAGCCTGAGACATGAATATCGCCGCCTTGCGCGCCAACAAGCCGCTCCGCAATCTCGCGATCCTCGCCTTCGCGACGGCGATTGCCGTCGTCGCGGCGACCGTCGCCGTCGTCACCATGGAGCGCGGCGTCAGCGTCAAGTTCACGCCGGAGCCGCTGTTCCCCGGCCTTGAAACGAAGCTCGACCAGGTGGGGCGGATCACCTATTCGCTCGGACGCGGATTGCACGGCGTCGACAAGATCACGCTCAATCGCGGCGCGGACGGGCAATGGACGGTTGCCGAGCGGCAGAATTATCCGGCCAAGCAGGATCTCGTGCAGAAGGCGCTGATCGGCATTTCGGAGCTGATGCTTTATGAGCCGCGCACGGCGCGTCCGGAATGGCATCGCAATCTCGGCCTTCTGGCGCCGGAAGATCTCGGCTCCGCGACGCGGATCCAGCTCTTCGACAAGGCGGGCAAGCCGATGGCGTCGTTCCTCGCCGGCAAGGTGCCCGACGAGACGAGCGCCGCGCGCGGACAGGGCATGATCTACCTGAGGCGCGACGGCGACAACCAGACATGGCTCGCACGCGGACGCTTTCCGCTCTTCCAGGCGGCGCAGGACTGGCTCGATGCGCGTTTCCTCGATCTGAAGCGCGACGAGATCAAGCGCGTGACGCTCTGGGCCGGCACCGACCATCCGGTGGTGATGGATCGTACCTCGGCGGATCAGAACGATTTCACGCTGGAAAACATCCCGAAAGGGCGCGTCACGCGCGGCGCGCCGGTCGTCAACGGCACGGCGACGAGCGTCGTCGATCTCAACTTCGACGATGCTGTGCCAGTTGGCTCACTTGAATTCCCGGCGACCTCACCCAATGTGATCGTCGAAACCTTCGATGGGCTTCGCGTGACGTTGACGCTGACAGGCGGCGGCGGAGCGCTCTGGGCGAAGGTCATGGCCGATACCGATCCTGTCAGTGCCGCCGGCGGCGACACGAAAGCCGCCGGTGAGAAGGCGAAGATGCTTAACGATCGGTTGACGAAATGGGCCTATAAACTGCCGCAGCAGGCTGGCAATCAGCTCACCCAGTCGGTGGACCTCCTCACGCATGAGGCGGGACCGGAGAAATAAAGGTCCCCACGTATCATTCGCCTGCCGCGGCTTTCCCCGCGTCCGTTGACGCGCCTGCCCGCCAACCCGGATCTATGTATCTTGAGCATCGGACATAATGCCGAAACGTCGCGCCCGGACGCACGCAACTGGGTGAAGGTTCTCGCGCGCTATCGCGATCCGAGCCTGTCGCGCAGCATCGGCGAACTTGCGATCACCACGCTGCCGCTCGTCGCGCTCTGGGCGGGCGCCTGGGCGGCCTATTATGTCGGCTTCTGGTGGCTGTCGCTGCTGATCGCGATCCCGGCGGCCGGTTTTCTGGTGCGGCTCTTCACGATCCAGCACGATTGCGGCCACGGCTCGTTCTTCTCGCACAAACTGCTCAACGACTGGGTCGGCCGCGTGCTTGGCGTCCTCACCATGACGCCCTACGATTTCTGGCGCCGGACGCATGCGCTCCATCATGCGAGCTGCGGCAATCTCGACCGCCGCGGCGTCGGCGACATCGACACGCTCACGGTGCGCGAATATCTGGCCCGCTCCTGGTGGGGCAGGCTCAAATACAGGCTCTATCGCAATCCGGTCGTGCTCTTCATCGTCGGGCCGGCCTATATGTTCCTGCTGCAGCAGCGCTTGCCCGTCGGGCTTATGCGTTCGGGCTGGCGGCCCTGGATCAGCACGCAGGCGACCAATGTCGCAATCGTCGCGATCGCGGCGGGGCTCATGTGGCTGATCGGCGTGCAGGCTTTTCTGCTCGTGCATCTGCCCATCGTGATGCTCGCCGCCTCGATCGGCGTCTGGCTCTTCTATGTGCAGCATCAGTTCGAGGAGACGTTCTGGGCCCAGAATGAGGGCTGGAGCTTCCACGAGGCGGCGCTTTACGGTTCGTCGTATTACGACCTGCCGCATGTGCTGCGCTGGTTCACGGCGAATATCGGCATCCATCACGTGCATCATCTGTGCAGCCGCATCCCCTTCTACCGGCTGCCGCGCGTGCTGCGCGATCATCCGGACCTCCGCGATGTCGGCAGGATGACGCTCATGGAAAGCTTCAAATGCGTCCGGCTGACGCTGTGGGACGAAGAGAAGGAGCGGCTGGTGTCGTTCAGGGAAGCGGCGCGGGCCTCATAGAAACCGACCGGGGAGTCTCGCCCCTCGAGACGCCGCTTCGCGGCTCCTCAGGGTGAGGATTGAAGGGCGTCCAGCCTGGGGCGCCGATCAAACAAAAAGGGCGCTCCCTCGGGAGCGCCCTTTGTCGTTTCAGTGGCGGCTCACCTTACGCGGCGAGACGGCGCAGCACGTATTGCAGGATGCCGCCATTCGCGTAGTAGTCGAGCTCGTCCTG
>NZ_DATKFR010000041.1:0-2486 GCF_035511255.1 Parvibaculum sp.
TATAAGGCCGCTACCGGCTCCGCCCTGACGCGCTTGCCCCGCGTCGCCCGCACAAGCCGCAAGGGCACCGTCGGCAGCACCTGCCGCATGATGGTCGAGACCATTTCGCCGCCCTGATTGCTCTCGGCGACGATCCTGTCCGCTTTATGGTCGCGATAGGCCTTCCCCGCCCGGTTCGCCCAGGCGAGCGGCGTCAGCCCGCCCATCGAGCGGTCGTCGAGCACATATCCACGTCCCTCGCCGTCGACGCCGGCGACCACGATTCCGCATTCATCCGCCTGCGGACCGCTGGTCGCCGGCGGATCGACCGCGACGACGACGCGTACAAGCTCCGGCGCCCGCATGATGCGGGTGCCCTCGATCATGCTGCGCGACCACAGCGCGTCGGGATTGTCCTCGATCAGTTCCGCGTCGAGTTCCTGCCGCCCGAGCCGCGTTCCTTCATAGCGTGCGATCACCGCGCGAAAGAAGGCCTCGGCCAGATTGGCGCGATTGGCATGGGTCGAGGCCCGCGTCGCGATGCAGGTCTCTTCTTTCAGCAGCCGCTTCAAAATCGGCACCGGCCGCGGCGTCGTGGTCACCACCTGCCGGGGCCGCTCCCCGAGCCGCAATCCGAATTGCAGCATGTCCCAGGCTTCTTCGGCATAGCGCCATTTCGCCAGCTCGTCGGCCCAGGCCGCGTCGAATTGCGGGCCGCGCAGCGCATCCGGCTCCGAGGCCGAGAAGGCCTGCGCCACTGCGCCATTGGGCCAGAGCAATCGTCGCCGCGCGGCTTCGTAGCGCGGCCGTGCGGCCCGCGCGCCCAGCGCCCGCAATCCGGACGCGCCGTCGATCATCACCTCGCGCACATCGCCGAAGGTCTCGCCGATGAGCGCGATGCGTCCGGCGCGGCCCGCTTCCACCTCGCCGCGCACCCATTCGGCGCCGCTGCGCGTTTTGCCCGCGCCGCGCCCGCCCAGCACCAGCCATGTCGTCCATTCGCCATTCGGCGCGCGCTGATCGTCCCGCGCCCAGAAGGGCCAGTGATCCATCAGCCATTCAATTTCCCGTGGCGCGAGGCTCGCCAGAAACGCCGTCCGCGTCGCCGCCGGTAACGAGGCGAGCGAGGCGGCGCTGAAGCTCCGTTCTGAGCTCATCGCCATCCTCCTCTTTCTTTTTGCCGGGCTTTGCCTTCGCCGCCGCCTTGATGTCGTTCAGCTTTTCGAGCGAGCGCACCAGCGACGACAGCCGCCGCGCATCGCGCTCCTTCTGCATCGCATCGCGCTTCTTCGCGCTCTCGCCCTCGATCGTCTCGATCTCGCGGGCGATCAGCCGCTTCAGCCGCGTCGCAAGGCTCGACGGCTTGATCTGCGCCCCGGTGAGTTCGGCGGCCGGCGCCGGCGCCTTCGGCGGCGCCGTGCGCGGCCGCCAGCCCTCCCGCCGCGCCCGGGCGATCAGCATCTGCGAATTCAGGCCGGCTTTGTCCGCCGTCTCGGCAAGCGGCACATCCACATCTTCATAAGCCGCGCGGATTTTCGTCCAGTCGGGCTCCTTCGCTTTTTTCCTGACCGCCACGCATTCCTCTCCTCGTTGCGAGCGACGCAATAAAAAAGCCCCCGCTGACGGGGGCCGCAAACCTCGAGACGCAATACTGGATATAACCGAACAGGTAGGAAGCAGCGTCACGCTGGTCAAGGGGTGAAATTCATCCGCCGACGAATTTTATCGAAAACAAACTTATCCCCGCCTCGAAATGTCATCCCGGCCTTGTGCCGGGATCCAGGGCGGCAAAATGACGAGCGAGCGGCCCCTGGATCCCGGGACAAGCCCGGGATGACACCCATGGAGAGTTGCAGACACACTTCTGGAGATAATCGAAGAGGTGGTAAGGAGCGTCACGCTGGTCAAGGGGCAAAAATTCGTCCGCCGACGAATCTTTTTTAAGAAAACTTATCCCCGGGGGCCTCGCCCTCACTCCGCGATCTCTTTCGGCCACTGCACGATGTAGTCGCAGATGTCGTCGAAATCGATCTCGTCCTCGGAGACGACTTTCCCCCGGACCGACATGCCCGCGCGATGCACGCTTTCGGTTTCCCCGGAGACCAGCGGATGCCAGCTCGGCAGGTCCTTGCCCTCCGCCACCAGCCGGTAGGCGCAGGAGGGCGGCATCCAGCTCACCTCCTGGATCACCTCCGGCGTCAGCGGCACGCAATCGGGCACGCGCCTCGCCCGGTTCGGATAATCGGTGCAGCGGCAGCTCTCGCAGTCGAGCAGCTTGCAGATCGCGTTGGTGAACGAGATTTCGAGCGTATCCTCGTCCTCGAGCTTCACGAGGCAGCATTTCGCGCAGCCGTCGCAAAGCGACTCCCACTCCTTGCGGGTCATCTCTTCCAGCGTCTTGCGCTTCCAGAAGGGTTCGGGCTCGGCATTGCGCTTCATGAGCGCACAAAACCCCGGGATGAGGGGTCGGTCAAGCCCCGTCCCCGATTGGAACACAATTGCGGCGC
>NZ_DATKFR010000042.1:0-16915 GCF_035511255.1 Parvibaculum sp.
TAGGCCGAAAACGTCGCCCCGCCCGATTCCGCCAGAACCTTCGTGATCGCTGCCGTCAGCGTCGTCTTGCCGTGATCGACGTGACCAATCGTCCCGATGTTGCAGTGCGGCTTATTGCGCTCAAATTTCTCTTTGGCCATCTCGGCGCTCCAATCCTTCTGGAACTGACTTCGATTAACTGATTAGGCGAGCTTTGCCCGGACTTCGTCCGAGACCGCCTGCGGAACCTGCTCGTAGTGATCGAACTGCATGGAGTAGCTCGCACGGCCCTGGCTCATCGAGCGGAGCGTGTTCACGTATCCGAACATATTGGCGAGCGGCACCATCGCGTTGACGATCTGCGCGTTGCCACGCTGGTCCGTGCCCAGGATTTGGCCACGACGCGAGTTGATGTCGCCGATGACGCCGCCGAGGAAATCCTCAGGCGTCACGACCTCGACCTTCATGATCGGCTCGAGGAGTTTCACACCGGCCTGCTGCGCACCTTCACGGAACGCGGCCCGGGCGGCGATTTCGAAAGCGAGCGCGCTCGAGTCGACGTCGTGGTAGGCGCCGTCGATCAGCGTCGCCTTGAAGTCGATCATCGGGAAGCCGGCAAGCGGACCCGAGTCCTTCACGCTCTCGATGCCCTTCTGGACACCGGGGATATATTCCTTCGGCACCGAACCGCCGACGATCTTGCTTTCGAACACGAAGCCCGTGCCCGGCTCGGCCGGCTCGAGAACGATCTTGACGCGGGCAAACTGGCCCGAACCGCCCGACTGCTTCTTGTGCGTGTAGTCGATTTCGGCGCGCTTGGTGATCGCTTCGCGATAGGCAACCTGCGGAGCGCCGACATTGACGTCGATCTTGTAGGTGCGGCGGAGAATGTCGACCTTGATGTCGAGATGGAGTTCGCCCATCCCCTTCAGGATCGTCTGACCGCTTTCCTGATCCGTCGAGACGCGGAAGGACGGATCTTCAGCCGCGAGCTTGTGCAGCGCGACGCCCATCTTTTCCTGGTCGACCTTCGTCTTCGGCTCGACCGCGATCTCGATGACGGGTTCCGGGAACTCCATCTTTTCGAGGATCACCGGGTGAAGCGGATCGCACAGCGTGTCGCCGGTGCGCGTGTCCTTGAGGCTCGCGATCGCGACGATGTCGCCGGCGAAAGCTTCCTTGATGTCTTCGCGGTTGTTGGCATGCATCAGAAGCATGCGGCCGACGCGCTCTTTCTTCTCGCGCGGCGAATTCAGCAGCGTCATGCCGGCTTCGACCTTGCCCGAATAGATGCGGCAGAAGGTCAGCGAACCGACGAACGGATCGTCCATGATCTTGAACGCGAGCAGCGCGAGCGGCTCGTCATCCGACGACTTGCGGGTGGTTTCTTCACCCGTCTTGACGTCGATGCCCTTGATCGCCGGCACTTCGAGCGGCGACGGCAGGTAGGCGACGACAGCATCGAGAAGAGGCTGCACGCCCTTGTTCTTGAAGGCAGTGCCGCAGAACACCGGATAGAAGGCGGCGTTGAGGACGGCCTTGCGGATCAGGCGCTGGAGCGTGTCGTTGTCCGGCTCGGTGCCGTCCAGATAGGCTTCCATCGCCGCATCGTCCATCTCGACTGCGGCTTCAATCAGCGCGCTGCGGGCGGCGACGGCCTTGTCTTTCAGGTCGGCGGGAATTTCGACCGTCTCGAACGAGGTGTCCTTGTCGTCGGCGCCCCAGACATAGGCGACCATGTTGACGAGGTCGACGACACCACGGAAATCACCTTCGGCGCCGATCGGCAGCTGCACGGGCACCGGCTTCGCGCCGAGGCGCTGCACAATGTCGTTCAGGCAGCGGTCGAAGTCCGCGCCGATCTTGTCCATCTTGTTACAGAAGACGATGCGCGGCACATGATACTTGTCGCCCTGGCGCCACACCGTTTCCGTCTGGGGCTCGACGCCCTGGCTCGAGTCCAGCACGCAGACGGCGCCATCGAGCACGCGGAGCGAACGCTCGACTTCGATCGTGAAGTCGACGTGGCCGGGGGTGTCGATGATGTTGAGACGGTGACCCTTCCAGTAGCAGGTCGTCGCGGCGGAGGTGATCGTGATGCCACGCTCCTGCTCCTGCTCCATGAAGTCCATGGTGGCAGCGCCGTCATGGACTTCGCCGATCTTATGGCTCACGCCCGTATAGTAGAGGATGCGCTCGGTCGTCGTCGTCTTACCGGCATCAATGTGCGCCATGATACCGATATTGCGATAATCTTCGAGCTTGGTCTGACGGGGCATGACAATGGCCTCAGAAGGACTTGGTTACCAGCGGTAGTGCGAGAAGGCGCGGTTGGCTTCCGCCATCCGGTGCGTGTCTTCACGCTTCTTGACCGCGTTGCCGCGGTTGTTGGCTGCGTCGAGCAGTTCGCCCGACAAACGGCCGATCATGGTCGTCTCATTGCGCGCGCGGGCCGCCGAGATGATCCAGCGGATGGCGAGCGCACGGCGGCGGTCCGGACGAACTTCGACGGGGACCTGGTAGGTCGCGCCGCCGACGCGACGCGAACGCACTTCGATCGAAGGCATCACGTTGTCGAGGGCTTCGTGGAAGGTACGAAGCGCATCGACCTTCGCCTTCTTTTCCATCTGGTCGAACGCGCCGTAGATGATGCTTTCCGCGGCGGACTTCTTGCCGTGATACATCAGGCTGTTCATGAACTTGGCGAGAATGACGTCGCCGAACTTGGCGTCCGGAATGACTTCTCGTTTTTCTGCGCGGTGGCGACGCGACATGTTCTAGTTCCTCACTTCGGACGCTTCGCGCCGTACTTCGAACGACGCTGGCGGCGGTCTTTCACGCCCTGCGTATCGAGCACGCCGCGGATGATGTGATAGCGAACGCCGGGAAGATCCTTCACGCGGCCGCCGCGGATCAGAACAACGGAGTGTTCCTGAAGGTTGTGGCCTTCACCGGGGATGTAGCTCGTGACTTCGAAGCCATTCGTCAGGCGCACACGGGCGACCTTACGAAGAGCGGAGTTCGGCTTCTTCGGCGTCGTCGTGTAGACGCGCGTGCAAACGCCGCGCTTCTGCGGACATGCCTGCATCGCCGGGACCTTGTTCCGCTTCACGATGGGCGTGCGCGGATTGCGGATTAGCTGATTGATCGTGGGCATATTTAAGTGGCCTGCTCGATCTCGTTGTTCAAAACAAAAACCTCGCACACCCTTTCATTTGAAAGGCTGAGCGCAGTTATGGGCACCGATCCCTTCACGGGGTTAGTGCCCAAATGCAGAGGACTCAAGCTATGCGCTCGAGTCGTGCGCCATTCCTCGTCTTCGGTTTACTGGCCCCAGTGTCTAGGTCCGGCCGGATCGGCTCGGTTGCCCCTACTACCTGCGGCGAAAGTGGGCGGAAGCTACTCGGCACCCCGGGGGTCGTCAAGTCCGATCCTTAAGAAAATCAACGAAAACGGGCATCTAGCCCTGCTTTTCCCGATCGGGGCTCTCATGTCGCACTTATATGAGGCCAAACGGGCCCAAGGAAGAGGTTTTTCGACCTTGGCAGGGCGGCGAATCGAAGGCCCGAGGCGGGAATCGGCTTCGATCTTCCCGGCGGACCGAATCTCCGCTTCATCTGCATTATGGGTGATTATCTGGCTCGAATCGGCGCGGGCGCAGGCGCCGGACCAGATGCTCCCGTCGCCAGTTCGGAGTTGCACCCAAGGCGGTCCCCCATGACACGCCGGATCGCCAGGTTGCCGCAGAGTCTGGTCGAATCCTGACCAGCCTGATAGTCGGCCATCTGACCGAACTGGGTGATGAGGCCGGCGCAGATGAAGATGCCGCGCACTCTTTCGTTGAAATAGGCTTCGGTGCTCGCGCCGCAGCTCACGAAGTTGATGCTGATCGGATGCGGCCAGGCGATGAGCTCATCGAGGCGCCGGGCGATGCGCTCGGCGATGCCCGCGGAACGCAGCAGCGCATAAGCCTTCCTGACGTCCTCCGTCTCCGGTTCGTCATAGGTGACGGTGATCATCGGCATTCTGGTTTGCTCGCCCCTGTCGGGCGTCGCCGGCGTCTTGCGATGGCGATCGTAAAGCCAGAAGGTCGCCGCCCTGGCGCGGGCGAATTCGCGATCGCAGAACCAGCCCCGCTCGACCGGCAGCAAGTCCGAGGGGTGATCGAGCAGCAGTCCGAGCATCTCCTCGTTCGCGCCGAAGGCCAGGCAATTGATGTTGTAGAAGCGCTGGATCGAAAGCGGATGTTCGTCCCAATAGGAGCGCGCGGCATCGCGCGCATCGAGCAGCTTCCATTCGTCGTACCACTCGGCCGACACCATGAGGAGGCGGTCCATGTGCTTCGGATCGACATCGACGCCGTAATTCAGAATCATCAAGATGGTCGCGAAGGTGTCGGCGGATTCCTCTTCATGGCCGAAGAGCGGCACGTCGAATTCCTGGAAGGCGACATGGCCCATCTCGTGCAGAACCGTGAACTCGGTATTGGCGAGAATATATTCGCGCCGGAGATCCAGCCGCTCGGCCTGGGGTATCTGCCCCGCCGCAACAGCCGACGCCATCATGCAAAGCGCAAACGACGCGCCGAGCATTCCCCGCCAAAGCTCCCTCATGCTCCCTCCCTAAAGAAACAGGCCGTCATGTTTCCATGACGGCCTGTGACTTCAAAGCTGTTTGGCAGCGCCCTTATCCGGCGTGGGTGCCGGCCGTGGTCGTAACGTCGACCACCACAGGCTCGCTCGCCTGCGGGAGCTGACCGCCCTGCTCGGCGGCGATCTTCTCGTCGCGCTTCTGCGCTTCCGCACGGAGGCGCTGGAGCATGCCGCCGGTGCCTGCCGGGATGAGCCGGCCGACTATGACGTTCTCCTTGAGGCCGATGAGCTGGTCCACCTTGCCGTTGACCGCGGCTTCGGTGAGAACGCGCGTCGTCTCCTGGAAGGAGGCGGCCGAGATGAAGGACCGCGTCTGGAGCGAAGCCTTGGTAATGCCGAGGAGCACCGGGCTCGCCGCCATCTCGCGCTTGCCCTGCGCCTTCAGCTTCGCGTTGATCTCCTCGAACTCCGTCCGGTCGAGCTGTTCGCCCGGCAGGTTGGTGGAGTCGCCCGAGTCCGTGATCTCCACCTTCTGCAGCATGTTGCGCACGATCACTTCGATGTGCTTGTCGTTGATCGACACGCCCTGCAGGCGGTAGACGTCCTGGATCTCATTGACGAGATAGGCCGCGAGCTGCTCGACGCCCGAAATCGCAAGAATGTCGTGCGGCGCGGGGTGACCGTCGAGGAGAAACTCGCCCTTCTCGATGATGTCGCCTTCCTGCACGCCGATATGCTTGCCCTTCGGGATCAGATATTCGATCGGCTCGAGGCTCTCATCGAGCGGATGCACGATAATGCGGCGCTTGTTCTTGTAGTCCTTGCCGAATTCGACCTTGCCGGTCGCCTCCGCGATGATCGCGTGATCCTTCGGACGGCGCGCCTCGAAGAGTTCGGCGACACGCGGCAGACCGCCGGTGATGTCGCGCGTCTTCGCACCTTCCGTCGGAATACGCGCCAGTACGTCGCCGGCATGGACTTCCGCGCTGTTCTCGACCGACAGAATGGCGTCGACCGACAGCAGGTAGCGGGCATCGTTGCCGCTCGCGAGTTTCAGGATCTTGCCGTTCTTGTCCTTCACGACGACGGCGGGCCGAAGCTCGCTGCCGCGCGGAGAAGCACGCCAGTCAACGACGACGCGGCTGGAAATGCCGGTCGCCTCGTCCGCCACTTCGCGGATCGACACGCCTTCGACCAGATCCTCGAACTCGACGTGACCGTTGACTTCGGTGAGGATCGGCATGGTGTACGGATCCCACTCGGAGATACGCTGGCCACGCTCGATCTTCGCGCCGTCATCCACCTTGAGGCGCGAACCGTAGGTGAGCTTGTGGCTCGCCCTCTCGCGTCCCTGCTCGTCGAGAACCTGGACCTGCACGTTGCGGCCCATGACCACGAGCTGGCCTTCGGAGTCCTTGACGACGTTGCGGTTGACGATCTTGACGATGCCGGTGTGGTTCGACTCGACGAAAGAGGAGTCGACCACCTGCGCCGTTCCGCCGATGTGGAACGTGCGCATGGTGAGCTGCGTGCCCGGCTCGCCGATGGACTGCGCGGCGATGACGCCGACAGCCTCGCCGAGATTGACCGGCGTACCGCGCGCGAGATCGCGGCCGTAGCAGGCGCCGCAGACGCCCGTTTCGGATTCGCAAGTCAGCACGGAGCGGATGCGGATCGCCTGAAGGTTCGCCGCCTCGATCTGATCGACATGGCTTTCTTCGATGAGCGTGTTCTTCGCAATGAGAACTTCGCCCGTCACCGGGTTGAGCACGTCTTCCGCGGTCGTGCGTCCAAGGACGCGCGTACCGAGAGAGACAATGATTTCGCCCGAGTCGATCACCGCCTGGACCGTGATGCCGCCTTCCGAACCGCAATCGAACTCGGAGATGATCGAGTCCTGCGCGACGTCGACGAGACGACGCGTGAGGTAACCCGAGTTCGCCGTCTTCAGCGCGGTATCGGCAAGACCCTTACGGGCACCGTGGGTCGAGTTGAAGTACTCGAGAACGGTGAGGCCTTCCTTGAAGTTCGAGATGATCGGCGTCTCGATGATTTCACCCGACGGCTTGGCCATGAGGCCGCGCATGCCGGCGAGCTGCTTCATCTGGGCGGGCGAACCACGAGCGCCCGAGTGAGCCATCATGTAAATTGAATTGATGGGCTTCTCGCGCTTGGTCTCCTGATCGACCTGAACGGCCGAGATCTTCTGCATCATCACGTCGGCGACGCGATCGGTGCACTTCGCCCAGGCGTCGACGACCTTGTTGTACTTCTCGCCCTGGGTGATCAGGCCGTCGATGTACTGCTGTTCGTATTCGGTCGCGAGCGAACGGGTCTCGCCGACGAGCTTCTCCTTCTCCTCGGGGATGACCATGTCGTCCTTGCCGAAGGAAATGCCCGCCTTGAAGGCCTGCGTGAAGCCGAGCGCCATGATCTGGTCGCAGAAGATGACCGTCTCTTTCTGGCCGCAGTGGCGATAGACCACGTCGATCATCTTCGAGATGTCACGCTTCGTCAGCAGACGGTTGACGAGGTCGAAGGGCACGTTGGGATGGCGCGGCAGAAGTTCGCCCACCATCATGCGGCCCGGCGTCGTGTCGACGACGAGCGTGATCGGCTTGCCTTCGGCATCGACCGTCTTGTAACGCGCCTTCACCTTGGCGTGCAGCGTCACGGCCTTGGCCGCAAGCGCATGCTCGATTTCCTGAAGGCTCGAGAAGATCATGCCCTCGCCCGGCTCGTTCTGCTTGGCGATCGAGACGTAATAGAGACCGAGAACGATGTCCTGCGACGGCACGATGATCGGCGAGCCGTTGGCCGGATGCAGGATGTTGTTCGTCGACATCATCAGGACGCGCGCTTCGAGCTGCGCTTCGAGCGACAGCGGAACGTGCACGGCCATCTGGTCGCCGTCGAAGTCGGCGTTGAAGGCGGCGCAGACCAGCGGGTGAAGCTGGATCGCCTTGCCTTCGATCAGCGTGGGTTCGAAGGCCTGAATGCCGAGACGGTGAAGCGTCGGCGCGCGGTTGAGCAGCACCGGATGCTCGCGAATGACCTGTTCGAGAATGTCCCAGACTTCGGGACGCTCCTTCTCGACGAGCTTCTTCGCCTGCTTGACCGTTGCGCTGAGCCCCTTGGCTTCAAGACGCGAATAGATGAACGGCTTGAAGAGTTCGAGCGCCATCTTCTTCGGCAGGCCGCACTGGTGGAGCTTCAGCTCCGGACCGACGACGATGACCGAACGGCCCGAATAGTCGACGCGCTTGCCGAGCAGGTTCTGACGGAAGCGGCCCTGCTTGCCCTTCAGCATGTCGGCGAGCGACTTCAGCGGGCGCTTGTTGGCGCCCGTGATGACGCGGCCGCGACGGCCGTTGTCGAACAATGCATCGTCGGCTTCCTGCAGCATGCGCTTTTCGTTGCGGATGATGATGTCCGGCGCACGGAGCTCCATCAGGCGCTTCAAGCGGTTGTTGCGGTTGATGACGCGGCGATAGAGGTCGTTGAGATCGGACGTCGCGAAGCGGCCGCCGTCGAGCGGGACGAGCGGACGCAGTTCCGGCGGGATCACCGGCACGACGGTCAGGATCATCCATTCCGGCTTGTTGCCGGATTCGATGAAAGCCTCGATCAGCTTCAGACGCTTGGCGAGCTTCTTCGGCTTCAGTTCCGTCGTCGCCTCGGCGATTTCGACGCGAAGGTCCGCGGCGATCTTCTCGAGATCGAGCGCCGTCAGGATTTCGCGGATGGCTTCGGCGCCGATGGCGGCCGTGAAGCTGTCCTCGCCATACTGCTCTTGCGCGTCGAGATACTCCTCTTCCGCAAGGAGCTGACGCTCCTTCAGCGGCGTGAGGCCCGGCTCGAGCACGATGTAGTTCTCGAAATAGAGAACGCGCTCGAGATCCTTCAGCGTCATGTCGAGCAGAAGACCGATGCGGGACGGCAACGACTTCAGGAACCAGATGTGGGCGACGGGCGCCGCGAGTTCGATGTGGCCCATGCGCTCGCGCCGGACCTTCGACAGCGTCACTTCAACGCCGCACTTTTCGCAGATGATGCCCTTGTACTTCATGCGCTTGTACTTGCCGCACAAGCATTCGTAGTCCTTGATCGGCCCGAAGATACGCGCGCAGAAAAGGCCGTCGCGTTCCGGCTTGAACGTACGGTAGTTGATCGTCTCGGGCTTCTTGATCTCGCCGTAGGACCACGACAGGATCCGCTCCGGGCTCGCGATCGAAATCTTGATCTGATCGAAGGTCTGCGCGGGGACCGTCGGGTTGAAAATGTTCATGACCTCTTGGTTCATGCACGTCTCCTAGGGCCTCCAGGAAAACGGGGATCGCATCTTTCGTGTCCGGTGGGGCCGGCCGGACACGTACCCCGTATGTCTATGTCGTCGCTCCCTCACCTCTTGGGCGGGAGCTGCGGCGCGCTCCGAAATCGAAGCGCGCCGCTCGCTTTGTCGTTTAGCTCGCCTGCGGAACCAGCAGCTCGACGTTGAGGCCGAGCGAGCGCATTTCCTTCACGAGCACGTTGAAGCTTTCGGGGATGCCCGCCTCGAAGGTGTCGTCGCCGCGGACGATCGCCTCGTAGACCTTGGTGCGGCCGGCCACGTCGTCCGACTTCACCGTGAGCATTTCCTGGAGCGTGTAGGCGGCGCCGTAAGCTTCGAGCGCCCACACTTCCATTTCGCCGAAACGCTGACCGCCGAACTGGGCCTTACCGCCCAGGGGCTGCTGCGTGACAAGAGAGTACGGCCCGATGGAGCGCGCATGAATCTTGTCGTCGACGAGATGGTGCAGCTTCAGCATGTAGATGTAGCCGACCGTGACCTTGCGATCGAACTGCTCGCCGGTCCGTCCGTCGTGAAGGACGACCTGACCCGAGCGGTCCACGCCGGCAAGTTCCAGCATCTCGACGATGTCCGGCTCGTGGGCGCCGTCGAAGACGGGCGTCGCGATCGGAACACCGGCTTCGAGATTGCCGGCCATCTCGACGAGCTGATCGTCGTCGAGCGACGCGACCGTCTCATCCTTGCCATAGATCGTCTTCGCCAGATCCTTCAGATCCTTGATCTTCTGCTCGCGACGATAGACGTCGAGAGCGGCAGAGATCTTCTTGCCCAGGCTTGCGCAAGCCCAGCCAAGATGGGTCTCGAGAATCTGACCGACATTCATGCGGCTCGGCACGCCGAGCGGATTGAGCACGATGTCGACCGGCTGACCGTCTTCGAGGTAGGGCATGTCTTCCATCGGCACGATGCGGCTGATGACACCCTTGTTGCCGTGACGTCCGGCCATTTTGTCGCCCGGCTGCAGCTTGCGCTTCACCGCGACGAACACCTTGACCATCTTCATCACGCCCGGCGGCAGTTCGTCGCCACGCTGCAGCTTGTCGACCTTGTCGGCAAAGCGCGCTTCGAGACGCTCCTTGCCTTCGTCGAACTGCTTGCGCAGCGCTTCGATGTCGGCTTGCGTCTTTTCGTTGCCGACGGCGATCTGCCACCACTGGCCCTTGGTCAAGTCGTCGAGCACGCCCTGCGAAACCTTCGATCCCGCTTCGACGCCCTTCGGGCCCGACACAACCTGCTTGCCGTTCAGAAGCTCGGCGAGGCGGCCATAGACGTTGCGCTCGAGGATCGCGAGTTCGTCGTCGCGGTCTTTCGCGAGACGCTCGATTTCCTCGCGCTCGATCGCCATCGCGCGCTCGTCCTTGTCGATGCCGTGGCGGTTGAACACGCGCACCTCGACGACCGTGCCGGCGACGCCGGGCGGCAGACGAAGCGACGTGTCACGCACGTCGGAGGCCTTTTCGCCGAAGATGGCGCGCAGAAGCTTTTCTTCCGGCGTCATCGGGCTTTCGCCCTTCGGCGTGATCTTGCCGACGAGAATGTCGCCGGGGTTCACTTCCGCACCGATATAGACGATGCCGGCTTCGTCGAGGTTCTTCAGAGCCTCTTCGCCGACATTCGGAATATCGCGCGTGATTTCCTCAGGCCCGAGCTTCGTGTCGCGCGCCATCACTTCGAACTCTTCGATGTGGATGGAGGTGAACACGTCGTCGCGCACGATGCGCTCCGAGATCAGGATCGAGTCTTCGAAGTTGTAGCCGTTCCAGGGCATGAACGCGACGAGCACGTTCCGGCCGAGCGCGAGATCGCCGAGTTCGGTCGAGGGACCGTCCGCGATGATATCGCCCTTCTTGACCTGATCGCCCACACGCACCAGCGGACGCTGGTTGATGCAGGTGTTCTGGTTGGAGCGCTGGAACTTGCGCAGGTTGTAGATGTCGACGCCGGACTTCGCACCGTCGAGTTCTTCGGTCGCGCGCACGACGATACGTGTCGCATCGACCTGGTCGATGATGCCCGTGCGGCGCGCGGCAATCGCCGCGCCCGAGTCATGCGCCACCACTTCTTCCATTCCGGTGCCGACGAGCGGCGCCTCGGAACGGATGAGCGGCACGGCCTGACGTTGCATGTTCGAGCCCATGAGCGCGCGGTTGGCGTCGTCGTTCTCGAGGAACGGGATCAGCGCCGCGGCCACGGAAACGATCTGCTTCGGCGACACGTCGATGAAATCGACCTGCTCCGGCGGAACCATCTCGAAGTCGCCGTCGATGCGGCAATTGACGAGCTCGCCCTCGATCTCGCCCTTCTTGCCGAGCGAGATGTTCGCCTGGGCGACGCGGTAGCGCGCTTCTTCCATGGCGGAGAGATAGACGACCTCGTCGGTCACCTTGCCGCCCTTGACGCGCCGGTACGGGCTCTCGATGAAGCCGTATTTGTTCACGCGCGCAAAAGTCGCGAGCGAGTTGATCAGACCAATGTTCGGGCCTTCCGGCGTTTCGATCGGGCAGATACGGCCGTAATGCGTCGGATGGACGTCACGCACTTCGAAGCCGGCGCGTTCGCGTGTCAGACCGCCAGGTCCAAGCGCCGAGAGACGACGCTTGTGCGTGATCTCGGAGAGCGGATTGGTCTGGTCCATGAACTGCGAGAGCTGCGAGGAGCCGAAGAACTCACGCACCGCGGCCGCCGCCGGCTTCGCGTTGATGAGGTCGTGCGGCATCACCGTGTCGATGTCGACCGAGGACATGCGCTCCTTGATCGCCCGCTCCATGCGGAGCAGACCGACGCGGTACTGGTTCTCCATCAGCTCGCCGACCGAACGCACGCGGCGATTGCCGAGATTGTCGATGTCGTCGATTTCGCCCTTGCCGTCGCGCAGACCCACCAGCGTCTTGATGACGGCGATGATGTCCTCGCGGCGCAGAACGCGCACTGTGTCCTCGGCGTCGAGGTCGAGGCGCATATTCATCTTCACGCGACCGACGGCGGAGAGATCGTAGCGCTCGCCGTCGAAGAAAAGGCTCTGGAAGAGCGCTTCGCCCGTCTCCGGGGTCGGCGGCTCGCCGGGGCGCATCACGCGGTAAATGTCGATGAGGGCCTGATCGCGGCTCGTGCACTTGTCGACCGCGAGCGTGTTGCGGATGAACGCACCCGTGTTGACATGGTCGATGTCGAGCGTCGCAATTTCGGTGTAACCCGCGTCGATGAGCGTCTCGAGAAGCTTCGGCGTCACTTCGTCGCCGGCCTCGGCGAAAATCTCGCCCGTCTCCATGTTGACGATTTCGTCGGCCAGATAACGGCCGAAGAGATCCTCGTCCTGAACGCGGAGTTCCTTGAGGCCGTCTTCCGCGAGCTTGCGCGCGAGGCGCGGCGTCATTTTCTTGCCCGCTTCGACGACGACCTTGCCGGTCTTGGCGTCGATGAGGTCGCGTTCCGGCTTCACGCCGCGGAAACGCTCCGCGTCGAAAGGCACGCGCCAGCCGTCCTTCGCCTGGGAGAAGACGACACGCTTGTAGAAGGTGTGCAGGATCTCTTCCGAGTCGAGACCGAGCGCATAGAGAAGCGTCGTCACCGGCAGCTTGCGGCGACGGTCGATGCGCACGAAGACGATGTCCTTCGCGTCGAACTCGAAGTCGAGCCACGAACCGCGATAGGGAATGACGCGCGCGGCGAAGAGAAGCTTGCCGGACGAATGTGTCTTGCCCTTGTCGTGATCGAAGAAGACGCCCGGGCTGCGGTGCATCTGCGAAACGATGACGCGCTCGGTGCCGTTGATGACGAAGGTGCCGTTCTCGGTCATGAGCGGCATGTCGCCCATGTAGACATCCTGTTCCTTGATGTCCTTGACCGACTTCGCGCCGGTGTCCTCGTCGACCTCGAAGACGATCAGGCGCAGCGTCACCTTGAGCGGCGCGGCAAAGGTCATGCCCCGCTGCTGGCATTCGTCGACGTCGTATTTCGGCTGCTCGAATTCGTAGCGCACGAACTCAAGAGTGGCCGTTTCGGAAAAATCGCTGATCGGGAAAACCGATTTGAAGACGGACTGAAGGCCCTGGTCGGGGCGGCCGCCTTTCGGTTCATCAACCTGCAGGAACTGGTCGTAGGAATATTTCTGAACTTCGATGAGGTTCGGCATTTCCGCGATCTGCGGAATGCGCCCGAAGGATTTGCGAACCCGCTTGCGACCAGTGAAGGACTGCGTCATCTGTGCTCCTCGCAACGCTCTCATAAGAACGGCGGCCGGGACTTCTTCAGGGGGACACCGAGCTGCCCGGTCAGTCTGCTCGGCCATTGTCATCCGCCTCGCCCGTTTCGGGGTGAGGCCGGGACGAAGGTCAGACCTTCGCCCCGTCTCATGCAGAAAGTCGAATTACTTGAGTTCGACCTTGGCGCCAGCCTTCTCGAGCTGGGCCTTGAGCTTGTCGGCTTCTTCCTTCGACGCGCCTTCCTTGACGGTCTTCGGAGCGCCTTCGACGAGGTCTTTCGCTTCCTTGAGGCCGAGACCGGTGATCGCACGGACTTCCTTGATCACCTCGATCTTCTTGTCGCCGGCGGCGGCAAGAACGACCGTGAACTCGGTCTGGGCTTCAGCGGCCGGAGCGGCAGCGCCGCCACCGGCGGCAGCGACGGCGACCGGAGCCGCAGCCGAAACGCCCCACTTCTCTTCGAGAAGCTTCGAAAGCTCGGCGGCTTCGAGAACCGTAAGGCTCGAAAGCTCGTCGACGATTTTTGCAAGATCAGCCATTTTTCATATCTCTCTAGGTTCGGTTGGTATCGGGTATCACGACAGCAGCCCCATTCGGGGTTCAGGCTGCTTCGCCCTTGGTGGCATAGGCATTCAGCACGCGCGCCAGCTGAGCCGCAGGCGCCTGCACCACACCCGCAATGCGGGTCGCAGGCGTCTGGATCATGCCCAGCAACTTTGCACGCAGCTCGTCGAGCGACGGCAGTTCGGCAAGCTGCTTCACTGCATTCGCGTCGAGGAACGTCTCGCCCATCGCGCCGCCGAGAATCACCAGCTTCTGGTTCGTCTTGGCGAACTCCGCCGCAACCTTGGGGGCTGCGACCGGGTCTTGCGAATAAGCGATTGCCGTCGGCCCGGCGAACAGATCAGCGATCTTTGCGTTCGCCTTGGTGCCGTCCAGAGCGAGCTTGGCGATCCGGTTCTTCGTAACCTTGAACTCGGCGCCAGCCTTGGCCATCCGTTCACGGAGATTTGTCAGCTCCGTCACGGTGAGGCCACTGTAGTGGGCGACAACGACCACATTGGCGTTCGCGAAAACGCCGTTGAGGTGCGTCAAGAGCTCAGACTTACCAGCTCTATCCACTTGCTCTCTCCGTGCGCACGAAACCCTCGTGCGCCTGGGGGCGGCTTCGCACCACGATCATCGTGGAGCTCGGTCCGCCATTGGCATTTGCCGCTCGTCTCGTACCTCGAAGGCCAGCTTCGCGGGCTCCGACGAGCAGCGCTCACTTGCCTGTCCCGGGTTCCAACCGTTCCCACTGGCCCGAAGGCCGATGAAACCGTTCAAACTCCCGTCTATTGCCGGCCGCCCTCTTTGGCGATTAAGCCTCGGCTCACGCCTCGGCACCCGCAGTCTCGGACAGGTGAACGGACGATGGCGTAGCCACTCCGACCGAAATCGAAGTGTCCACGCTTCCCGTCCGCCTTGCCGTCCCGCCTCCGAAGAGGCGAAACGGAAACTTGTCGACCGCCAGCCCTCAGGCCGCGGCGATGCTCTGCGGCTCGACCTTGACGCCAGGGCCCATGGTCGAGCTGATCGCGATCTTCTTTATATAGGTGCCCTTGGCACCCGCCGGCTTCGCCTTCTGCACGGCGTCGATGAGCGCGCGGATGTTGCCCGCGATCTGATCTTCCGTGAAGCTCGCCTTGCCGACGCCGGCCTGAACGATGCCGGCCTTCTCGACGCGGAACTCGATCGCGCCGCCCTTGGCGGCCTTGACCGCTTCGGCGACGTCCGGCGTCACCGTGCCGACCTTCGGGTTCGGCATCAGGCCGCGCGGACCCAGCACCTTACCGAGACGACCGACGAGCGGCATCATGTCCGGCGTCGCGATGCAACGGTCGAAATCGACCTTGCCCGACTGGATGATCTCGGCGAGGTCTTCCGCACCGACGATGTCGGCACCGGCCTTCTTGGCCTGCTCCGCCTTGTCGCCCTTCGCGAAGACCGCGACGCGGACCGAGCGGCCCGAGCCGTTCGGCAGAGCGACGACGCCACGGACCATCTGGTCGGCGTGACGCGGATCGACGCCGAGCGCGATCGCGACTTCGATCGTCTCGTCGAACTTCGCCGTGGCGCGTTCCTTAACGAGCTTCACCGCATCCGCGAGCGTGTACGACTTCTTGCTGTCGATACCCTCACGGGCCTTTTCAATGCGCTTTCCGTTGTTGCTGCTCATCGCCCTTACTCCACAACCTGCAGGCCCATGGAACGGGCGGATCCGGCAATAATCTTCGTCGCCTGGTCGAGGTCCTTGGCGTTGAGGTCGGCGAGCTTCGTCTCGGCGATCTCGCGGCACTGGGCGAGCGTGACCGTGCCGGCGGGCGCGCCGCGGCCCGGAGTCTTCGACGCGGATTCGATCTTCGCCGCCTTCTTCAGATAGAAGGACGCCGGCGGCGTCTTCATCTGGAAGGTGAAGGAGCGATCCGAGAACGCGGTGATGACGACCGGGATCGGCGTACCCGGCTCCATCTTCTGCGTCTGCGCGTTGAACGCCTTGCAGAATTCCATGATGTTCAGACCGCGCTGACCGAGCGCGGGTCCGATGGGCGGTGACGGGTTGGCTTGGCCAGCCTTCACCTGCAACTTGATGTAGCCTTCGATTTTCTTAGCCATTTCAGTCCCCTTCCGGACATCCCGGAGATAATGGGTTAGTGGTCAACGACACACCGGATCGAATGGGCCGGTGTGTCTCCCACAAGAAAAACAGGTCTAGAGCTTCTCGACCTGCGCGTACTCGAGTTCGACCGGCGTGGCGCGGCCGAAAATCGACACGGCGACCTTGAGCCGTGCCTTCTCTTCGTCGACTTCCTCGACGAAACCGTTGAACGACGCGAACGGACCGTCCGCGACGCGAACCTGCTCGCCGATCTCGAAGGTGATCGACGGCTTCGGACGCTCGACGCCCTCCTGCACCTGATGCAGGATGCGATCGACCTCGCCCTGGCTGATCGGCTGCGGCTTGTTGTCCGCGCCGAGAAAGCCGGTGACCTTCGGCGTGTTCTTGACCAGATGATAGGTCTGGTCGGTCAGGTCCATCTTCGCGAGCACGTAGCCCGGGAAGAACTTGCGCTCGGCGTTGATCTTGCGGCCGCGACGCACTTCGACGACTTCTTCGGTCGGCACGAGGATCTCCTCGAACTGATCCGCAAGTCCCTGCTGCTCAGCCTGCTCGCGGATCGACTCCGCGACCTTCTTCTCGAAGTTCGAGTAGGCGTGAACGATGTACCAGCGTTTGGCCATATGTCTTTCTTCCCGGGGAGCGATCCCCGACCTCAGCTTCCAATTCCCAGCACGAAAGCAACAGCCGTCTTCAGGCCCATATCGGCCAGGAAGAAGAACACCGTCGCGAAAGTCACCATGATGAACACCATGACGGTGGTGATGATGGTTTCGCGCCGGGTAGGCCACGTGACCTTCGCGGTCTCGGACCTCACCTGCTGGATGAACTCAAGCGGATTGGTTTTCGCCATGACCTCTACAAGAGTCCCTTCAGTACGTACTGGTCCGCGGTGGCAGGAGTGGAGGGGCTCGAACCCCCAACCCCCGGTTTTGGAGACCGGTGCTCTACCAGTTGAGCTACACTCCTAGTCCCGCCGAACGCGGACTAAATTACTTCAACACCTTGGATACGACGCCGGCGCCGACGGTACGGCCGCCTTCACGGATGGCGAAGCGGAGCTTCTCTTCCATCGCGATCGGCGCGATCAGCGTCACGTTCATCTTCACGTTGTCGCCCGGCATCACCATCT
>NZ_DATKFR010000043.1:0-10719 GCF_035511255.1 Parvibaculum sp.
CGACGATGATAAATCTGGTGCGTGCAGGCCTGCTGGACATCTCCATGGTGGAAATCACGGCCTTCCCGCTGGATCAGGCCAACGAGGCCGTTGCGCAAGCGGCGGCGGCAGGCGGCCGATTCAAGCGCACGGTCGTCTGTCCCTGACGCTTAGCCGCACAGGCACCGGACCGATAGCTGGCGTCTACCGCCGCACCTCGGTCCGTTGCACGATCTCTGCCGCCGTGCGGATTCCCGATTGCAGCGCACCGTCCATGTAACCGACCCATTCGGTCGCCGTTTCCGTGCCCGCCCAATGAAGGCGGCCCACCGGTTCCCGGATCACATCGCCGTAGCGCGTCATGACGCCGGGCGCCATATGCGCGACATAGCAGCCGCGACTCCACTCTTCGGCGGTCCAATCCTGATCGACGTAATCGATGGGTTCGGCGGCCTTCGGTCCGAAATAATCGGTGAGAGCCGAGATGACGCTTTGCCGCCGCGCATTGTCGCCGCGGGCGCTCATCTCGACCGCATGGTCACCGTCGATGAAGCCGACGAGAATGCCGACGCGCTCGTCTTCCGGCGTCTGGTCGAAAACGACGTTGAAGGCATGATGGTCGCTTGCGGCCTGCCCTGACAATCCGGCGCGCCGCCAGAAGGGCTCCTTGTAGGCAACATGCACCTTAATGACCGAGCCCATCGGCATGCGCTGGAAAAGCCCGTCGCGCTTTGCCGGCAGGGCGACGTCATAATGAATGCGCGCGGCGAGCACCGGCGGCACCGCGATGACGACATGCGCCGCGCGATAATCGCCTTTGTCGCTGCGGATCGTGACGCCCTCATCGTCCTGCCGGATCGCGCGCACGGGCGCGTCGAGCACGACCGGCGTCTTCAGGCTTTCGGCAAGACGCCGCGCGATCGAATGTGCGCCGCCTTTGAATTTCGCTTCCTGCGCGCCGTCCTTGACGCCGATCAGGTCCTCGACGCCGTGGCCCGACCGCAGATATTCGAGAAAGAAGAGATAGGACATCTGTGCGGGTTCGGCGCAGAAGACGGCCCGCGTGACGATGCGCGCGAAGGTCCGCGCGCCGCTCGTGCGAATATTGCGCTTGATCCAGGTCTCGAGCGTCTGGCTGTCCCAGTCTTCCGCCTGCGGCGCGGTCCACGGCGCCTCGGCAGGCAGGGTCACCATCTCGCGGTCCCAGCGCTTCACCACGCGGTCAAGTTCGAGAAGCGAGAGCAGCGGCAATTTCGGAATGTCGCCCTTGTAGGCGCGTCGCGTGCCCTGATACCAGAGCACCTGCTCGCCCTTGTCATATTGCGCATAAGTCTCGACGCCGAGCTTTGCGGCCTCCGCGAGCAGCAGCTTTTGCGTCGGACCGACCCATTGACCGCCGCGATCGATGACCTCGCCCGCGATCTCGCCGGGCTTCATCCGTCCGCCGACGCGGTCGCGCGCCTCGAGCACGATGACGGATCGTCCCTTCGCCTCGAGTTCGGCCGCCGCCTTGAGCCCGGCGAGACCCGCGCCGACGACGATGACATCCGCTCTGCGTTCCATGACAATCCTCCGCTTCCCCGCCGCCCTTCGGGCGTGTAAGCTATTTATCTGAACGCGTTCAAAATAATCAAGCGAATCCTGATGGCCGCGCGAAAACAGAAGTCTCCGCCGAATCCGCGCGGACGTCCCCGGCGCAGCGACGAGGCGGCGGCCGAGGAGCGCGCCCGTATCCTCGATGCCGCGCAAGCCCTCTTCGCCAGGAGTGGATATGAGGGCGTGTCGATGCGAGCCGTTGCCGATGAAGCGGGCTGTTCACCCGCTGCGCTCTATACGCTCTTTCCGAACAAGCGCGCGCTGCTGCGCAATATCTGGGAAGACGCCTTCGCCGCGTTGGGCGAGGCGCTCGAAAAATCGGTGCGCGGCAGTCACGAGCCGGTCGAGCGACTGAAACGCCTCGGTCGCGCCTTCGTCCGTTTCTGGCTCGACCATCCCGACCACTTCCGCGCGATCTTTCTGATCGAGGACCGTGTGAGCGAGCCCGGTGACGTCTACTTTGTCGACAGTTCGGAAAGCCTCGTCCGCCTGGTGCGGCTCTTTCAGGACGCCTCCGCGGAGGCGATCGCTGAAGGGGCGCTCAAAGGGCCCGATGCGCAGGAGACGGTTCAACTCATCTTCTGCGCGCTCCACGGCGTCGCCTCGGCGCTGATTTCCATTCCCGAATTCGGCTGGAAGGCGCCGCGGCGAATGGCGGGTCGGATGACGGATGCGCTACTGACGGGACTTGCGGCTCGGTGACCCTCAGGCCGCGCGGCGCACCGGCATCCAGCGATTGATGAAGTTCTGCGCCAGCGACAACTCGCGCAACATCTTCGTGCCGGCACGGCCATAGTGATAGACCATCGCCGAACGCCGGGACGACGAGCGGTTGTCTTCCGAGCGATGCATCAGGAAGGAGTGGAAGACGAGAAGATCGCCTGGCTGCATCAGCATCGGCACGGCACCGCTCATATCGTGATCGACGATCTCCTGATAGCCCTGATTGGCGCCCAGCCTCCCGTCAGGCACATGCGCGTGAACAGGCTCGCGATGCGATCCGGGCAACACCGAGAGGCAACCATTCTCGAGCGTCGCCTCGCTGATCGCGAGCCACAATCCGACCTGCGGCTGCTGATCGAAGGGAAAGTAGAACGAGTCCTGATGCCAGGGCTGACCCCAGGCGCCGGGATTCTTGAAGATGAACTGGCTTTGGAAGATATCGATGTCCGGACCGAGCAAGTCAGAGACAATGTCGGCGGCGCCCTCGCCGAAGGCGAACTCTTTCGCGGTGCCGGAGAGGTGTGGATTGAAGATCTTGGAAATCAGATCCTCGGGGTGACCCGTCCGGGTCATCGACTTCGCCTCCGGCTGGATCAGCAGCGTTCCCTCGGCGACATAACCCACCTCTCCCTGATGCAGCTCCGGCGGTTCGCGCCGGATCGCATCGACCACCTCGCGCTCCATCCGTAAACCGATCTCGGGATCTGCATATCCCCGGATAACGAAGAAGCCGTCTCTCTCCCAGGCCTTGCTCTGATCTTCCGTCAGCATGAATCATCCTCCCCGTAAGGTGCCGTAGGAGATAGATAATTTAAATGACAACGTTAGACAATAGCTCGGAAGATTCTACTGAATTGCAAATGATTATTAATTGCGTTACCGTCCATCTCCCCTAGCGAGCTCTTTCGACGGAGGCCTTCATGAAACAAGCCGATCGCGCCTTTTTCCCCGCGCCGCCGCGTCGCCCTGCCTATGTCGCGGATCAGCCCGTGGCCGAACTCGGTTTCGCCGAGCAATTCGCCACCTGGGCGATGCGCGTGCAATGGACCCATATCGGCGACGGCAGACAACAATCTCTGGTGCTGCAGCGGGCTTTCGACGCGCTCGACATGCCGGAAGGCGCCGAACTCGTCGCCGAGCTAACGGAAGCGTTGATCCGTTCGACGCGCCGCCCACTCTCCATACCTTGCCCGAAATGGCGCGTTCTGACAGGCGACGAGGCACGTCTTCTGGCCTTCGTCGCCGCCATGCAGGCGCGGGACGGCACCCCGCTCGCCGACTGCGACCCGGATTGGCGCGCGCCGAAGACGGGATCGTCCGTATGGGCACCCGCCCAGCGCCTGGCTCTGGCATTCGCGGCCGCGGGGCTGCGCTTCGGCATGACGCGCATGGGCGAGCCGCCCTTCCCGCTCGCCATGCCGCGTCTGCATTGAGGTCTCAGCCGAAATTATGCGCGGCGCCGAGGCCGCCCATGCGGCTCGCAATGGAGAAGAATTCGGAGACCATGCCGTCGATGATCTCCTTCGCGGCCTTCACCTCATGGATGAGGCCCGAGGTCTGTCCGGCAAGCGCCGGCGCGGCCTCCATGTCGCCGCCGAAATAGACGTCGCGAATATGCGCGAAGACATCGGCCGGCATCCGGCCCTCTTCGTAGATCGCGTCCATCTTTTCCGACTTCAGCGCACGGATGCAGGGTGTCGCCTTCTTGTTGAGGACATAGGTGCCGGTTTCTTTCGCATCGACGATCTTCTGCTTGTAGTTGCGGTGAACGGGGCTCTCGGCCGCACTCACGAAGCGGGTACCCATCTGCACCGCCTCCGCGCCGAGCGCAAAGGCCGCCGCCATGCCCTTGCCGTCGCAGATGCCGCCGGCCGCGATAATCGGCACATCGACACGCGAGCGGATCGCCTGCAGCAGCACCAGTGTCGAGACCTCTTCCGGATTCTTGAAGCCGCCGCCTTCCGCGCCCTCGACGACGAGCCCGTCGATGCCGGCCTCCGCGCATTTGACAGCCGCGTCGACCGTCGGCACCGCGTGGTAGACGGTGATGCCCGCATCCTTGAGCGGCGCCACGAACTTCGCCGGGCTGCCTGCCGACGTCGTGACGAACTTCACGCCCGACGTGCAGACGAATTTCAGCATCGCGTCATCGCGCAGGAACATGATCGGCAGGTTGACGCCGAAGGGAAGCCCGAGCTCGATCATCTTCATGATCTCGGCCTTGCAGGCCTCCGTCTCGCCCGACGAGGTCTCGATGATGCCGAGCCCACCCGCCTTCGACACGGCAGACGCAAGCTCGAAACGGGCAATCCAGCCCATCGGTGCCTGGACGATCGGATATTTCGCGCCCGTATGGGCGAGTACGCGGTTCATGGAAATCCTCCCCTTTGCCTGCTTTTCAAAAATGGCATTGCCGGGAGTAAGCCCGCTTGCGGCGCCCGGTGCAACAGGAAGCCTGCGATGGGAGGCACATCGCACGAGGTGACGCGCAAAGAAAAAGCGCGGAATCCATCGGATCCCGCGCTTCCGTCCCGCCCTCAAGAAGCGTTATTTGAAATGGCCATAGGCTTTGACGACGGCCTCGGAAAGTTCCTTGTAGGCACCTTCGACACCGATCTTGATCTCGTCGAACGCGCTTTCGCCCTGTGAGGCAAGCGCCTTGAGACGCTTCTGCAATACTGCCCGATCGGTCTTGAGCTGGGCGAGCATGCCGCGATAGCGCTTCTCGGCAACCTTGAGCGCCTTCTTGGCCTCGCGTTCGGCCTTGTCGATTTCGCGCGAGACGCCTTTCACCTGCTTTTCGAGGGCCTTCTTGGCCTTCGTCTGCTCGGGGGAAAGTTTGATCGCCGGCTTGGCGGCCTTCTTGCGGGCTTTCGGCGCCGCAACCTTTGCCTTCGCGGCCTTCCGAGCGGGCCGTGTCGCCGTCCGTCCCGCTGCGGCCGCACGCGCCGCCACGCTGCGCGGCGCCTTGCGACCGGTGCTCTTACGTCTTTCCGTCATGGGTATCCCCGCTGAAAATTCATGGCCGATCACCTAAGCACAATCTCTCCTGCGCCGGATCGACGTCAAAGAGATTGCCGACAATGCGGGAATCAATCAAGCGCGCGTTTGTCGCTCCGTCCTGCCGGCGTTCAAGCGCGCGTCAGGAAGTCGAGACAGCCGGCATCGCGCAAGACCGGCGCGATGCCGGCCCGGGCACTGTCGCTCAGCGCACGGAACCGTGCGCGCAACTCGGAGAAGCACTTCACCTGATATTTGAATGTACCCTGCTCGTAGTTCATGCCGAGCGCCGAGAAGGAGAAGGTCTCTTCGCCTTTTTTAAGCGCCTCTTCATTAGCGATGAGGAACGGGAAGTAGACCTCGCCCGCCATCTCGAGAAGGCCTTTCACTGCCGGAGAGAGCGGTCTGCCGGGATCGCGCCACGCACCTTCAACGCCGCCGGCATCGTCGAGCTGCGCCAGCCAGCGCATGACGAAGGGCGCCGTCTCGCGCATCATGTCCGCCGGCGTCGGATCGATGGCGAGCTGCGACAATTGCCCCATCCAACTAAAATCGGCGAGCGAAGGTCGCGTGCCGAAGAGATAAGGCTCCTCCGTCACATGCGCGTCGAGAAGTGCCAGCAGGCGATGTGCGGTTTCCTCTATCAGCTTCTGATTTGCGGCGGTACAGCCGACCAGCGCCATGCGCCCGATCTGGCGCGCCGCGAACTGCGCCGCATGCGTCTCGATCTCGGCGCGTCCACGTCCCGTTAACCGGTCGAAGGCGAGCCATTGCGACATCTGCTTTTGATCGCGCTCCCGAAACCAGCGGTAATGGAACATCATCTTGGTGCCCCACTCGTCCGCCATGTCCTCGAGCAGGAAGGCGAGAAATGCCTGTCCTTCGTCGTCGGGGATCACCGAGCGCTCGCCGGGATGCCTGCGCTCCAGCTCGAGGATCAACGGCGTCGAATCATTGTGCAACGCACCGTCCGGGAACTGAATGACCGGGATGACGGCCGGCTTCACGTTGGCAATTTCGTAAGCATTTCTGTCGTTCAATTGCACCCACACATGGGGGAGGCGCCGGTAGCGCAGGATGGCGCGCATCTTCATGGAATAAGGGGAACCAAGCCCCCCGAAAATTCGATAGGTGCCGCCGTTCATGACGTCTCTCCTCCCCCATTTTTTCCGGCGCCGCGACGCGTCCGCCGTGTTTAATGGAAAACATTAACATGGGTTCAGGACCTTTGGCGAGAGGCCGCGACCGGACACTCGTGCTGATCCATGGCATGTGGAGCCGCCCTCACGTCTGGAAAAATTTCAAGGAATTCTTCGAGACTCGCGGCTATCGCGTCGTGACGCCACTGCTCCGGCATCACGACATCGAACCCGGCATGGAGCCGCATCCGCAACTCGGCGAAGTGAGCCTTGTGCATTACGCGGACGATCTCGAGACGGAAATCCGTGCCCTTGGATGCAGGCCTTTCGTGATCGGCCATTCGATGGGCGGCGTTCTCGCACAGGTGCTCGCCGAGCGCGGCGTGACGCGCGGAGCGGCGCTGCTCGCCTCTGCCCATTGCGCGCCTGTCTGGGCATTCGATACCAATCTCATACGCATCTTTGGCCGCCTTATGATGCGTCAGGGCTTCTGGAAGGAGCCGCAGCTCCCTCGCTACGATCTGCTGCGCTGGGGCGCGCTCAATGGGTTTGAGGAGCAGGAAGCGCGCGATCTCTATGCGTCGCTCATTCCGGAATCCGGCCGCTGCCTCTTTGAACTCGCGTTCTGGTATCTCGACCGCAACCGCGCGGCGCTTGTCGATGCGGAGAAAGTCTCCTGTCCGCTGCTTTTCATCACCGGCGCGGAAGACCGCCTGACGTCGCCGCAGCTCGGCGCCCGCACCGCCCGCTATTACGGCGCCAAGGCGCGCTTTGAACTGAAGCAAGGTCGCGGTCACTGGCTGCCGAGCGAGCCCGGCTGGGAGGCGATCGCCGCCCGCACAGCGCACTTCTTCGAAAACGAGGCGCCGCTTTTTGACGCCGGAGCGGACGCCGCCGAAGCCGCGCAAACGCGTTGGCGGCCCCGGAGCGGCGTCGTCAATCCCGCCTGATCATTCCGCCGCGCGCGAAGCCGGCCCTGCCTGATGGCCGCGCACGAGTTTGCCCGGCAATGCGCCGGTATGCGCACCGTTTCGATAGATCACCTCGCCCGAGCAGATCGTCGCCACGTAGCCCTCGGCCTCCTGCATCAGGCGCCGCGCGCCGGATGGCAGGTCGTAGACCATGTGCGGCGGCTTCAGTTGCAGCCGCTCGAAATCGATCACATTGACGTCGGCCTTCATGCCGGGCGCGATCAGTCCGCGGTCGAAGAGCCCCACCGCCTCAGCCGTGTCGCGCGTCTGACTCTTCACCACGAAGGGCAGATCGAGCTTGTCGCCCCGCGTCCGGTCGCGGCACCAATGCGTGAGCATGTAGGTCGGCACGCTGACGTCGCAGATCGCGCCCACATGCGCGCCGCCATCCGAAAGCCCGAACAACGTATTCGGATTGCGCATCATGGTCAGCGTGTTGTCGAGATTGAACTCGAAATAATTATGCAGCGGGAAAAAGAGGAAGCCCGTGCCGCCATTCGCCGTCAGGATGTCGTAGACGATGGCATCGGGGTTCTCGCCCGTCGCCTTGGCGCGCGCGGCAATGCTCTCTTCGGGCGCCGGCTCGTAGTTCGGCGGATCTCCAAGGTCGAACATTTTGTGATAGGCGCCCGCGAGCGAATTGACGAAGGGATGCCCCGCCTCCGGCGCCTCGGCGAGGAGCTTCGCCCGGAACGCCGGCTCGTTCATCACCGCCACACGCTCAGCGAGCGGCAGATGCGCAATCGCCTGATAGGAAGGCCGCGTCACAAAAGGATGGACCGAGCCCTGAAGCCCGAGCATCAACCCGACCGGACGGCCCTGTACCTGCGCCTTGATCGGCAGCCCGCGCGCCGCCGCCTTGTCGAGGCGGCCCATCAGATCGCGCCACTGGTCCGGAATGACGTCGGCCTGCACCATCGAGAAGCTGAGCGGCCGACCGGACACCTCGACGAGTTTCTCAACGAGATCGAACTCGTGATCGAACTCGCGGAAATCGGACACCCATTGCAGAACGCCCGCTCCCGCCTCGCGCAAGCCCTCGGCGATCGCAACCATCTCGGCATCCGCCGCGCCGACCGTCGGCGTGAGATCGCCATCCGCCGTGCGGTGAACGAAAGTGCGCGTGGTCGAGAAGCCGATGGCGCCCGCCTTGATCGCATCGCGCGTCAGCCGCTTCATCTCGGCGATCTCGGCCTCTGTCGCCGGCTCGCGCTTCGCGCCGCGCTCGCCCATCACATAGACGCGGAGCGCACCATGCGGCACCTGCGCGACGACGTCGATGTCGTGCGGCACTTTCTCTATCGCATCGAGATAGTCGCCGAAGCTTTCCCACTGCCACGAAAGCCCTTCGTGCAGGGCGGCACCCGGAATGTCCTCGACGCCTTCCATGAGTCGGATCAGCGTCTCGTGATCCGTCTTCCGCACCGGCGCGAAGCCGACGCCGCAATTGCCCATGACGACGGTGGTCGAGCCGTGGATCGAGGAGGGTGTCATCCGACTGTCCCAGGTGACCTGCCCGTCATAATGCGTGTGGATATCGACCCAACCCGGCGTGACGAGGAGGCCTGTGGCGTCGATCTCCTCGCGCCCCGTCGCCGAGACCTTGCCGACCTCGACGATGACGCCCTTATCGACAGCCACATCGGCCTCGCGGGGCGCGCCCCCCGTTCCATCGACGACCGTTCCGCCGCGGATCACCAGATCGACATGGCTCATGACTTCCTCCCGAGTTTTTCAAATGGCTTGTTGAAAACAGTCTAACCCCCTTGGCAAGGCTGGGGAATAGAGCCGGAAGCCGGGCGGTTAACCGTCGGCCGTTACATTTGTACTAAAAATGAAGCAAGAATTTCACCTCACTTTAAGGCCAGGCCGGATATTCGACGGGTGTCCCTCCCGTCAGCGAGTTCCGCCCGTCATGTCCACCAGGCCCGCCGCTCCCAACGACCCACGGAAAACCGAGCGGCAGGACGAGGGAGGCCTTGGCCATCCCACGCGCAAAACCATCGAGGGCAAACGCATCCCCCAGGAGGCGATCGCGAAGATCGAGGAACTGCACAGACGCTTTCTGCAGCGCAAGCCGAACGGCTGGCGCGCTCATCTGCGCGACTGCGATCTCTCCGGCCTCGACCTGCGCGGTCTCAATTTCTCCGAGGCGCAGTTCGTGTCCTGCAACTTCGCAAACGCCGATCTCGAGGATGCGAAGTTCATCCGCGCCGACCTCTTCAGCACGAGCTTCGATCAGGCCAATCTCACGCGCACGAATTTCACCGGCGCCGATCTCAGGGGGGCGCAGTTCGAAGGCGCGGAACTCAATGCCGCCACCCTCGACGGCGCCGACCTCGGCCTCAGCGTGATCTTCAAGCACGGCAAGGACAGCACCGTCCGCCAGAGCATGTCGAGTTTTCGCAACGCCAATCTGCGCGGCACCAACCTCGCTGACGCAAGGCTTTCAGGCGCAAGCTTCGAAGGCGCCGACCTCAGTGGCGTCAACATGACGGGTGCGGACCTGCGAGACGCGAAATTCGCAGGCGCGACGCTCAACGACGTCACGCTCAATGCCGCCAATCTAGATGACGCCGATCTCCGCGAGGCAATCATGGACGCGGACACCTTCCAGCGCATGGAGTTCACGGGCGCAAAACGCGCGCGTAAGGCGCCGCCGCCCGAGCGGCTCGAGCAGATCCTGGCTTCGCATCTCTTGTGGATTCAGACCGACCGGCGCGAAGGCCTGCGCGCTGATTTCTCGCAAACCCATCTTGCGGGTTGCAACCTGGCCGGCCGCATCCTCGCCGGCGCGAAATTTGAACGCGCGATCCTGACGGATGCCAACCTCGAAGGCGCGATCCTCGCCGCCGCGAACCTCCGCAATGCGATACTCGCCCGTGCGAACCTGACCCGTGCCGACCTCCGCGGCGCCGACATGCGCGGCGCCGATCTGCGCGAAGCAAAACAGGACGGCGTCCTCACCGGCAATCTCGACGGTACGTCTTTGCAGACAAGACGGGCCTAAGTCCTCTTCAGCTTGACAAAAACTTGTTGCGACCCACCCGGCTCACCGATCAGACGGTGTTCGACCAGCTCACTCGCCTTGAAGAGCGCGCTCAATTTCTGGAAACCATACTCTCTCGCATCGAAATCAGGGCGACGAGATCCGAGCACCTTCCCGACGACACTCAGACTTGCCCACCCAGCTTCGTCCTCAGACGCTTCGACGGCCGCACGCAACATTGCCAAAGGTAATTTCGCAACTCCGGACTTCCCCGGCTTTATCGAACCTGCAGCATGCGTCTTCGGCTGCAGCAACTCTATAT
>NZ_DATKFR010000044.1:0-9517 GCF_035511255.1 Parvibaculum sp.
GATTAGGCCTTAGGCTTCGGCAGGGCTGCGATCGCGGCGCCGAAGCCGTCGAGCTTCACCGGCACCTTGATGTCGCCCTTGGCGGCGTGCTTGAACAGCACTTCCATTTCCTTGCCGCCCTTCAAGGCTTTCAGATTTTCAGCCGAAAGCGGCATTTCCGCCTGGCAGCCGAGCGGAATGCAGAAGATGTACGGTCCGCCGAATTTCGGTTTCGGGCTGTTGTCGACGTTGACGCCGAGCCCGGCCGGGAGAACGGTTCCGAGCGGCACAATGGCGAAGACGAACATGCTGCCGTCCGTCTTCTTCGGAATATAGCCGACGCCGAAATAGAGTACGCGCTGTTTGCCGTCCTCGATCCGTACATCGACGAAGGCGAAGCATTCCTTCTGCTTGGGATCCTTCGGGCTGACTTCGCAGCGCGTTGCCCAGCTCCCGTACTTCTTGATTTCGGGCTTGGGTTCCGACGCGGCAGGTGCCGCGGGTTTGGCGGCATCGGCCGCCAGCGCCGGCGCCAGCGGCGTACCGAGGGCCAGGAGCAAGGCGCCAAGCGCCACACGACGGAAAAACATGAAGAACATCCTTTTCTAAGGCTATAAACAGCCCGGCTTGCGGCTCATCCTCGAGTCGCGCGCGATTATAGATATCCGGCTTTGCTCCGATAGCCCGAAGTCGCGCGTAAACGGCGCATTAAATCGCGGTAACCTTTAACCGCCCTCGATTTTTCTAGGCTGATTAAAAACGGGGCACACGGTACGGGAGATCGGATGTCAGGCGGAGCATATGCGGGGGTTCTGGCCGTGATCGTGGGGGTTCTCGTCCCCCTGCTTGCCCATGCGGAACCCCGTCCGGCCATTGCCATGCATGGCGATCCGGCCTACCCACCCGGCTTTACCTCCTTCGAATATGTAAATCCGGACGCCCCTCGGGGGGGAACGATCCGCTTCGGTGCGATTGGCGGATTCGACAGCCTTAACCCTTTCATCGTGCGCGGCACGCCGGCCATCGGCTTGCGCGAATATGTCTTCGAAAGCCTGATGGCGAGGGGCTACGACGAGGCGTTCTCGCTTTATGGCCTTATTGCCGAAACAATCGATACGCCGCCGGACCGGAGCTGGGTCACCTTTCGGCTGAGACCAGAAGCCCGGTTTTCGGATGGCACGCCAGTCACCGTCGACGACGTGATCTTTTCGCTGGAGACGCTGCGCGACAAAGGACGTCCTAACTACAAGAGCTATTACGACAAGGTCGTCCGCATCGAGCGGCCGGATTCGCAGAGCGTAAAATTTGTTCTGCGTCGCGACCCGGGCGAAGAGAGTGCGGATCGAGAAATGCCGCTCATCCTCGGTTTGATGCCGATTTTTCCGAAGCATGTTTATGAGGCGCGCAATTTCGATCAATCGTCGCTGGAGACGTCGGTCGGCAGCGGTCCCTATGTCGTCGAGAGCATCAAGCCCGGCAAGAAGATCGTCTACCGGCGCGATCCCGCCTATTGGGGCGCCGGGCTCGCCGTGAACCGCGGTCAGAACAATATCGAGCATCTGGTCTACGACTATTACCGCGATAGCAATGCTTCATTCGAGGCATTCAAGGCCGGGCTCTACGATGTCCGCCCGGAAGAGGATCCTGGCCGCTGGGTGACGGAGTATGATTTTCCTGCGGTGCGCGACGGGCGTGTTCGCAAGATGGATTTCGAGACTGCATTGCCGTCCGGCATGAAGGCGATGGTCTTCAATATAAGGCGGCCCGCCTTCGCCGACCGGCGCGTCCGCGTGGCGTTGACCTATCTCTTCGATTTCGAATGGGCAAACAAATCGCTCTATCACGGGGTTTACAGACGTATACAGAGTTATTTCGACAACTCTGAGCTCTCCTCCGCAAAGCGGCCGGCCGGCTTGCATGAGCGCGCGCTGCTTGCGCCCTACCCCGATGCCGTTACACCGGAAATCATGTCGCATGGCTATCAGCCGCCAGTGAGCGATGGAACGGGCCAGAACCGGGCCAATCGTGTGAAGGCATTGTCGCTGCTGCGAGAGGCCGGCTACAGGATCGCGGACGGCCGGGTCGTCAATGCCGAGAGTGGCACGCCGCTCGGCTTTGAAATTCTGGTGGCGACTCCCGCGGACGAGAGACTTGCACTCGTCTATGCGAACATGGCGCGCCGGGCCGGCATCGACGTTCAGGTGCGAAACGTCGACTCGAGCCAATATCAGGGGCGGCTCGACGCCTACGATTACGACATGATCTTCTTTTCCTGGACGAGTTCGCTCTCACCAGGAAACGAGCAGAGCTTTCGCTGGGGATCGGAAGCGGCGGACGCGCCGGGCAGCTACAATTTCATCGGGATAAAGAGCAAGGCCGTCGATGCGATGATTTCGGCACTTCTCGCGGCGAGGACGAAAGAGGATTTCATCAGCGCGGCCCGTGCGCTCGACCGGGTTCTTCTTTCCGGGAATTATGTCATTCCGCTTTTCTACTCGCCCTCGCAATGGGTGGCGCTATGGAATCGGGTAAAAGTGCCAGCCAGAAGCTCTCTCTACGGATACCGAAGTGCAACCTGGTGGATCGACGAACCGAAGTGAGCTCGACAACACCGGCCCTTTCGCTTTTTTCCATATTGAAGTTGGATTTTTCCGCACCAGGTAAATGGAACCGATTGCGAAGTCTCGTGTTTAGGTCGGCAAACGGGGGCGGCCGGGCCGGCTCCGATATCCTTGTTTCGAGTGCGGGAATTCAATGGAAAAGATGGGTTGGAGGCGCTGCGTGGCAGCGGGAAGTGTCGTCGTGATGGCTTTCGTTTCTCACGACGTCGAGGCCGCTGGTTTCTCCGTCCACGAACAATCAACCGCCTCGCAAGGCACCGCCTATGCGGGCTCGGCGGCGGGCGGCGAGGACAACAGTGCTGCCTATTTCAATCCGGCGGCGCTTGCGCTCTATCCAGGCGTGCAGATCTCCAGCGGGTTTTCAGTGGTGACGGGCGACGTTTCGTTTTCGCCGCAAAGCGCGAGTACGAATACCGGCGCGCCGGTGACCGGCGGCGACGGCGGAAATCTCATTCACACAGGCTACGTACCCGCTTTCACGGCATCCTGGCAGTTCGCGCCCGATTGGGTGGCAGGCCTCTCGGTCAATGCACCCTATGGGTTCACGACCGGCAGTGACGATCCGGGGTGGATCGGCCGTTACCAGGCCCTCGGCTCGCGCGTGCGGTCCGTCGAATTCGATCCAATGCTGGCGTGGAAACCCACGGATTGGCTTGCCATCGGCGGCGGCGTCCGGGTCATGTATTTCGATGCGCGCCTCTCCAACGCGCTCGATATCGGTACCATTGGCGCGACCTCTCTCGGTGTTCCCCTGCCTGGATACAATCCCGGCGATCCCTCGCAGGACAGTTACGTGACCGTCAAAGGCTCCGACTGGGCCTATGGCTACACGTTGGGCGCGATGCTCCTGCCGCGACCGGACACGCGGATTGGCATCGGCTTTCGATCGAAGATGCAGGTCGACCTCTCGGGTAACGCCTATTTCGACCTGAGTCCGGAGGGACAGAACCTCTCCGATCTCTCCGGCCTCATCGGACAAAGGCAGCTCGTCAACACGGGCGGCCAGGCTTCGATAACGACGCCGGAGATGGTCATGATCGGCGTCCAACACGACCTCTCACCGGAATGG
Organism: Parvibaculum sp.; assembly: GCF_035511255.1. Taxonomy (GTDB): domain Bacteria; phylum Pseudomonadota; class Alphaproteobacteria; order Parvibaculales; family Parvibaculaceae; genus Parvibaculum. The sequence goes on from NZ_DATKFR010000044.1 coordinate 3,670, forward strand.
ACGCTTGCCGCCGAAGCGGACTGGACGCGCTGGAGCCGTTTCCAGGACCTGACGGTCACTTTCGACAATCCCAACCAGGCGCCGGTCGTCACCACAGAGGGCTGGCGCAACAGCTGGTTCCTTTCTCTCGGCGCGATCTACAGACCGACGGAGAAGTGGACGCTGCGCGCGGGCGTCGCCTATGACGAAGGCGTCGATCCCAATGCAGAATTGCGGACGCCACGCATTCCGGACTCGGATCGCTATTGGGCCTCGCTTGGCGCCGGCTACAAGCTCACCGATGCGACGACGATCAACGCGGCCTATACGCATATTTTTGCGCCGAAAACGTCGATCCGGCAGTCGACCGACGACCCGAACAATGCGGATGCCTATCGTGGCAATTTGTCGGGCACGGTCGATGCATATGCCGATATCGTCAATGTCGGATTCACGATGACCTTCTGAGGAGCGGCCAGATTCTTCGGACGGCGGGTGTGGAAGCGCCCGCCGTTGTTTTTTGTGCAGGCCTTGTCGTAGGCTTCGACGGTGCAAAAGACGCAAGGGGCGCCATGTCGCGAACGATCGCCTTCTTTCCTGAAGCCGCCTACGGGCCGGCCCTCAATTCCGTCGGTATCGCGCAGGCGGTACAGGCCCTTGGTCACAAGGCGGTCTTTCTCTCCGATCCCGGCTTTCTCGATGTCTATCGCGGTTATGGTTTCGAGGCGCATGCGGTCAACCTCTCAGAACCGATGCCGCCGGAGCAGATGGCGAAATTCTGGACCGATTTCATCAACGGGCACATTCCGAACTTCAACAAATCGCCTTACGAGCAGATCGACAATTACGTGCGCGACTGCTGGGAGGCGATTGTCGAGACGGCAAAATGGGCGCAGAAGGATTTGCCCGGTGTGCTGTCGACGGTGAACCCGGATCTCATCTGTGTCGACAACGTGATCCTCTTCCCGGCGATCAAGCAGTTCGGCAAGCCGTGGGTCCGGATCATCTCGTGTTCAGAAAACGAGATAGAGGACCCGGACATTCCACCGCATCTTTCAGGCTGCGGCGAGACGGACAAGGCTTGTCATGAGGCCTACCGCGCGCGCTTTGAGGAGGTCATCAAGCCGATCCATGACGACTTCAACACTTTTCTTGCCGCGAACAACGAAACGGCTTATCCGCTCGGGCAGTTCTTCGAAGCCTCGCCTTTCATGAACCTGCTGCTTTACCCCGAAGCGGTGAAATTTCACCGGCGTCATCCGCTGCCGCCGGCACAGTTCCAGTATCTTGAGGGCTGCGTCCGCTCGGAAGCGCCTTACGAGGTTCCGGTTTTCGCCGCGAACACCGATAAGCCGCTTCTCTATGTGAGCTTCGGCAGTCTCGGCTCGGGCGATACGGCGCTGCTGAAGCGGCTGATCGCGACGATTGGCAAGCTTCCCTATCGTGCACTGGTCAATGTTGGCGAGTACAAGGATCAGTACGATGCCCTGCCGCCGAACGTGATCGTCGACAGCTGGTTCCCCCAGCCGTCGGTCATTCCGCTGGTCGATGCCGTCATTCACCACGGAGGCAACAACTCGTTCACCGAGTGCCTTTATTTCGGCAAGCCGGCGATCATCATGCCCTATGTCTGGGACGGCCACGACAATGCAACGCGGGTCGACGAAACCGGCCACGGATTCAAACTGCATCGTCAGAACTGGACCGAGGACGAACTGGCGGCGAAACTCAGCGCCTGCATCGGCGATGCGGCAATGAAGGCGCGCCTCGCCGCCGCCAGCGCGCATATGCAGGCGCAGAACGGCCCGCAAAAGGCCGCGCGCATTCTCGACGGTCTGGTCAAAGGAGTTCACGCGAATGTCTGACACCCTCGCCGCCACCGCGCCGAGCCTGCGCGATGTCGCAACGCGCGACGATCTCGTCGACTGGGGCGTCATCCCGACCATGATCGAAGGGCAGTCGCGCACCTCGGGGCGGGTCATCTATAAAGGACCGGAAGGCCGCTCCGAATCCGGCATCTGGGTCTGTACGCCGGGCAAGTGGGAGTGCCATGTCACGCGCGACGAGTTCTGTCACTTCATGTCGGGCCGCTGCACCTATGTGCATGAGAGCGGCGACGTGATCGAAATCGTGCCGGGAACCGCGGCGTTCTTTCCGCAGGACTGGAAAGGCGTCTGCACCGTTCACGAGACGGTGCGCAAGGTCTACATGATCCGCTGAGAAATTAGCGCGGGTCCTTGGCGAAGATCGCTTCGAGGCTCGTCATGTTCATGCCGTGCTTGAAGTAATTATAGGGCGTGACGTTGACGGCCTTGATGATGGCGCGCTGGATTTCCGTGCCGATGCTGCCATCTGCCTTCGGCACCATGTCGAAGTCGACGACATTGATGCAGGCTGGGTCCTGCTCGAAGGCCTGCACGGCCTTCAGCCCGCTTCCCTTCGCGCCGAGCGCCGCCCAGCCGAGGATCAGCCGGTTGATGCCCTCATGCGCCGCAATGAGTATTGTATGCCAGCCGGGCTCCGCGAGGAGGCGCTGCACAGCGCCAATGGCGCGACACTCGGCATCGGCAAAAACCTCTCCATGTTCGAGCATGGTCGCGCCGGGTTCGCCCGCCAGCTCGAAGTGATAGGCCATTTTGGCGGCGAGTTCGGCGCGGCTTTTTACCTCGCCGAAATGCCCGCCATGGATTTCGATGAGGTCCGCCTCGATCTCAAGTGCAGGGACCGGGCCTTCCGCCTGGCCGGCAAGCACCCGTTCGGCGGTCTGTTTCGTGCGCGGCACGCCCGAGCAGATCGCCCGGTCGAAGCGCACATGCGACAGGGCGCGACCTGCTGCGTCCGCCTGATCCTGGCCGAGCGGCGTCAGCGGCACGACCTTGGTATCGCCGCTTGCGGCCTGAATCTCGCGGCCGAAATAATCGACATGACCGTGACGCATCAGATAGATGCGCCGCCGGCCCGTCGTCCCTGGCAATGCGCTCAAATCGCTTCAGCCTTCTTCAGCGCGTCGACCTCGCCCGCGGCAAAGCCCCAGTCCTTCAGAACTTCGAGCGTATGCGCGCCGTTCTCGGCGACGGGCCCCTGAATCTTCGAGACGGTGCGTGAGAAGCGGGGCGCGATATTCGGCTGGGCAACGCCGTCGATCTCGACGATCGTCTCGCGCGCCTTGTTATGCGGATGATCCTTGGCTTCGGCGATCGAGAGCACCGGCGCGAAGCAGATGTCGGTGCCTTCCATGATCGCGCACCATTCATCGCGCGTCTTCGTCCTGAAAACCGCTTCGATCTTCGTCTTCATCTCGGGCCATTTCGAACGATCCATCTGGTGGCTCCAGATGTCCTCCGTGAGGCCGGCCTTCTCGCGCAGGATCGCGTAGAACTGCGGCTCGATCGAACCGATCGAAATCCACTTGCCGTCCTTCGTCTCGTAGGTGTCGTAGAAATGCGCGCCGCCATCGAGCATGTTGGTGCCATGCGGTTCCTGCCAGATGCCGGCGGCGGTGAAGCCGAAGAACATCGACATCAACGAGGTCGCGCCGTCGGTCATGGCCGCATCGACGACCTGTCCCTTGCCGGACTTGTTCGCCTCGACCAGCGCCGCGAGCATGCCCATGGCCAGATAGAGCGCACCGCCGCCGAAATCGCCGACGAGGTTGAGAGGCGGAACGGGCTTCTCGCCGGGACGGCCGATCGCGTGGAGCGCGCCGGTCAGCGAGATGTAGTTGATATCGTGGCCAGCGGCCATCGCCATCGGGCCGGTCTGGCCCCACCCCGTCATGCGCCCGTAAACGAGCTTCGGATTGCGCTTCAAGCAGACCTCGGGACCGAGGCCCAGGCGTTCCATGACGCCGGGACGGAAGCCTTCCTGCAGAATGTCGGCTTTCTCGATCAGCTTCAGCGCCGTCTCGACGGCTTCCGGCTTCTTGAGGTCGAGCGCGATCGAACGCTTGCCGCGGCTGGCAATCTCGTATTTCGAGCCGCCGCGCGCGCCCTTGCGGTCGATGCGGACCACATCGGCCCCCATGTCCGCGAGCAACATGCCGCAAAAGGGTCCCGGCCCGATGCCTGCGAATTCAACGATCTTCACGCCATTCAGCGGCCCGCTACCCATGTCCCGGCTCCCTTTGATTTGCCTCTTTGTTGGGAGTCTTTTAGCCGCTGGCGGGACGGGCGTAAACGCCGCATGAAGTGACGTAGGGGCTGCCTTGTCGCTCGTACTTGCCTCGCCACCGCTCCGCCCCTACAAAGCTTCCATGTCGCTTCTCGCTCCCAAAATCGCCCGGGGCTATTCCGGCGAGGCTTGCCCGGTGCGCTTCAACATGGCGCGCTACTGCCTTGCACGCGCCGCCGTCGAGACGCCGGCCAAGACGGCGCTGATCGTCGTTTCCGATGCGGAGGCGCCTCTGGCGGAGGCCGAGCACTGGAGCTATGGCGCGCTCGACGACGCGGTGCGGCGGATTGCTGCGGGGCTTTTCTCCGAAGGGTTCAGGCCCGGCGAGCGGTTGATGATCCGTATGCCGAACACGAGCGATTATGCTCTGCTCTTCTTTGGCGCCATTGCCGCAGGGCTGGTGCCTTTGCCCTCTTCTTCGCAGCTCACCGAAACAGAGGCGGATTTTCTTCTGAAGGATTCGCATGCCGCTGCTGTCGCAATTGCGGGCGACATGGAAATCCATGCCGGCAAGGCCCGCATCATCGATGCCGTCATGCTTGCCCGGCTGAAGGCGCATCCGCCGCTTGGCGACTATGCCGATACGGAGGCGAATGATCCGGCGTTCCTGGTCTACACATCGGGCACGAGCGGGAAGCCCAAGGGCGTTTTGCATGCGCAACGCAGCGCATGGGGACGGCGGCCAATGTATCAGGGCTGGTATGGCATCGGACCGGACGACGTCGTGCTGCATGCCGGCGCCTTCAACTGGACCTATACGCTCGGCGTCGGGCTGACCGACCCTTGGGCGAACGGGGCGACGACCGTTCTCTATATCGGGCCGAAAGACGTGCAGGTCTGGCCGAAGCTCCTCGAGCGGACGCGGGCGACGCTCTTTGCCGCCGTGCCGACGCTCTATCGCCAGATCCTCAAATATTGCGATCTCGGCCAGCACGATCTCTCCGCTCTGCGTCACGGGTTGACCGCCGGCGAGGCGCTGTCGCCCGCGCTGCTCGATCAGTGGCATGCGGCGACGGGAAAGAAGCTCTGCGAGGCGCTCGGCATGAGCGAATGCTCGACCTATATCTCGACGGGCCCGCGTATGGAGGTGAAACCCGGTAGCCCCGGCAAGCCGCAGCCGGGCCGCTGCGTCGCGGTGCTCCCGGTCGAGGGAGGCACCGAGCCCCTGCCCGTCGGCAAGACCGGACTGCTCGCCGTCCACCGCAGCGATCCCGGTCTGATGCTGGGCTACTGGCAGCGGCCGGAAGAGGAGACGGAGGTTTATCGCGGAGAATGGTTCATCGGCGGCGACCTCGCCTCCTTCGATAAGGACGGCTATCTCTGGTATCACGGTCGCGCCGACGATGTGATGAATGCGATGGGCTATCGCGTCTCGCCCGCGGAAGTCGAAGCGGCCTTGTCGGACCATCCGGACGTTGCCGAAGTCGCGGTAACGGAACTGCACGTTCGGGACGATGTGAGCGTCATCGCCGCTTTCGTCGTGCCGAAGGATGGAGCGAGGCCGGACGCGGCCTCCATCCTCACCCATGCCGAGACACGGCTGGCGGCCTATAAACGTCCGCGAGAAATCGTCTTCGTGGAAACATTGCCGCGCACGGCCAATGGCAAGGTGATGCGCCGGGCGCTCGCCGCCGGATAATCAGCGATAGCTATTTGCCTCGATCGGCGCGGGCGTCGGCGTCGGTACGAATTGCTGCTG
>NZ_DATKFR010000045.1:0-9134 GCF_035511255.1 Parvibaculum sp.
GGTCGATCAGCGGCAGAACAGAGAGGGATTCGCCGACGCTGGCGGCGTGAATCCAGACGAGCTTTCCATGAGGACGATCGAGAGAGGGAATGCCGCAACGCTCGGCGAGACGATCCGCGTCTTCCTTGCCGCGCCGCATCCGGAGCGCGAGCAGTAGCGGCAGGGCTGGGCCGAGCGCGCGGGTGGCGAGGCGATAGGCGGCATAGCCCAGTCCGGGGCGCTCCGCCGACGTCCGGACCGGGGCCGGGCTGCCGGTCGCCGCGCCGGTCAAAGGACCGTCGCTCCGGCGGCCTGCGTCTTCGGTTTGCGGCCGACGATGCGCTCCGCCTCCTCGCTCACGGCGTTGAGGCCGTCCTCGACGCGGCGGCGCGCATCCTCCAGCGTTTCCGGATCGGCATCGCGCGGCACGTAGATCGGCTCGCCCCAGACCAGCGCGCCTTTGGAAAAGGGCAGGTTGATCGTGAACTTGTCCCAGTTGTTCAATTGCACGCGCGCGCGCGTCGTCGCCGCGACGGGAACGATCGGGCAGCCGGACAGCCGCGCCAGCATGACGATGCCGTCGCCGGCCTTGCGCGCCGGGCCCGGCGGCAGGTCGGCCGTCATGCCGACCGAAATGTTTTCGCCGAGCGCGCGCACCATGGCGCGGAGCGCGCCGGCGCCGCCCTTGCCCCTGTGCTTTTCGCGCCGTTCCTCGCCCTTGGGTACGCCGGAGCCGCGGATCGTGCCGACACCGAGGAAATGCATGATCTGCGAGACGATCTCGCCGTCGCCATGACGCGAGACGAGAATGCGCATCTCGCGCCAGTTATGCCAGAAGGTCGGCAGGATCAGGTTCTGTCCGTGCCAGGTCGCGCCGATGAAAGGTTCGTCACCGGTCCAGAAGCGGGCCGCGATGTCGCCGCGCCGCACCTCGAAGCGGCTGGTGCGGCGGACGAGCTTGATGAGCAGGGCGGCAAGAAAGGCAACCGCCGTCTGCATCCCTTCGCTCTTCAAGATCTGCTTGCCCAGCGACATGCCCGATCTCACGCTCGCGCGACGACGGCCTTGACCGCGGTGTCGGCCTCCGGCGCTGTCTCGTCGTCTTCGGGAATGTCGCGCTCGAATTGCGACCGCGACAATTCGGCGTAGAGACCGCCTTGCGCGACGAGCGAGGCGTGATCGCCGGATTCGAGAACCCGGCCGCCGTCGATCACATAGATGTTGTTCGCATGCTTGATGGTCGAAAGGCGATGCGCGATGACGAGCGTCGTGCGGCCTTCCATCAGGGCGGAGAGCGCGGTCTGCACCTGGAGCTCGGAGGCGGTGTCGAGCGCGGAGGTCGCCTCGTCAAGCAGCAGGATGGGCGCGTTCTTCAGCATGGCGCGGGCGATGGCGATGCGCTGCCGCTGACCGCCGGAAAGCTTCATGCCGGCCTCGCCGACCCGGGTGTCGTAACCCCGGGGAAGCGCCATGATGAAATCATGGGCGGCGGCATTGCGCGCGGCGGTTTCGATTTCGGCGGCGGTGGCGTCCGGACGCCCATAGGCGATGTTCGCGCGCACCGTGTCGTCGAAGAGGAAAGGCTCCTGCGTAACCAGCGAAATCGACTGGCGGAGCGAAGGGAGCGTCACGTCGCGAATATCCTGGCCGTCGATCAGCACGCGGCCGGAGGCCGGATCGTAGAAGCGGGGCACCATGTTGAGCGTCGTGCTCTTGCCGCCGCCGGAGGGGCCGACGAGTGCGACCGTGTGGCCTCTCGGCACGTCGATGCTGACGCCTTTCAGCGCCGGCGTACCGTCGGCATAGGCGAAGTGGACGTTCTCGAAACGGATCGCGCCGGCGCTGATCTCGATCGGCTTGGCGTCGGGCAGGCTGACGATCTTCGGCTCGATGTCGAGAATGGGAAAAACGCGCGCCGCCGCCGCGACGCCTTCCTGCATGATGGTCTGGGTGTTGGCGACCGATTTCAGCGGCTGATAGGCGAGCATCATCGCGGAGATGAAGGCCATCAACTCGCCCTTGGTCAGATGTGCGTCGATGACGGCGAGGCCGCCGAAATAAATGACGCCGGCAATACCGACGCCCGACAACGATTCCGTCAGCGGGCTCGCCTTGGCCTTGGCGCGGAAGCCGCGCATCGCATGGCGCAGCACCGTCTGCACCGAACCCGTCACCCGCGCGATCTCGCGCTCTTCCTGATTATAGGCCTTGACGACGCGGATGCCGCCGAGCGCCTCCGAGATCTGGGCGGTGAGATCGCCCGTTCCCTCGAGACCCTGGCGCGACGCCTTGCGCGTCTTCTTGCCGAGCTTTCGCATGTAGAGCATGCCGAAGGGGATGACCGAGCAGCCGAGCAGCGCGAGTTTCCAGTTCATGAAGAACATGCCGCCCATCAGCGCGATCACGGTCAGGAAGTTCTGCGTGAAGTCGATGATCGACATGGTCACGGTGTCGCGCACGCGGCCGGCATCCGTCATGAAGCTCGAGATGAAACGGCCGGAATGGGTGTTCGCTATCCAGGCGAGGTCGGCACGCATGATGCGCGCGAACATCCGCGACTGGATCGCCGAAATGATCTTCTGCCCGATCGCGTTCTTGGTGATGTTGGTCGTATAGGCGGCGCCGCCCTTGAAGGCGGAGACGGCGACGGTGCCGACGGCAATCAGCACCAGCTTCGTCATGTCCTTGTTGTCCAGCACTTCGTCGAAGACCTGCTGGATCAACCAGGGGAGGATGCCCGTCGTGCCGGCGACGACGACGCTGCCGAGCAGGGAGAGCACGACCAGGCGCCAGTTCGGCCAGAGATATTCGGTCGCCGTCCGCTTCAGGACGTCGAACGTCTTCATCTCGTCCTGCGCCGACTCGACGACCTGCCTCCGATGTCCCTTGCTGTGCACATCGGCTTTTTTCTCCGGTGCGGTCGTGTCGCTCAAAATGCGGCCTCGTCAGATGTGCCGGCGGGCATGGGAGATTGGCAAAGCCGGCATGGAGCCAGCTTTCCGGCCCGGACCATATCACGGTGGGGTTGCAGCCGCCACCGCGTTAGCGCCCGCCTTATATAAGGTAAATGCCCGGCCTGGCTAAGTTTTCCGCCTGCTCCGGCCTCTTTATCAGCGGTTCAAAAGCCAGACCGCCAGGCTCAGATAGGTGGCGAAGAGCACCCAGGCAAGGTAGGGGAACAGCAACGCGGCCGCGAGGCGGTTGATCCGCCAGAAGGCGAAGATCGTGGCCAGAATGGCGGCGAGCAGCGCGAAAATCTCGATGGCCGCGCCGGCTGTGCTGTGCATCCCGAAAAAGATCACGCTCCAGGTGAAATTAAGCATGACCTGGGCGGCAAAGATGGCCAGTGGCGCGCCCGCGGCCGGGAAACTTCCGGCCGAGCGCCAGATCAGCCAGCCGGAGAGGCCCATCAGGAAATAGAGGAAGTTCCAGACGACCGGGAAGACCCAGTTAGCGGGTGTCAGCGCCGGCTTGCGGATCGTCTCATACCAGCCATCGACGTTGTTCGAGGTGACGAAGCCGGCCGTCGCCGCGAAGACGAAGACAAAGGCCAGAAAGCCAAAAAGGAGGAGGATCGACAAAGCAGCGCCGGGTGGCCCGGATACCGGTTCGGACGGGGTCTGTCCGCGCCGCGAGGGTTCGATCCCGCCGTTCATTCTCTGTGCTCCGTTTCCGGGTCGAGCAGACGATGCAGATGGACGATGAAGTAGCGCATATGGGCGTTGTCCACCGTTCGTTGCGAAGCGGCTTTCCAGGCCCGGTAGGCGCTTGCGTAATCCGGGAAGATGCCGACGACATCGAGATTGGACGTATCGCGGAAGTCCGTGCGCTCGAGATCGCTCAGCTCGCCGCCGAATACGAGATGCAGAAGTTGCTGGGACACGCGCACTACCCCGCCGAAGCGTCAAACCCGAATCAGTTTAGCACGACAGCCCGTCAAGATGGCAGCGCCAGATGCCCTACCCGCTCGAAGAGGGCGTCATAAAGACGGGGCCCCGCTGCGAGCAGGCTTCTGTGGCGCGGCAGCTCCCGGTTGTAGACGAGGGGCTTGCCGTCATGGGTTGTGAAGCGGCCGCCGGCCTCGCGCAGGATCAGATCGGCGGCGGCGAGGTCCCAGTCGTTCTTGGCGGTGAGCGCCAGCGCCGCGTCGGCTTCGCCGCAGGCGACGAGGGCGATGCGGTAGGCGACCGAATTGCGTTCGACGATGTCCATCGGTGGCCAGGGTTCGGGCCAGGCGGGATGCCGGAACATCGGTCCATGCGCGGCCATGCGGCAGCCTTCGATCTCGCTGCGGTCGCTGACGGAGATCGGCATGCCGTTCCGCGTCGCGCCGCCGCCCGCGGAGGCCTCGAAGAATTCATCCGTCGCCGGATTGAAGAGGACGCCCATGACAGGCGCGCCATCCTCGACCAAAGCCACGGAGAGGACGAAATGGGGCTTGCCCTTGGCGAAGGCGCGCGTGCCGTCGATCGGATCGACGACCCAGACGCGCGAGCGCCCGAGGCGGGCGGGGTCGTCCTCGGTTTCTTCCGAGAGCCAGCCGTAATCGGGCCGTTCCACGGCGAGACGCCTTTCGAGGAGGTCGTTCACGGCAATGTCGGCCTCGGTGACGATGCTGTCGCCGAGCTTCAGCCATTTCTTGAGTTCGGTCTGATAGAAAGTGAGCGCGAGCGCGCCCGCCTCGCGGACGGCCTCGACCATCAGGTCGCGATCCTCGGCGCGCGTGAAGAGCGTCTCAGGTGCCTGCAACGGTCATGCCCTCGACGCGAATGGTGGGTGCGTTGGTCGCATGGCGGAAAACGAGATCGCTCGCCGGGACCATGTTGAGGAACATGTCCTTCAGATTGCCGGCGACCGTGATCTCGCTCACCGGATAGGCGATCTTGCCGTTTTCGATCCAGAAGCCCGACGCGCCGCGGCTGTAGTCGCCGGTGACGCCGTTGACGCCCATGCCGATCAATTCGGTGATGTAGAGGCCTTCCTTGATGTCGGCCATCAGCTCTTCCGGCGGGAGCGAGCCCGCCGCCATGTGGAGGTTGGTCGTCGAGGGCGAGGGCGGGCCGCCGGTGCCGCGCGCCGCGTGACCGTTGCTTCTGAGGCCGAGCTGGCGGGCCGAGGCGGTGTCGAGAAGCCAGGTCGTCAGCATGCCGTCGTCGATGAGCTTCATCGCGCGATTGGCGACGCCTTCGCCGTCGAACGGCTTCGAGCGGAGGCCGCGCTTTCGATGCGGATCGTCGACGATCTCGATGCCCTCGGCGAAGACGCGCTTGCCCAGCGCGTCCTGGAGGAAACTCGATTTGCGCGCGATGGCGGCGCCGGAAATCGCGCCGGCGAAATGGCCGACAAGGCCCGACGAGACGCGCGGATCGTAGACGATGGGCACCGATTGCGATCTGACCTTGCGCGGTCCGATGCGGCGCACCGCGCGCTCGCCCGCCAAGCGCCCGATATCGGCCGGGCGGTCGAGGTCGGCCTGATGGCGCGTCGAGGAATAATCGTAGTCGCGTTCCATGCCGGTGCCGTCACCGGCGAGGACGGAACAGGAAATCGAATGAGACGTGCCGGAATAGCTGCCCGAGAAACCTTCGCTGGTGACGAGCGCGATGCCGGAGCGGCCCCATTGCGCGCCGGCGCCGCCGGAATTGGTCACGCCCTCGACGGCGAGCGCCGCTTCTTCGGCTTCCCCGGCCGCGGCGGCGAGCGCTTCGGCGGAGGGCGCGGGGGTCGGATCGTCGATGTCGAGGTCGGGAAATTCGCGCGCCAGAAGATCGCGGTCGGCGAGCGTCGCGTAAATGTCTTCCGGCGCGACGCGGGCCATGGCCACGACGCGTTCGATCAGCGGCTTCAACGAGCGTTCCGAGAGATCGGTGGTGGAGACGACGGCCTGGCGTTTACCGATGAAGACGCGCAAGCCCACGTCGCGGCCTTCCGAGCGCTCCACATCCTCGAGCTTGCCGAGGCGCCAGGAGACGCCGAGCGACTGGCCTTCGAGGACGATCGCTTCGGCCGCTTCGGCGCCGGCCTTCAAGGCGCGATCGACCAGCATTGCGGCGGCATCGAGGACGCCGTTTCGATCGGAAGGCGTGAGTTTTTTTTCGGCCATCGGGCGGGGCTCTCTTTTGAAGGAGCCCGCATGAAAAGGGCCCCGGCCTTTATATAGAGGTCGGAGCCCGAAGGGAAAAGGACGGCAGGTCCCCGCGCCTGAAGGTTTCTACATCAGCGCGTAGTAGAGGCAGGCGACGCCGGCGATGAGCTGGCCCGCCCAGGTGAGCACCGTGCCGACGAGGCGGGGCGGCGTCGATTTGCGCGCGGCGTTGAGAAGGCCGATCGCGTGCAGAATCCGGCCGGCGGTCAGAAAGATGCCGGCGACATGGATCACATAGATCGAGGCCGAGAGAAGATGCAGCGTAACGAGACCGATGAGCACGATCGGCGTATATTCGACATTGACCACATGGGCGCGGTTGGCGTTGTAGAGCTTCTCGTCCTCGCCCGTGCCGGTCATCACGTTCGAGCGGACGCGGTTCGCGGAGACCTGGTAGGCGAGAAAGAGATTGATCAGGAGATTGAGACCGACATAGACGCCGACGATCTCCAGCGAATAATTCAACATGGGGCCCTCCGAATGGGATCACGCTCGGCAGCACGCATCGCGCAGGCGTGATTCGTTGTTGCCGCGAGGACGCTAGCATGCCGAGGTGATTATGACACCCATCGAGGCGGGCATCGAAATTGTGGTGGGCGACATCACGCGGCTGCATGCAACCGCGATCGCCAATGCCGCGAACGACGCGCTGGCGCCGGGCGGGGGCGTTTGCGGCGCCATCTTCAGGGCGGCGGGACCGGGGCTCGCGGACGAATGTCGCGCGATCGGCCATTGCCCGACGGGTGAATGCAGACTCACGAAGGGATATGCCTTGCCGGCTGCGTGGATTCTCCATTGCGTCGGCCCGGTCTGGCATGGCGGAGGACGCGGCGAGGCGAAGCTGCTTGCGGCCTGCTATCGCGCCGCGCTGGCGATCGCGTGCGAACGGTCGTTTGAAAGCGTCGCCTTTCCGGCGATCTCGACCGGCATCTACGGCTATCCGGCGGATCAAGCGGCGCGCATCGCGGTCGATGCCGTGCGGGTTCATATGGCGGGGCACGAATTTCCGCGGCGCGTGGCGCTCGTCGCCTTCGACGAGGTTCAGGCCAAGCCGCTCAGGACCGCGCTCGAAGGTTGACCTCAGAGGAAGCCGAGAGGGCTCTGCTCGGGAATGCCGTGGCCGAGGTCGATCCAGCCGCCTTCGATCCCTTCCTCGACGGCCGCGACATATTCGGCCGGATGGGCGAGCGCGCTCGTCGAGGCGCGGACCAGGAACGCGATCTGGCAGGCGTCGCGCGCCTCGTCGACGACCGGAAAGCCCGTGACCTCGAACTCGAAGAATGAATTGTCCGTAGACAGAGCGACGATGCGCTCCCACACGCCGCAGGGGCGCGTAATCATCTCGATGCTGGTCCGGTAGGCGTGGGGGCGCATATCCTCGCGGATCATGTTGAGGAAGTCGTTGCCCGGTATGTCGCGCGCGGCGACCGCCGCAAGATGTTCGCCGGCGAGAACGACGGGAAGGCTCATGCCCAGACGATCGGGCTCGACGACGCCGATGGTCGGCAGAAGTTCGGCGAAGAGCGGCGAGAAAAGCTCGTGCTGGCCCATGAAGGCGCGGGCGCCGCAGATGGCGTTGCGGAGCTGTTCGAAGCGGACGCTTTCGGGTGAGCGGCGGTCGTTCGTCGCGCCGAAGAAGGTGGCCGTGGCGAGGGCGGGCTGGGACATCTGAGGGATTGCCAGGAGGGAACGGAACTGTGCGGGTTCCCCTCGATAGCGAAAACCGCCGCCGCCAACAACGGCTCCGGGGCCCATATCGGGTACGCCAAGCCATGATTTTCGCCGATGTGGGGCGCGGGCCACAGTTTTGCCTTTCCTCGCGGGGAGGCAAGGGGGCGCCCTTTTCCCGGTGGAAGGCGCTTTGCCGCGACGTCATGCAAAAATAAAAGATATCCTCATTATATCGGGGTGCCGCCACCCCCATTTCACGCATTCGTGACCGGCTTCCGCATTGCGGAAGGCGGCACGCTCCGGGCATTGTGCGCGGGGGCGGGCAGGGCAAGGACGAAGGCTCATGCAGCTTCGCAATAGCGAGATCCGTTTCGGCCTCGTCGCCGTTTTTCTGCATTGGCTGATCGCCGTGCTGTTCTTCGCCATGATCGGGCTCGGCCTGACCATGACGGCGCTCGCGCTCACCGATCCGCTCAAATTTCCGCTCTATCAGCTCCACAAGTCGATCGGCGTCACCATTTTCGCGCTGGTCGCCTTGCGGCTGTCCTGGCGCGCGACCGGCACCGTGCCCGCGCTGCCGGCGACGCTCACACCTTTCGAGCGGGTGGCGGCGCGGCTTACCCATTGGGGGCTCTACGCAATCCTGATTGCAATGCCGCTGACGGGATGGGTGATCGTGTCGGCGTCGCCGCTCGGCATTCCGACCGTGCTTTACGGGCTCGTGCCGTTGCCGCATCTCGGCTTCGTGGCGACGCATCCCGACAAGGCGACGATCGGGAGCGTGGCCTCGATCGTTCACGAAGGGCTTGCCTGGAGCGGCATCGCGCTCGTCACGCTGCATGCGGCGGCGGCGCTGAAACATCATTTTTGGGACAGGGACGGCGTGATGCTGCGGATGCTGCCGTCCAGAGTTCATTTCTCGCGCGCCAAGGAGAGCACCCGATGACGCATTTTTTCCGATCGCTCGTTCTCGTGATGTCGATGACGGGGATGGCGATGTCCTCGGCGCGCGCCGCCACCGGCTGGACGGCGGAGAAGACCCCCGCGACCATTTCCTGGGAAGGGACGCAAGGGGGGAGCGTCTTTACCGGCCATTGCGGCGGGTTCGACGCCGATATCGTTTTCGATCCCGACGATCTCGCGCATTCCTCCGTGAAGGTCACCATCGACATGGCGAGCTGCGTCACCGGCGAACAGCAGAAGGACGCCTATCTGCCGCAGGAGGGCTGGTTCAACGTCGCGTCTTTCCCGAAGGCGGTGTTCGAGGCGACGAGCTTCCGCCATGAAGGCGGCGACAAATACGTCGCCGACGGAACGCTGACGCTCAAGGGCGTGACGA
>NZ_DATKFR010000046.1:0-2276 GCF_035511255.1 Parvibaculum sp.
GTTCGCTGCCATGGATCCCGGCTTTCGCCGGGATGACAATATTAGATAGACGTTAGGGCTGGACGGGAATGAGGCGGTGCGTCCTTGATCCGGGGCGACATCCCTCTATTTACGTGATATGTTGCAAGTAACGGACAAACAACAATTCAGATCGGTGAAATGAGCGACGGCAAAGTCGTCAGGCTGGGCGGACGGGCGGCGGAGGATTTGTCCGCGCGCCTCGGCTTGCCCGCCTTCGAGCCGGGCTGGGTCTGGCTGGTCGGCGCGGGGCCGGGCGATCCGGGCCTGCTGACGCTTCACGCGGTCAATGCGCTCAACCAGGCCGACATCATCGTCTATGACGCGCTGGTGGACGAGGCGGTGCTTGGCCTCGCGTCCCCGCGCGCGAAACTCGAATATTCCGGCAAGCGCGGCGGCAAGCCGAGCCCGAAGCAGCGCGACATCTCGGCGAGGCTCGTCGAACTCGCGCGGCAGGGCAAGCGCGTGCTGCGGCTCAAGGGCGGCGATCCCTTCGTCTTCGGACGCGGCGGCGAAGAGGCGCTGGCGCTGGTCGACGCCGGCATTCCCTTCCGCCTCGTGCCGGGCGTCACGGCGGGCATCGGCGGCCTCGGCTATGCGGGCATCCCGGTCACGCATCGCGACGTCAATCACGCCGTCACCTTCATCACCGGCCATATGGCGGGCGGCGAGGTGCCGGAACATCTCGACTGGCCGTCGATCGCGAAGGGCTCGCCCGTCATCGTGCTCTACATGGCGCTGTCGCATCTGCCGCGCATCGCCGATCTGCTGATTGCGAACGGTCGGCAGGCGGACGAACCCGTCGCGCTGGTCCGCAACGCGACGCTGAGGGACCAGCAGGTGCTCGAAACGACGCTGGCGAGCGCCGCCGCCGATGTCGAGCGCACGGGCTTCAAGGCGCCGGCCATCATCGTCATCGGCGAGGTCGTGCGGCTCCGCGACGGGCTCGACTGGCTCGGCGCGCTCGAAGGCCGCGTGCTGAAGCGCGATCCGCTGGACACGCGCAAGGCCCGCGACGCGGTTTAAGCCTGCTTCAAACCGTCCGCTTGCGGTTCGCCGTCCCGACCCCTAAAGAGGGCCATCATTCCTCCAAGCGGACAGACCCCATGACCCTCATCGTCAAGGACAGCAACGGCAACGAGCTCAAGGACGGCGACAGCGTCATGGTCATCAAGGACCTGAAGGTGAAGGGCACCTCGGTCACGCTGAAGCGCGGCACGGTCGTCAAGAACATCCGCCTCACCGGCGACGAGGGCCTCATCGAATGCAACGCCGAAAAGGTGAAGGGCCTCGTGCTGAAGACGGAGTTCCTGAAGAAGGCGTGAATTTGCCTCCGAAGCTCGCAGCGCTCTTCCTTTACCTCCCCCTTTGAGGGGAGGTCGAAAAATCCAAAGGATTTTTCGGGTGGGGGCGCCGAGCGGAAAGTTGGGAAAGTCCTTGCCGCATGGCTCCTCTCCCCACCCGAGAAATCCGCGTTCCGCGAATTTCTCGACCTCCCCTCAAAGGGGGAGGTAAAGGTACCTGCGCATCACCCGCGACGTTAATGGCATCGTATCGCCGATCTGCTAGCCTCCTCGCCCGAACAGCCCGAGGAGACGCGCGCGCATGACCGACCTGACACCCGATGCGCCGCCTGCGCGCCGCAGGCGCTTTCTCGCCGGCGTGACGGTCTTCGTCAGCGCCTGGCTGATCGCCTTCGCCATCGACGGCACGCTTTCGACCGTCGACGATCTGCTGGGCGGGCTCGCGCATGTCTCCGCGCTGACGCCGCTGCGCAACGCATTCGCGATCTACGCCGTGCTTCTTTTTCTTCCGCTCGTCGTGCTGGCGCTGGTCTTCGTGCCGCAAATACCCAAGCGCATCTTCGCGCTGCCGATTACCTACATCCTCTGGGCGAGCGTCAATCCCTGGCCCTTCGCGCCGGTCTATACCGACCGTTCGACCTTGTTGCCGCTCGACCTTCTGCAACTCGCCATCGCCGCGCTGGCGCTTTGGCGCGTCGATCGCCGCTCCGGCCGGCCGTGGCTCCGCGCCGCCGATCTGCCGGTCAGGACGCATCTCGTCCGGCACACGTTCATCGCGCTCGGCGTCGTCGCGCTCGCCCTCGCCGTCGCGTTGCCGGTTGCCGTCGCGGCGATTTTCGCGGCGACGATCGAGAAACAGACGGGCGGCTATCTCGCCGTGACCTCGAAGGGCGTCGAGGCGCGCGAAACGGTGCTGACCAAGGGCGACCGGACGGTGCGCCTCGTCGGCATGGT
>NZ_DATKFR010000047.1:0-2853 GCF_035511255.1 Parvibaculum sp.
TCCATGGCAGTCATGACGCCGACAGGATTCCGGCGGGCGTCATCCCGATCCGCATCGACGCGGCGCAGGCCTTCGGCACCGGCCATCACGAAACGACGACGGGCTGCCTCGAATTCATTTCGGAATTCGTCCGGCCCGGCCGTCGGCTCAACGCACTCGACATCGGCACGGGAACGGGCGTGCTTGCCATCGCCATCGCAAAGCTCGCGCATTGCAACGTGCTGGCGAGCGACATCGATCCGGTCGCGGTGCGCATCACGCGGGAAAATGCGCGCGTGAACGGCGTCGCGCCCTTCATCACATCAGTGACCGCCAAGGGCTTCGGCCACCCTGCCCTTCATGCCCGCGCACCTTACGACCTCATCGTCGCGAACATCCTCGCCCGCCCCCTCGTTTCCCTCGCGCCCGCCTTCGCGGCCCATCTGAAGCTCGGCGGAACGCTCATCCTCTCCGGCATCCTCGGGACGCAGGAGACGATGGTGACAAGCGCGCTCCGCTCGAAGGGACTTTTCCTGAAGGCCCGGAAGCCGATGGGGGATTGGGTGACATTGAGGGTTCAGGGGTAGCTTCATATTGCTGTCACCCCGGGCTTCGCCCCGGGGCCCAGGGGCCGCTTGCTCGGAAATCGACGCCCCTGGATCCCGGCACAAGGCCGGGATGACAATACTGGATTGGGCAGGCCAGTTGCCCCGTTCCCTTCCCGCCCCTACATTTGATCCATGTTCCAGACTTTCGACGATACGGCGGACCCCGCCTTTGGGATCGAGCGCGTGAAGCGGCTCCGCGAGGAGTTGAAGAAGCGCGGTCTCGACGGTTTCCTCGTTCCCCGCTCCGACGAGCATCAGGGCGAATATGTGCCGCCCCATGCGGAGCGATTGCACTGGCTCACCGGCTTTACCGGATCGGCGGGCATGGCCATTGTCCTGCTGGACAAGGCCGCGATCTTCGTCGACGGGCGCTACACATTGCAGGTTCGCAGCCAGGTCGATGTCGCGAGTTTCGAGCCGAAGTCACTGGCCGACGAACCGCCTGTACGCTGGATCGAGCAAAACCTCGCGAAAGGCGCGAAGCTCGCCTACGACCCATGGCTCCACACGGTCGACGGCGTCGCGCGGCTGAAGGCGGCGGCGGAAAAGGCCGGCGCGTCGCTCGTTCCGGTGGAGAGCAACCCCCTCGACGCCGTCTGGGCCGACCAGCCGGAGCCGCCGACGGCGCCGGTCCTCCCGCACGCGCTTGAATTCGCGGGCGAGCCGGCCGCCGACAAGATCAAGCGCATCGCCAACGGGCTGATGAACGACGACGTCAGCGCCGTCGTTCTCACCATGCCGGATTCGATCGCCTGGGCGTTCAATATTCGCGGCAGCGACGTGCCGCATACGCCCTTGCCTCTTTCCTTCGCGATCCTGCATGAAGACGGCCGCGCCGCTCTCTTCATCGACGAGCGCAAGGTCGGTCCCGAGACGCGGGCGCATCTGAAACCCATCGCCGCCATCCATCCGCGCGGCAAACTTCTCTCCGCGCTCGACGAACTTGGGCAGCGCAAGGCGACCGTCCTGGTCGATCCGGCAACCTGCGCCAGCGCGATCCATGACCGGCTGAAAGCAGCGGGCGCCGAGGTGAAGCGCGGCACCGATCCTTGCGAGTTGCCAAAGGCCTGCAAGAACGAGGCGGAGATCAGGGGCACGCGTGCCGCGCACCTGCGCGACGGGCGCGCCCTGACGAAGTTTCTCGCCTGGGTCGGGACGGAAGCGCCGAAAGGCGGCGTCGACGAGATCGCGGCGGCAAAGAAGCTCGAAAGCTTTCGCGCCGAGGCGAACGAGTTGCGCGACCTGAGCTTCGACACGATTTCCGGCGCCGGCGCCAATGGCGCGATCGTCCATTACCGCGTCACGACGGCGACCAACCGGCCGCTTCAGCGCGGCGAACTCTTCCTCGTCGATTCCGGCGGACAATATCTCGACGGCACGACGGATGTGACGCGCACTGTCGCCATCGGCGAAGCATCGGCTGAGCAGCGCGACCGTTTCACCCGCGTGCTGAAAGGCCATATCGGCATCGCCACCGCGCGTTTCCCGGAGGGGACGTCGGGCGCGCAGCTCGACGCCTTCGCGCGCATGGCGCTGTGGAAGGCCGGACTCGACTACGACCACGGCACGGGCCACGGCGTCGGCTCCTACCTCTCTGTGCATGAAGGTCCGCAACGCATCTCGAAGATGAGCAATGTCGCGTTCAGGCCCGGCATGATCGTCTCGAACGAACCGGGCTACTACAAGACCGGCGCCTACGGCATCCGCATCGAGAACCTGCTCGTCGTGACGCCGCCTGCAATGATCGAGGGCGGCGAACGCCCGATGCTCGGCTTCGAAACGCTGACGCTGGCGCCGATCGATCTCAATTGCGTCGAGCGCTCCCTTCTCACGCAGGACGAAGCCGACTGGCTCAACGCCTACCACGCTCGCGTCCGCGAGGCGCTGACGCCGGGGCTCGATGAGGCGACGCTGGCGTGGCTGAAGGACGCGACGCGGGCGATTTGATTCATTGCCTCTTCAAGTCCGTCATGCGCGGGCTTGTCCCGCGTATCCACGTCTTTCTGTTTGGAGAAAGCAAGGAAGGCGTGGATGGCCGGGACAAGCCCGGCCATGACGAGCATGAAGAGGAGGCGGGGGCCTACCCGCCTGCCATCTCGATCCATTCGTCTTCCGAGATGACCTCGACGCCGAGCGCGGCTGCCTTGGCGAGTTTTGAGCCGGCGTCGGCGCCGGCCACCAGCAGATCGGTCTTTGCGGAGACGGAGCCCGCAACCTTCGCGCCGAGCTGCTCCGCGCGGGCCTTTGCTTCCGAGCGCGTCATGCG